>JBJEZZ010000087.1:0-6524 GCA_051887655.1 Candidatus Methanomethylophilaceae archaeon | reverse complement strand
TAATCGGTTCTACCGGCATCCGCCAAACGTTAAATAGGATTGATAGATACGGGTATTGCTCACACGTGGGAGTAGCACAGAGGCTATGCACGGGACTGCAGATCCTGAGATCGGGGGTTCGAATCCCTCCTCCCACCCCATGTGTCTTTTGATCCGTTCGTCAAAATGATACGGTACCGTATCCGCAGGTCTGCCAAAACGTATATCCGCATCATCCATCAGGATGTGCGATGGAACTCACCGACGTGTACGATTCCGAGAAGAGGAGGACCGGCAGGGTCGTGCCCCGCTACCAATGGGGTCCGGACGGTTTCAGGCTCACCGTCCACATCTGCATATTCGACGGGGACAAGATGCTCATACAGAAACGCAGCATGGACAAGCGCATACATCCCGGCCTCTGGGACCTGTCCTCCGCGGGACAGGTGGATGCGGGGGAGGACAGTCACGAAGGCGCCATGAGGGAGATACACGAGGAGTTGGGTCTCCCATATACCGTATCCGAAAGGGACCTGTGCGTGACCGTGCGGATGCCGCACACCTTCGACGATACCTACATCCTCGAATACGACGGCTCGCCGATCGTCATGCAGGGATCCGAAGTGGACGCGACCGAATGGGCGACGGAGGACAGGATCGTGTCCATGATCGGGGACGGGAGCTTCATCGCATACAGGCCCGGATTCATCCGTATGCTTTTCGACGCCCACAGGAACGGTAGGAGGAACCTTCCGGAGATATCTCTGGACGAATGCGTACTGCCGGCGTGGAAGAACGGCTACGCCTGACGGAACGTCCCGTAACGGGAATGGGAATGAAAGAAGGGATGGTGCGGACGCCGGGATTTGAACCCGAGTTCTAACCTTGGCAAGGTCAAGTGATGACCAACTACACTACGTCCACTTGTAAGCCAAGTATATTTTCATCATATTAATAGCCTTTGCATGACCACCGTCCTGGCGTATGTCGCCGGAGGAAGAATCGTACCTCTCCGGAAGACCGATCCCGATCGATCATGAATAATCTATCATCCCGATATGTTTTGTACGGTTAGCGATATCGGATCATGAACCGCCCGCCTTCGGCCGGACGGACTCATTATTAACCCGCTCGTCATCTCAGGGATGATGACAGAAGGTTTCCAGATGCCTCCCTCCCTTTCCGTGAAAGGGAATGAAGAACTCGCGAAGAAGATCGTCTCCGGAATATGGGGCAAGAGGGGGGTATTCACGTGTACCGTTGCGAACACGCTCACATCCACCATCCCCGGCGTGTCGGATGCGGGTGACACACCCGAACTGACCCTGTTCACGCCTGCCGCAGATGCGGAACTCATCGTACTGGGAAGGACCGTCTGCATGAAGGGCATACCGATCAACCCCGGAGGCATACCCACACCCGCAACGCTCACCATCTCCGCACTCAATCTCTCCGGGATGCAGCACCATATCATCAACGCCGGATGCAAGGTCATCCCCAACATCCCCTACTACGATGTCGGCGGTACATACGGGGAATCCATCGTCACCGGGAAGTCGGTGAAGGATGTGCGCATGCTGTACGAGAGGGGCATCCTCCTCGGAGAGCTGTTCGCCAAGGACAACGACTTCGTCATCATCAGCGAGAGCTGCGCCGGAGGCACCACCACCGCGATGGCCACCATGATGGCCATGGGCGTCATGAAGGAGAACCTCGTGAGCAGCAGTTCCCCCAAGAACCCGAAGGAACTGAAGACCAAAATCGTGAACTCCGCATTCGAGGCCGCCGGCATATCCATAGGCAGTCTCGCCGACGACCCGCTGAAGGCGGTGGAATGCGTCGGCGATCCGATGATCGCCGTGAACGCGGGTATGATCGTCGGAGCGGCCAAGCACATACCCGTCATCGTAGGCGGAGGCACTCAGATGGCGGCTGTGATAGCCGTCGCCGTAGGGATGGACAGATCCGTGATAGGGAACGTCATCCAGGGTACGACCAGATGGCTGGTCAACGATCCCAACTCCGATATCGAGAAGATCATCGCGGGCATAGACGAGGACATCCCGATCGTATACGTCAACATGGACTACTCCAAGAGTCCGTACGAGGGACTCCAGGCGTACGAGTGGGGTTACATCAAGGAGGGTGTCGGCTGCGGAGGATCGTCCGTAGGCGCGATCATCTCGTCTGCAGGGAAGATAACCTGCGAGGACATTCTTGACGAAGTTCACAGACTTTACAGACAGATTCTTGGCATTGAATAGGATCGCAGTTATCGAAGAAACCCCTTGACAGCGAAAGCTCCAGCGGGGTGTTGACGTTCACGGCGAGGTCCACCCAATCCGTCTTCATGTACGACTCTTTGAGATACTTGCCCATCAGCGTCTTCACCCTGTCCGAGATGCACACGCCCGACAGGACCCATTCGCCGCCGTCGATCTCGCATGTGAACGACGGGGTTATCCCCGTGTTCACCACAACGTTCTTCTCCACCACGGCGATGGCGGATTCCATCTCCGGTCTGAAGAAATCGGTGAACGCATCCAATGTGTAGGACCTTATCAAAGGCAGATCCGAGGGGCAGGTCAGCACGAACTCGCTGTTCAGCATCCCGAACGCCGTGTGCATATCCTCCATGAAATCGTTCCCGGACGTGCACAGGGTCTCCACCCCGAGGTCCTGGAGGAACCTCTCGGTGTTGGGCGTGTTGGAGCTGACGGACACGAGGACGTCGTTCACGTTCTTGCAGTTCTGCACGGCCTCGACCACGCGCATGACCACGGGCTTGCCGCCCACGATCTGCATGGGCTTCTCTATGGAATTGGAACCCATGCGGGTACCCTTGCCCCCGGCCATTATCAACGCATCTACCTTCAAAGCATCACCGTAAGAATTGCCACGAACAGCAACAGGACTATCGCCCTTGTGCTCTCGTTGACGGCACCCAGTATGTCACCGTTGACGGCACCGAAGTTGCGGTTGGCCGTACCGGAGAGGATCCTGGCCCAGACGACCGATGCCAGGAGACCGGCCGCGGTGCAGACCGGGATGAACGTGTAATCGTAAGCATCATGACCCAGCAGTGTGCATGTCGCGAGTTCCAACGCGGCAACGATGCAGACGGTCAGGATCAGGGAGCATATCATCTCCCTGCGGCCGGTGCACCTCACGGACTCGCCCGCCATACCGTTGCTGGGTATGCCGAATCCCGCGGCGAACACCTGTGCGTTCCTGCAGAAGACCTCGGACATGGCGAACAGCAGGACGAACGACACCCACAGCGGCATGCCGATCCCCAGCTGCGACATCGATACTATCGTTATCAGCGTGACGAAGAACCCGGTGGCGAAGGCACCGGAACCGATCGTGCTGTCCTTGAGCGCGCGTCTGTGGTCCTCGACCGTACCCGCGACGGTGAGACCGTCCCCGACATCCAACAGACCGTCGAGGTGCAGATAGCGGTTGAACAGGTGCATGGTGAACAGCGTCACGACCGCGATCAGCAGCGCGGAATCCATCACGTTGGAGAGGAGCCATACCTCCCCCGCGGCGAGGAGGCCGTAGAACAGACCGATGATCGGCACCAACCAGAACATGCGGTTCATGGCGTCGATCTCCTTCATCTCTATGTTTATCGGAAGTATGGTGAAGAATGAGAACATCCCTTTCAGAGCGGTGAACACTCCGCCTCCCCTCTCCGGGGATGTGTTTTCGATATCTCCGGTCATTCAGAATCCGTACTCCTTTCTTATCTCGGCCTTGCGGCCGTCGTCCATGTCCAGAGGGAAGTCGTCCCTCCTTATCAGTGCTTTGCAGACGGCGGTCCTGACGGCACGCGCGGCTGCGATGCCGTGCTCGGAACCGGTACCTGCGTAGGGGCACGAATCGCCCTTGGGGGACGCTATGGCCACCGCATCCGATGTGGTGCCCGTCTCCCTGTATCCCAGTATGTTCATCGCGGCGGTCTTGGCCTCCGTGGCCGCGATCACCGCGTTCACCTTCGCCGAATGGTCCAAAGGCTCGCGGAACACCGCCATTATGTTGATCGTGCCGGCGTGGTACAGCGCGGCCGACCTTTTCAGGGACAGTGCATGCCTCTCCTCCCAACAGAGCAGTTCGTCGCCTGCGACGACCTGGTTGCTCAGACCCGCGGTGACGAGCGCGTACCCGCTCGACGAACGGTATGTACCCTCCTCCACGGTGAACACATACTCCACTTCCGCCGCGGTGAGGAACGACACGGTCCCGCGGGGAAGTGCCAGATCGTCCAGGATGTCCTCCACGTACCCCTTGATGTCGGTGCACATGAAATCCTTGGCCACCTGTATGAAGATGACCGTCCTCGTGGACACCCTGCCGCCGTGGTACGACGCGGATGACAGTATGTCCATCTCGTTGGCGAAACGCACGACCTGGACGGGCATCCCTCCGGAGTATCTAAGCTCCGTCTCGAACTCGATGTCGGTACCTTCGGCGTATCTCAGAAGAACCAGCCTCCGATGCTGAGCATAAGGTCCTCCGCGAATATCTGTATATCGATACCGATGAACGCATACAGCGGTAAGGTGACGCACAGCATGAACAGGATCGAGGACAGTTCCACAAGATGATAGCATCTGGTTATGTCATCGGCGGTGGGCATGTCGCCCTTGCCCATCACATAGACACCGACCTTCTCCATCCTTATCCCCAGGGCTGCGGCGCATGCCACCATGGACCATGCGCTGTTGGGTGACGGCGTGAGGTCCTTCCCCTCCCTGGCCATGGGTATCACGCTGCGCCAGTCCATCCCCATGACGAACGCCGCGACCGTGACGAACACGAGCGATATCCTGGACCCTATGAATCCCAACACGTCGTCGAACTTGGCCACGAAGAATCCGAGGTCCCCGTACCTCTCGTTCAGGTACCCCCACATGGCGTCCATGAGATTGGCGCACCTGAACATCATGGCACCTGGAAGACCCAACAGCCCGAAATACAACGTAGGCGACAGGACGCTGTCCACGAGGTTCTCGGAGATGGTCTCCGTGCATGACGATGCGATGTGCTCCGCATCCATGCCCGCGGTCTTCCTGCTCACGATCATCTGGGTCTTTGCGGCCGCGGCTTCCAGGTCCCCGTTCCTGAGATCGTCCTGGATGGGGATGCAGTGCTTTCTGAAGGAGAATATCGCGAAGTTGACCTTGAAGAGAAGTGCGGATACGACGATCCAGGGGATCTCCCCGAGGAAACGTCTGGTGAGTGCGGATATCGCCAGGGATATCGCGATGTACAGCACCGCCACCAGAAGATACGACAGCATGCCCTTCATGACGGTGGCCGGTCTGGATGTCCTCCTGATGTGACGGTCGAGGAACCCAACGAGGTTCCCGATCCACCTCAGCGGATGTATCGCGTTGGGGACCTCCCCGACGAACCTGTCGATGAGGATCGCGAGCACGACGATGCATACGGCAGAAATCCAGAGGTCCAAGGGTCACACCACACTTTCTCTCAATGCGGAGAGGAAACGGTCGTTCATCTCCCTGTCCTTCACGCAGAACCTCACGCATCCGGCGTATTCCGGACCGAAGGAGGAACAGTCGCGGACCATGAACCCGCGGTCCTTCATCCTGGACACAAGGGTCTTCGCATCCAGTCCGATCGGCGACAGGTCGCAGAAATAGAAGAATCCGTCGCAGGGCGCACCTACCGGAAGTCCCATGTCCTTCAGGACGCCGAACATCCTGTCCGCTTCCGCACGCAACAGTTTGGATGCGTCATGCACGTAGTCCATGTGCTCCGAGATCAGTACCTCTCCGACGTGCTGTTCGATGGCACCGATGTTCCAGGTCATGCGGACCTTGTTCATCTCGTCCGCCATGTCCCTGTTAGTTATCCCGAAACCGATGCGTATGCCCGGGATCGCGAATGATTTGGTCAGAGAACCCGCGACGATGAGGTTCGTACGATCTTTGACGTATCCGGCACATGTCACGTCCTTGTAACCGTCCACGAGTTCCAGGAGCGTCTCGTCGAGGAACACCAGTATCCCCTTGGATTCGCACTCGTCCACGATAGACAGGATCTTCTCCCTGGGCTCCACCCTCCCGGTGGGGTTGTTGGGATTGCATATGTACAGGGCCTTCACGCCGTCGGTGAGAGCCTGCGATAACTCGTCACGGTCGATCCTGTAGTCGTTCTCCTTCCTCAAAGGGACGTACGTGATGCCGACACCGCATATCCTGCACTGCTGGGTATATTCGGCGAAGGACGGCGAGAACATGACGACCCTGTCCCCCTCCTCCATGAACGTGTTGGGGAACATCCTTATGATGTCGGAGGAACCGGCACCGGCTATGACGTTGTCCGGAGAGACCCCGAACTCATTCGCGACGGCGGTCCTGAATCCGAGCGATGAATCGTCGGGATAGTGCCAGACCTGCGATACCGCATCATCCACCACATCCTTCAGAAAATCAGGGGCTCCGAACGGATTGAGGTTATGGCTGTAATCCTCTATATCCTTCAACTTCCAAGCCTGTCCTCCGTGGACCGTCTTG
>JBJEZZ010000086.1:0-6624 GCA_051887655.1 Candidatus Methanomethylophilaceae archaeon | reverse complement strand
CTGATGCTCTGGTTCATCGACTGGCCGACGGTATCGATATCGTTGGTCACACGGCTCATGATGTCGCCCGTGGTGCTCCTGTCGAAGTACCTGAGCGGCAGTCTGTTGATCTTCGAGGATATGTCGCTGCGGAAGTTGCGCGCGGTCCTCTGGGAGACCGTGGTCATTATGTACTGCTGTATGAACGTGAGGACCGAACCTGCGGCGTATATGAACAGCAGCGTCATCGCTATGGATACGATGCCGTCGAGATCCATCGGTCCGAGCAGTCCGGCCTGTATGAGGTCCGTCATGTCGCTGAGCATGTTCGGACCCAGGAGGGTGAGGATCGTACCGATGAATGCCATCAGCAGTGCCAGTACGATCTGTATCCTGTATCTGTCCATGTACGCGAACAGTCTGCTCCACGCGTCCTTGAAATCGTTCGCCTTCTCAGTGGGCATGGAGGGTCCGTGCCCTCCCGGCCCGTGTCTGTGGCGCGGGGGTCCGCCCGGTCCGTTCATAATCCCAACTCCTCCTCTGAAAGCTGCGATCTGGCTATGTCCAGGTACTCCTGGCACGTGGAAAGGAGCTCCTCGTGTCTCCCGATGCCCACGATACCTCCGTCCTTGATCACGATTATCTTATCCGCATCCATTATCGTACCGATCCTCTGGGCGACGATGAGCGTGGTGGCCCCTTTGATCTCCTCCTTGAGGGTCATCCTCAGGGTCCTGTCCGTCCTGTAGTCGAGGGCGGAGAAGGTATCGTCGAAGATGTAGATCTCCGGGTCCCTGCACACCGCCCTCGCTATGGACAGTCTCTGTTTCTGTCCTCCGGACAGGTTGGTGCCTCCCTGGGCCACATCCCCTCCGTACCCTCCGGGCATGGACTCCACGAATCCGTCGGCCTGGGCGACGTTCACCGCCCTCTTCACATCCGCCTCGGTCCTCGCGGAGGATGTGTCCCCGTAATTGACGTTGGATTCGATCGTTCCTTTGAACATGAATGCCTTCTGGGACACGTATCCGAGCTTCGATCTGAGATCGCTGATCCTGTAATCCTTGACGTTCCTGCCGTCCACCAGGACCTCCCCCTCGGTGGCATCGTAGAATCTCGGTATGAGATCCGCCAGAGTGGTCTTCCCGCTTCCGGTGGCACCTATGAATGCCACCGTCTCTCCCTTCGATGCCTTGAAGCTCACGTTGCGGAGGACGTCCCCTCCTGCATCCGAGTACCTGAAGGACACGTTCCTGAACTCGACGGTACCGCTCTCGGTACCTTCGGAACACTCCCCGTCCCTGATGGACGGTTCGGTGTTGATGACCCCCTGCACACGCTTGGATGCGACCATCGCACGGGGTAGGATCATGAGGATCACGACCATCATGACGAACGCCATCACGATCTGCATCGCGTAGGACGAGAACACGACCATGTCGGAAAACAGCTCGAGGGCCTCCGGACCCGGACCCGCGCTGTGTATGAGCGAGGCACCGATCCAGTAGATGGCGAGCGTGAGTCCGTTCATGACCATCAACATGACGGGATACATCACCGCCATCGCGCGGTTGGCGGAGAGGTTGGTGGTGGTGAGGTCCTCGTTCGCATCCTCGAACTTCCTCTCCTGGTAATCCTCCGCGTTGTACGCACGTACCACACGGATACCGTTCAGGTTCTCCCTGGTGACCCTGTTGACGTCGTCGGTGAGTCCCTGTATCCTCCTGAACCTGGGTATGACGTAGATCATCAGGATGCCTATGGTGGAGATCACGACGAGGACTGCGATCAGTGTGGCCATGGACCATTCCCAGTTCTTGTCCATGATCTTGATGATGGCCCATGCCGCCATTATCGGGGCCCTGATGACGATCATCAGACCCATCACTGTGGTCATCTGGATCTGCGTGATGTCGTTGGTGGACCTGGTGATGAGACTCGCAGTGGAGAATCCGTTTATCTCCGCAGCGGAGAATGACAGGACCTTCGCGAATTCCAGTTCGCGGAGCGTCCTGGCAAGGGACGATGCGATGTACGATGCGAACGCACCCACGATCACGGATATGATCAGGCTGCCGAAGGCACAGATGACCATCATCCAGCCGTCGTGGTAGATCGCATCCATGTCCGGCACGGGCATGTTGAGCTGCGTGGTTATCCCGGACATGTATCCGGGGATCTCCAATTCCAGGTAGACCATGAAGGCGATGAGCACCACGCATATAGTGACCATCACCCAATCCTTTCCTTTCAGATATTTAAAGATCAAAACAGACACCTTCCATCAGTATCAGTCGTGACAGCCGTCAACGGGTGTGCCCAAGTCGCAGGGCGGGGTGAAGACGGTCGCGAACGTGTGCAATCCCTGCTCCTCCGATTTGCGTGAGGTGTAGGGCATCACCAATTCCCTGATCGAGTCGGCCAGACCCACTATCTCCTCCGCGGTGGCATAGATAGGCAGGGCACAGAAGAAGGGTCCGTCGGCGATTATGTTGGCCCCTTCCTTCTTGGTATAGTCCTTGAACTCGTTGTACAGGTTCATGACGAATATGGCGAACGAACTGCAATATTCCTCCAGATCGTTGTTGAATGCGATACGCTTGTCGAAATCCTTCAGCTTCTCGCTGAGATAGTACGTCTTCTCGATCGTTCCGCGTACCTTCGTCTCGGAGACCACGCTTATCGCACCGATGCTCTCCAGGTTGTTCAGGAGACGGTACAGCGTGGTCTGCGGGATACCGATCCCGTCCGAGAGCATCTGTTTCGCTGTCACAGGCCCGTTCCGCTTCAGGAACACCAATATGTTCAGCTTCGCGGGATTGCCTATGCAGCCATCGAAGACTCTGCAATCTGTAGCCATATGCTGCATACCAAGTAAGCGCATTATATAACATTTCCATTTTGGAAATGATTATCGGAACCATAATTCTGCAGTATTTCCGCGGATACATGCGGAACATCATCCAGTATGGGTGTTTTTGATTGCAGTAAATAGTTGGATTATACATCCAATTCAAATATATAGTACTTGGATATACCATCCAGTTGAAACCATGAACGCTAACACTACCAAGATAGTAGCCGTGATCGTCGTCATAGTCGTTGCATGTGCCGGAGTGGGCACGTTCATGATCCTTAACAAGGACAACGGCAACGACATCAACATCACAGCAGCACTCGAAGTCTACGGTAATGCCAACGGTGATTACAAGATAGACGAGAGTGACATAACCGTTATACAGAAGATCATCGACGGAGAGGAGGGATACACTCTCGAGAAATACCCTCTCGCAGATGCGTACTACGACTCCGTCGTCGATGAGAAGGATATCGAACAGGTCAGGAAGATCATCGACGGAGGCAACTCCGACGGTACCCAGATGAGTGTCTGGCACATCAACCACACCACTGCGGATGAGAAGCAGTACGTCGCAGAGACCAAATGGCCGGTCTCCAAGGTCATCGGTAACGGTGCGGCGAACGCGCTGATCATCTATGAGATGGTCGGTATCCGCGAGAACATCGCAGGTATCAACTACTCCGCCTCGTCACCCCCGGACAGCATCGTGTACTCCTACTACAACAAGATGCCCTCCCTCGGCAGCAGTACCATGTACCTCACCGAGGACCTCCTCACCGAGTGTGTCGAGAACAACCCCGGTACCACCGCCGTGATCACCGCGGACAACAAGGGATACCTCGACGGTACCAAGGGAGTCTCCGAGAAGTACATCGAGGAGACCCTCGGACTGGACGTCATAAGGATTGAGCACGCGGCAGTGGATCCCGAGGACTACGCCTCCGCGATCCTTACCGTCGGATTCCTCTTCAACAAGAACACGAAGGCCTACGAGGCCGCCGAGTGGGTCCAGAACGTCTTCGATCACATCGAGAGCGAGACCTCCAAGGCCACCGAGAAGGTCAGGGTAGCCGCCACCAGCTACTACAGCTACCTCAGTGCAAGGAACTCCGACTATGCGGACGTCACCGTCGCAGCGGGAGGGGAGTACACCCTCTGGGAATCCTCCAAGTCCTCGATCTACTTCATGGACAGCGGAAGTTACACAGCGGACCCCGAGATACTCAAGCCGGAATACCAGCCCGATGTGATCATCGCACTCAGAACGAGCGCGTTCCTCGGTCTGGCCAAGGACGGAGCGTCCTGGTACGGCGACGAGAGCAACTGGAACGTCAGCACGATGCAGAGCCAGCTCAAGAACTTCAATGTGTTCGAATGCTACGGTTCCAAGAACGTGTACACCATATCCGGTGACATACCGGTCGTCGCACGTGTGCTGTACTCCGCCGCGATCATGTATCCCGACCTGATCTCCATGGAGTATGCCGACCAGATGCACCAGGAGTTCGTGGATAAGTTCCTCGGAGGTTCATACAACGTGAGCGAGCACAGGTTCGTGCTCTCCCAGTCCGATGTGGAATCCCTGAAGGTAGACGCATGATGTCAGGGGAAGCACCCATGCAATGTGACGATGAGTGCTTCCGCGAGGACGACGAACGTGTCGACGCGTACATCCGCTCGACACGTTCCAAACTTCTTTTCATCCTTATTCTTGCAGCCGTATGCATCGTGAGCTCCCTGTACTCGATGACCGTGTACGGGAACGGTATGAGCATATCCAGATTGCTGGAGGTCCTTTCCGCGCACATATCCGGGGCTGAATACCCCAAGTTCAGTGCGGAATGGTTCGAGGACATCAGGGTGTGGGATGCCGCACTCCCCAGACTCATGTTCACGATCGTGGCCGGGATAGGTCTGGCCGTCGCAGGCGCATCGATGCAGAGCTGTATGAACAACCCCCTTGCCGACCCGTATACCGTCGGTGTGTCATCCGGAGCGTGTCTGGGTCTGTCGATCGCGATGCTGCTGGGATTCAGCATCAACAACAACGGACTAGGCGGGATAATGATCTTCTCGTTCCTGTTCTCCCTTTTCCCCCTGTTGGCGATCGTCCTGCTTTCGCCCAGGACACGTTCCTCTCCGGCCACGCTGATCCTTGCCGGTGTGGCATTGTCATATCTGTTCAATTCACTCAACACGATAATCATGGTCGCGGTGGACGCGGAGACGCTGGAGACCATATACACATGGCAGGTCGGGACACTGACCCAGATAAGATGGGACAACGTCCCGTTCGTCACATTGGCCGTAGGCCTCGGTTCCGCGATAATACTCTTCCTGTCCAAGAGGCTCAACCTCCTCGCCCTCGGTGACGAGGGGGCGTCGAGTCTCGGAATAGATCCGGACAACCTCAGACTGATCTGCCTAACCGCGATCGCATTCATCGTGGGCGCGATCGTCGGAAGCGCCGGGGTGATAGGCTTCATCGGACTCGTCACACCGCACATAGTACGTTCGATCATAGGTTCCGACAACAGATACGTTCTGCCGGCCGCATCCCTGCTGGGGATCACCCTGATGGTGATCGCGGACACCGCATGCAGGTATCTGGATCCGTACGACAGCATACCCGTGGGTACCGCGATATCCCTCATAGGTGCCCCGATATTCCTCTATCTGATCATAAGGAGGAAGAGCCGTGTCTGGTGACCTGCCTCCCGATGAGATATACATCCGCAGACGCAGGAGAAGATATGCGATAATGGCCGTTCTCGTAGCGGTGACGGTCGGGATCGCCATATTCTCCTTCGGTACCGGTTCCGGCGTCATATCTTTCGATATCGCCATGGACGTCATAAGGGAACGTCTGAACGGGAACATACCCGACAGGTCCGAGGACTATTGGAAGTGGCTGTGCGACTATCTGGTGTTCGAAGGGACCATACCGCGTGCACTCGGCGGTATGATGATCGGTGCCATACTCGGGATAAGCGGTGCCGTGATGCAGATGTGCGTACGCAATCCGCTCGCCAGTCCGTACACCACGGGGATATCGTCCGCCGCACTGTTCGGAGTGACGATCTATCTGGTGCTGGGGATATCCATCATCCCCCTCGGCGAGGAGATGGACATGATCGTCAACGCGTTCCTGTTCTCGATGATACCCTGCATACTGATGGTGTTCCTCTCCGTCAGGGTGAAGACCACCCCCTCCATGCTCGTGCTGATCGGTATCGGTGTCATGTACATATTCAACGCCATAACCATGATGCTGAAGTACGGTGCGGAACCGGAGGTTCTCAAACAGATACAGATGTGGTCCGTGGGTTCCATATCGGGCATAGCCTGGAGCGATCTGGGATATCTGCTGTTGGCCCTGTTGGTGCTGTTCGTGAGCATGATGGTGCTGTCGAAGAGGATGGATGTGCTCGCATCCGGCGACAGGATGGCCCAGTCGCTCGGTGTGGAGCCCGTCGGGACCAGGCTCCTGTGCATGATGATCATCTCCGCATGCACCGCGGTGGCCGTCTGTTTCTCCGGATCCATCGGTTTCGTGGGACTGGTGATACCGCACATATCCAGGATGCTGGTGGGCTCGAAATCGGACATGCTGCTGCCCTGTTCCGCGATACTGGGTGCGACGCTGCTGATCGGAGCGGATGTTCTTTCAAGGATACTCAGCACGGGATTGCCTGTGGGTGCGGTGACCGCGGTCATCGGAGCGCCCGTGTTCCTGTACTTCCTTTTCAAGATGAGGAGCAACGGGTGGGGAAGATGACCCGAGA
>JBJEZZ010000085.1:0-6631 GCA_051887655.1 Candidatus Methanomethylophilaceae archaeon | reverse complement strand
ACATCATTTGACCCGGGTGCAGTGACTTTTACTTTCCCAGCAGCAATGTCCATTATCTGATTCATTACAAGTTTGTATGTAATCGTGCCGTTCGCAGCGTTCTGCACGGTCTCGTAATATACCGCAGCACTTTCTGTGATGACAGCATTATCACTACCATCTCCGGTCAGATCCAATATAAGTCCACTGACACTAGCAGTATTATCTTCGGCAGTGGAGGTACTCTGGAGTGTGATAGCGAATCCCACTCCGATAAGCGCTACCGCGCAGAGCATGAGTGCGACTGCGGGCGCGACCAACTTTCCAGATTTTCTGTTCATCGATTAATCCTCCTCGGATCTTATCACCCTATACATGTCCAGGCCGCTGAACAGCATCACTATGAGACAGAGCCCTCCGGCGATGAGGAGGAAGACGTTCGTACTCCTGATGCCGTTCAGGATCTGACCGGCCTCGGGGAACACATGGACCACACGGCCCAACACGTCGTCGAAGCTCACGTTCTCGGTAGATGTGTTCGCATCCCCCTTGAGCGTGAACGTCCGAGCCTCCTCGTCTATGGAGACCACCCTGTGCACCACGGTGATGTCACCGTACCTGTATGCTAGGACGTCGCCTATCTTCACATCCCCGAAATCCTCCGGCGGGAACGCCCTCATGAGAGCGAGACTGTTCGTAGGTATCGTGGAGATCGGATAGCCTGTATCGCCGGCATCCATGGAACCCGTCACGACCAGGATGAAACTGCACCCGCGGGGGTCCGCAGACCCCTCGTTGAAATCCGCAAAGGCGGTGATGCCCCATACCGAGACAGAGACCACCGCTATTGTTGCGATACAACGGGTAACTATCTTCATCCTATCCATAACGGACCACTTCTACCTGTACAGGAATATCCAGACATCGTTTGGAGAGTATTTAATACTAATTTGGTAGAGATTAATCAAAAACATAACACTGTTAACTATTATTTTGTCTCATATTTAATATAAATCCTATTAAGTTATAGCATTTATTATAGTTTATACAAAAACTATATAAATAATTGATTAAAAGTGTACAAAATTAACACGGATTAAATAAAATCGTGTTAATTTTTATTATCTACGGTAAAATACTAGGATATCAAAGACGCCGAAAAAAAGCGCCCATTATAAATACGACCGTGCAGAGATGACTGTATGGGCGAGCTTAGGACCATCAGGATAATCGAAGGAGCGGAGAACAGCGTCGCGAGCAACATCACGAACGTGTCCATATCCGTTGACAGGAAGGGCAAGGTCTACAGGGACGTCATCGAGACGGGTACCAAGGAGTACGACGACCTCATCGCATTGGTCGGGAGGATCGCCGGCGACAGGGCACGCATCGTCACGCGCAGCATGAGGATAGAACCGACGTTCGAGGATGTCAGGAGGAACGACGGCCATGTGAAGGTGTTCACCGGATACCGCCTCACGAGGGTCATGAACATCACGTTCGCCAACGACGTCGAACTTCTGGGAAACCTTCTGTCAACGATCTCCGGATGCGGTTACGAACCGTCCGTGTCCGTGAACAACGTCGCTGAAGACATCGAATCCGCTACGATGAGGACGCTGAAGGATGCCGCGGAGAATGCAAGGGTCAAAGCCGAGGCGATCGCGGAATCCCTCGGAGTGAAGCTCGGCAGGATCGTATCCGTGAACCGTCCTCCGACCTCCGAAAGGATGGTGGCGAGATGTTACTCCGCGGGACACGCGGAACCGGAGAGCACGACCGTCGAAGAGGAGATCGAGGTCGTGTGGGAGATCATCTGACCTCCTCCCTCTGGAGGTCCCAGCAGATCTCCGGGACGTCCCCGTATCTGCCGTCCATGGCCTCGTCCACGGACACGATCTCCAGATCCGCACCGCTCCTGATCATGCGCATCGCGTATGCGTAGGAGCGGTTCTCCCTGTTCCCGTCCCAGATGAAGACGTTGGAGGAGCTCACGCCGGATACGTACGAACCGCCGTTGGACACCACGTGTCTTGCGAACTCCAAAACGGCCTCCGGATCGGATCTCTCCGTCCTCTCGTCCATCGAGAAACGCAGTCCGGTGAGCGGACCCCTGACGGGATTGTACTCGGATTCCTTGATCACGGCCAACTGACGGCGTCTGTCGCTGCGGATGAAGTCCCTCAGGACGTCCACCGAATCGGACGCACAGTCCCCGTGCTCCGAGAACATCTCCTTCAGCGTCCTGCCGTTCCTCTCGGCCACCTTGGCCAGGATCTTGAAGCACACTATCGCGTCCGACAGGGACACATGCGCGTCATGCTCTATGCCGAGACTCTCCGCCAGGAACGGCAGGTTGTACTTCTCCATCCCCGGCATGGCGGTCTTGAACATGTCCAACGTGTCATAGACGCGGCAGTAGAACTGGTCGGTGCCGCGGCGGCGGTTCATCATCATGATGAAACCTATGTCGGAACGGCAGCTATGCGCGATGTACAGCGTGTCCTTCCTGGTGAGGATCTCGCGTATCCTCTGGTACTGCGACTCCCACTTGGGAGCGTCCTTGAATTTGGAGTAGTCTGCCTGACACTTCTCCCTGAGCCTCCCCTTGGGCTCCCTGGCGCGGATGTATATCTCCTCCCTGGCGACCTCGTTGCCGTCCAGGTCGTACTCCGCATAACCGAACGAGCACATCTCGCAGTAATCCGCATAGTTGACGGAACATTCGGTATCGAACGTGATTATCCTGGAGAAGGAATCGGGACCGGCCATGTCCACATGCTCTTTCACGAACGCCTCCACTTCGGACGCGTCCCTGGTCAATGCCGGTGTGCGCACGTTGACCAGTCTGTCGCCGAAACGCATCTGGATCTGATCCTTCCACGGCGGGGGTTCCGGTCTGTATCCCCTGCCTCCGCCGTTCCTTCCTCCTTTCGTCATCGGATGGGCGAACATATCCCAGTATTTATCTGATGTCCGAGGGGGATGCATCCGTACGGAACGAAGGAATGCGGTAACGGAAACATTATTTAATTTTTTTCAATAAAACCGACCGTTCTCATCGGCGATTATGGATTTCGTAGAAATGGCCGTCCGATATTACGAATTACTGTAATCGGTTATATCAAAAAGATACGATTTCCGCTATCGGTATATATCCTATCAGCGCCTACCCGAGGATATGTCAGAAAATGGCAACAATTTCGGTTTCACCGGAAAGCTTGGTTTCATCCTCGCAACGGCCGGTTCCGCGGTCGGTCTCGGTAACCTCTGGCGTTTCCCCTATCTCGCCGAACAGTACGGCGGAGGGGCCTTCATCCTCATCTATGTGATCCTTGCGGTCACGTTCGGTTTCACGCTGATGATCGCCGAGGTCACCATAGGCAGGAAGACGGGCAAGAGCTGTCTGGAAGCGTTCGGTTCCGTCGACAAGAAGTGGAAATGGGTCGGATGGCTGGCCGCGCTCGTACCGGCGATAATCGTGCCGTACTATTGTGTCATCGGCGGATGGGTCACGAAGTACTTCGTGGAATATGCGACCGGCAACGCCGATGCCGTGACCTCCAGTTTCTTCATGGGATTCATCACCTGCGACCTCCCCGGGATACTCGACAACCCCGTCGTCTGGTTCATCATCTTCTCCATAATGGTGGCCGCCGTCGTCATCGTCGGTGTGGACAAGGGTATCGAGAGGGTCAGCAAGATCCTCATGCCCCTGCTCCTCGTCCTCCTGGTCATCACGACCGTCTTCGCGCTCACCATGGACGGTGCCATCGACGGGCTGAACTACTACCTCGTCCCGAAGGTGGAGGACATCACCGCCGGTACGTTCCTGGGTGCGATCGGACAGCTGTTCTATTCGATGTCCCTGGCGATGGGTATCACCATCACGTATGGGGCATACATGAAGAAGGACGTGGACATCGAGAAGTCCGTCCGTTCCATCAGCCTGATCGATACCGGTGTCGCGCTCCTCGCGGGTCTGATGATCGTCCCCGCGGTCGTGGCCATCGGAGAACCCGGTACCAAGGGTGTCGGACTCATGTTCATGACCCTGCCCAAGGTGTTCGAGGCGATGCCCTTCGGCGAGTTCGTCGCGGCGATATTCTTCCTGTTGGTCATCTTCGCGGCACTCACATCCGCGATATCCCTCATGGAGACGCTCGTCTACGTACTGATGGACAAGGCGCACATGAAGCGTGTCCCCGCGTCCATCATCGTGTTCGTGGGTATCATAGCGCTCGGACTCCTGTCCTGTCTCGGATTCGGACCCCTCGGGGACATCTACCTGCTCAAGGACGGGTTCACGTTCCTGGACTTCTTCGACTTCATATCCAACTCCATCCTGATGCCCATAGTGGCCATAGCCACCTGTGTGTTCATCGGATTCATCGTCGGGCCCAGGTTCATCACCGACGAGGTCGAGAGCTCCGGCGGATTCAGGTCCAAGAAGATGTTCGTCGTCTTCATCAAATGGATCTGCCCCATCGCGTTGGCGCTCATCCTCGTGACCGGACTCCTGGACTTCTTCGGTATCTTCACGATCTGATGTCGGGGATGCGGCGGATGCCTCCCGGGGTGTCCGCCGGAAAAACCGTTTTCCCCATCCTTTATCATTCGTCGGGTGAGGAGATCAAGTCCTCCAGTATCCTGACCGCGTTGACGCAGTATTTTGGGCAATCGGCGTACACGCCCTTCGGGCTGAGCGAGATCATCTCGTCCAGGTCGGATACCTCGGTGCCGATCAGGTCCCTGCAGAGGATGGATGAGTTGGCCTCTTCGAAACGCGTGAGGAACTCCTCCCTCTTACCGAACACCAGGGATTTGGACACCATGTCCCCGGGGGATACGTTGCCGTAACGGATGCCAATAGCCACTATCCCTCCCAAGGCCGCTCCGCAGACCGAACCGCGGCACAGACCTATGCCGAGACCGGAGGCCGCCGCCAATGCGGCGTCCCTGGTGATCCCGAGCCTGTCCGCCACCGATGACAGTACGATCTGTGAACAATCGTATCCTTCGCCGAACATCCTGCTGACGGTGGCCTCGTCCATGATACCGTATCGGTATCCGACGGATAATACCGTTGCGCATGTCGGTATGGACTGGGGATATGATACGTGGATAGCTGATGCGTGACGGGCCGATGCCGTCCGCGGAAATGTGTATAGAAAGATGGTGTCGGGAGGCGGACGGTGCCGCCTCCCGTGAGATGTTTCTCCGACGATCTTACATCATTCCGCCGATGCCGCCCATTCCGGGTCCGCCCATGGAGGGGTCCGCCATGGGGTTCATCGGGGGTGCCCTGCGGGATGCGATGACATCATCGATCCTGAGGATCATGTTGGCGACCTCCGCTGCGGAGTTGATCGCCTGTACCTTGACCCTGAGGGGCTCGACGACATTCTCCTTGAGCATGTCGACGGCCTCGCCGTTGCTGAGGCAGAGTCCGTAGTACTTTCCGTCGGCGGACTTCTCGTGTGCCGCCTTCAGCTTGATGATGGCATCGATGGAGTCGATACCTGCGTTCTCCGCGATGGTCCAGGGGATGATCTCCATGGCCTTGGAGAATGCCTCGATGGCGAGCTGCTCCCTTCCTCCGACGGTGGATGCGTACTTGGCGAGCTTGAGCTCGACCTCGATCTCGGGTGCTCCGGCACCTGCGACGACCTTTCCGTCCTCGATGGCGACACCGACGACACGGACGGCGTCGTTCATGGCCCTCTCGACCTCGTCGATGACGTGCTCGGTTCCTCCGCGGATGACGATGGAGACCGCCTTGGGGTTCTTGCATCCGGTGATGAAGGTCATGGAGTCGGTTCCGACGTCCTTCTCCTCGACCATTGCCGCGGTTCCGAGATCGGAGGGCTTGAGCTCCATGATCTCTCCGACGAGCTTTCCGCCGGTGGCCTTTGCGATGGCCTCGATATCGGACTGCTTCAGGCGCCTGCAGCAGAACACTCCCGCCTTCGCGAGGTAGTGCTGGACGAGATCGTCGACTCCCTTCTGGCAGAAGACGACGTTGGCTCCGGCCTCGACGACCTTGTCGACCATGGCCTTGAGGTTGTCCTGCTCCTGGTCGAGGAAGGACTGCATCGCGGAAGGTGCGGTGATGCTGATCTGTGCGTCGACCTCGGTCTTCTTGTTCTCCATCTGGGTGGTGAACAGTGCGATCTTGGCGTCCTTGACGACCTTGGGCATCCTGGGGTGGACCCTCTGCTTGTCGATGACGAGACCCTCGATCATGTAGGAGTCCCTGATGACTCCTCCGACCTTCTTCTCCATGAGGATGGAGTCGGTGTCGACGGTTCCGTTCTCCTCGACGGCCTTACAGGCCTTGACGATGAGCTCGGAGAGGAACTCGCCCTCTCCTCCGACGGACTTTCCGGTCAGAGCGGTCTCGGAGACCTTCTTGAGGATGCTGTCGTTGCTCTGGACCGCGATGTCGTTGAGGACCTCGACGGCCTTCGCGGCTGCGAGCTTGAATCCGTTGGTGATGACTGTGGGGTGGACGTTCGCGTCGATGAGGGACTCGGACTGCTTGAGGAGCTCTCCTGCGAGAACGACCGCGGTGGTGGTACCGTCTCCGCACTCGTCGTCCTGGGTCTTGGCGACCTCGACGACCATCTTGGCTGCGGGGTGCTGGACGTCG
>JBJEZZ010000084.1:0-1754 GCA_051887655.1 Candidatus Methanomethylophilaceae archaeon | reverse complement strand
CATGGAGAGATTCAATGATTTACCGAAACGTCTGGGTCTTGTGAAGAGATATACCTTGTTCCTTTCGGACAATATATCGGAGATCAATTCGGATTTATCGACGAAATAGTATCCTTCGTTACGGACCTCTTTGAAATCATCCACTCCGATGGGTATCCATTTCTTCACACCCTTCCCCTCCATGCCGATATCATATCGGTCCTGGATTATAACTGCATCCTGAGGGACAGGCCGGTGCAATCGAGGACTCCGACCTCATAGCTTAGTACGGATCGCCCGGATGCCCTTTGACAGGGATCCGTGACGCATACTCCCGAACAACGTTCCGGGGATCGCCAAGACCCCGTTCCTTCTTGTAATTGTGTTACCCCCTATGTGATATTATCCTCTTTTGGATAATATTACACAAAGGTGTTAAATAATCTTTCCAATTTATAAACGTATGAACGTTGCCGACCATATCTGGATGTCACTAGGTGCAGGTATCGGACTGCCATCGGTACCGCACTCCGCCAAAGAATTCTCCGAAGGGGGTGCCGTGCTTTGAGCGGTACAGTGGACGAGATCCAGGATCGGATCTCCGGAAGGAAGGCCAAGGTCCTCACCGCATCCGAGTTCAAATCGCTGGCGGACAGCGGCGGCAGGGATGCCGTGAAGGATGTGGACGTCGTCACCTGCGGCACCATGGGCGTCATGTCGGGCACGATGGCGATAATGACAATACCTGTCGCCGGAGCGGGCGTGTTCAAACGTGCCGACAGGATGATACTCAACGGCATACCTGCGAACGTAGGCCCGTGTCCGAACGAATCGCTGGGTATAGTGGACTGTATAGTGTACGGTACCTCGAGACGCGACATGTCCTACGGAGGAGGACATCTCTTCAGGGATATGGTCGCAGGAAAGAAGATAGAGGTGGAGGTCGAATCCGAGGGCACGACGTACAGGAACAGCGTGACCCTGTCAGAGATACCGTTCGCAAGGATGGTGACCACCCGCGGCGCGTTCAAGAACTACACATGCTTCGTCAACGGTTCGGATGTGACGGCCAAGACGATATTCTCCGGACCGGAAGGACTCCGCGGAAACCTTGCGGAAGCATCCGTCAGCGGATGCGGGGAGCTCAATCCCCTGCAGAACGACCCGGACATGAGGCACATCGTACCGGGGTCGTCGGTGCTGCTCAACGGCGCACCGGGCATCGTCATAGGCACCGGGACCCGCAGCTCGGCCGAGAAACCGAACCTCTCCATGGCCGCGGACATGCATTCGATGGATCCCAGATACATGGGCGGCATACGCACATCCGAAGGACCGGAATGCATATCGTCCGTCGCGGTGGCGATACCCGTGACCGACGATGCCACGATCGACGACCTCTCCGTGAGGGATATGGATGCCAAACTCCCGCTGGCCGACGTCAGGGACAGGAAGCCCGTACATACCGCCACATACGCCTCCGTATGGAGCGGAGGGACGTCGATCGCCGTGAACATGGACTCGTGCCTGCACTGTTCCAGATGCACGGCGGACATCGGCTGCCCGATGGATGCGAGACCGTCCTCCGGTATCGACGGCGACCTCTGCATCTCATGCGGTGCAGGTGTCGGGAACTGCAAGGGGAATGTGTTCGCTGCAGACCTAGGCAGCGTGGATTACGGAGGGATGGAGGTCCCGATAAGGATAAGACAATCCTCCAGGGCGAAGGCCGAGGAGCTGTGTTCCGCACTGAAGGCGCGCGTGGAGGGAGGCGA
>JBJEZZ010000083.1:0-28676 GCA_051887655.1 Candidatus Methanomethylophilaceae archaeon | reverse complement strand
GACGCGGACGCGTATGCGGACAGGTGCATCGAGATGTTCGAGACCTGGATACATGACACGGACACGGAGATCCCCGTCATGCCGTTCAACCAATACGTATCGTCGGCACTCAACTCACCCAACGTATCCGACTGCGCCCACTCGTCCTGTCTCACCAGATGGATATGCGTCTATCCCGACGGCAGCGTCTATCCGTGCGGTAAACCGTGCTCGGACGCGTACCTCATGGGCAACATCAACGAAGTATCTACAATCGACGAGCTGTTCAAGTCCGAAGGGTTCAGGAGGATACTCCTCGATTCCATAGAGAGACGCAACAAGTGCAAAACATGCGACATCTTCCCGAAATGCGGGGGAGGATGCACGGTCGACGCGATGACCGACGGAGATGTGACGTCACCCGGCGGTTTCACCTGCACAGTGTACAAAAAGCTCTTCACCCACATCGCCGCCACCATGGTCAGGATAATCTCCCAGAAGGAGGATCTGTCCCAGTACAACCGTTTCATAAGGGACGCGGTCATCGGCAAACTGACCAATCCCAACGTCATCACACCCATGTAATATATGGTATGAAGACCATATAACGGCGATTACAATGACCGACGTAACACTTACCGTAGAGGCCGGAGTCTGCTGCTTCAAGACCGTGGTGATTGCCACCATGGACGAGGAGATGAACATCTGCTACAAGATCAAGAGCGAATGTCCCAACGTCAGGGCCGTAGGGAAGACGATCGATACGGTCCCGCTCTTCGACGTCATAGCTTCCCCGTTCACCGAGAACGCCATCTACAAGGCATGTTCCGAACTGCCCCATGTGGCCTGTCCCGTACCCTGTGCGATGATCAAGGCAGGGGAGGCCGCTGGAGAGATGGCCCTGAAGAAGGACGTCTCCTACAGATACGAATGACCGCTCAGGACGAACCCTTGTCGCGGTTGCGGATGTCGACGCGCTTGACCTTACCGCTGGATGATTTCGGCAGCTCCTTGACGAAGTCCACCACGCGCGGGTACTTGTACGGGGACGTACCGTTCTTGACATAGGCCTGAAGCTCCTTTCCGAGCTCCTCGGAGGGTTCGTAACCCTCCCTGAGGACGACGGTAGCCTTGACCAGCTGTCCCCTCACGGGGTCCGGTACACCCGTCACTGCACACTCCAGGACGGACGGGTGCTCCATTAGCACACTCTCGATCTCGAAGGGACTGATCCTGTATCCGGATGATTTGATCATGTCGTCATTCCTTCCGGAGTACCAGTAATAACCGTCCTCGTCCATCCACGCTATGTCACCGGTGTGGTGCCATCCGTCGCGGAGGGTCTCGGCGGTCTTCTTCTCGTCCTTGTAATATTCCTTGAAGATACCGGGGACGCGCGGAGATACGGATACGACGATCTCACCCTCCTCGCCTACCGGGACCTCGTTACCGTCCTCGTCCACCAGCCTGACGTCGTACTGCGGGGACGGCCTGCCCATGGATCCGGGCTTGGGCTCCATACCCCTCAAAGTACCGACGATCACGGACGACTCGGTCTGCCCGAACGCCTCCATCAGCTTCAGGCCGGTGGCCTTGTACCAGGTGTTGTACGTATCGGGATTCAGGGCCTCTCCGGCGATGCAGCAGTTCTTCAGACTGGAGAGGTCGTGCCCTTCCAGTCCCGCATTCAGATAGAGCCTGAACATCGTCGGGGGACAGCAGAACGTGGTCACGCCGAACCTCTCCACCATGTCCAATATGTCGGAGGGGACGAACTTCTCGTACTCATAGACGAATATCGCGCCCTCCATGATCCACTGTCCGTAGATCTTTCCCCAAGCGTTCTTCGCCCAGCCCGTATCCGCGACGGACCAATGCAGACCGTCGGGATCGATCTGGTGCCAATGCTTCGCTAGGAGGATGTGTCCCAGCGGGTAACTGTAATCGTGGACGGCCATCTTGGGGTTCCCGGAGGTTCCGGATGTGAAGTACATGAGGAACCTGTCGGTGCTCTTGGTGGGCACCCTCTCCCATGTATCCGGATACTTCTCGACCTCCGTGTCGAAGTCCTCCCATCCGTCCCTCTGTCCGCCCACGATGAACCTGTGCTCCAGGGTGGGGATGTCCTCGGTGGCATCGAAGGAATCGGCCACGTCGGTCTGTGTCGTCACTATGGCGGCCTTTATCCCCGCGGCGTTGATGCGGTAGCTGATGTCGTGGGGCTTCAGCATGTACGTTGCGGGTACGACGATCGCACCCATCTTGTGCAGTGCGACGGATATGTACCAGAACTGATAGCTGTGCTTCAGGACCAGCATGACGAAGTCGCCCTTGCCGATCCCCTTGGACGTGAGGTAGTTGCAGGTCTTGTCGCTCATCCTCTTGATGTCGGCGAACGTGAACGTACGGGATTCGCCGTTCTCGTGTGCCCATACGAGCGCCCTCCTCTCCGGATCGTTGACCGCGATGTCATCAACCACGTCATATCCGAAATTGAAATCCTCCGGACATTCGATGTCGAATCCTGACAGGAGACCGTTCTCGTCGTAGGTCTCCCTGACGTACCTCTGGTTGATGTTCCTCATCATATGCACCTTTGTTTGGGTCGATGGTATGATTTGTTCCTGATATAAAAACAAAACGTAGAAAAATGTCAATTTTTACGAATTTCGTAGAATAAAAAACAACTCAAAACAAAAATCGAATAGGTACTTTAAATATACTCTACGAATTTCGTAATAATGAAAAATTGCGAAATCACAGTTCGACGATCGTACGACAGAATATGAAATAAGATGTTTCCAGGGGGGGGGGGAGGATCCCCCTCACTGTTTCTTGGATGCCTCTATGTCGGCCTTGCGGATGTCCACGCGCTTGATCTTACCGCTGATGGACTTCGGCAGTTCCTTGACGAACTCGACGACACGGGGATACTTGTAAGGAGCGGTCTCCTTCTTGGCGAAGTTCTGGATCTCCTTCTTGAGGTCGTCGGATGCCTCGTATCCTCCCCTGAGGACGATGGTGGCCTTGACCAGCTGTCCCCTGACGGGGTCCGGGACTCCCGTGACCGCACACTCGAGCACCGCAGGGTGCATGAGGAGGGCGCTCTCGATCTCGAAGGGACTGATCCTGTATCCGGATGATTTGATGATGTCGTCGTTCCTTCCGACGTACCAATAGTATCCGTCCTCGTCCTTCCATGCGACGTCACCGGTGTGGTGCCATCCGCCGCGGAGGGTCTCGGCCGTCTTCTCGTCGTCCCTGTAGTATCCGATCATGATACCGGGCGTGTCCGCCTTGATGACGATCTCACCGTTGACTCCGGGAGGACAGCTGTTGCCCTCCTCGTCGACGATGTCGACCTGGAACTGCGGGGACGGCTTACCCATGGATCCGGGCTTGGGCGTCATTCCGCGGAGGGTCGCGACGGTGAGCGTGGTCTCGGTCTGTCCGTAACCCTCCATGAGGGTGAGTCCGGTGGCCTTCCTCCAGGTCTCGAACGTATCGGGGTTGAGGGCCTCTCCGGCGATGTTGCAGTGCTGCAGACTGGAGAGGTCGTGCTTCTCCACGCCGGCGTTGATGTAGAGCCTGAACATGGTGGGGGGACAGCAGAGGGATGTGATCCTGTGCTTCTCGACCATGTGCATGATGTCGTCGGGGTTGAACTTCTCGTACTGGTACACGAACACCGCGGATTCCATGATCCACTGTCCGTACAGCTTCCCCCAGACCGCCTTTCCCCATCCCGTGTCGCTGACGGTGAAGTGTATGCCGTCGGGGACGACACAGTGCCAGTGCTTGGCGGTCATCAGGTGTCCGAGCGAGTAGGTGTGCCTGTGGATGACCATCTTCGGATTGCCGGAGGTACCGGATGTGAAGTACATCAGCATGGGCTCCTCGGCCTTGGTGTCGCGCCTCTCGAACACCTCGGATGCCTTCTCGACCTCCTCGTCGAAGTCGATCCATCCCTCGCGTTTCTTCTTGAGGGTGATCCTGTATCTGAGCGAGGGGATATCCTCCGCGGTCTCCACCGCTTTCAGTGCGGGCTCGTGGTTGGTGCAGATGACCGCTTTGACATCGGCGGCCCTGACGCGATACTCCACGTCGTGCTTTGTGAGCATGTACGTGGCGGGGATCGCAACGGCACCGATCTTGTGGAGCGCCACCATGGTGTACCAGAACTGGTAGGTCTGCCTCATGATCAGCATGACCATGTCACCCTTCTCGATACCGAGGGAGGTGAGGAAGTTGGCGGTCTTGTCGCTGAGCCTCTTGATGTCCGCGAACGTGAACTTGCGCTCCCCCTCGTCCTCGCTGTCCCATACCAACGCAAGACGGTCGGGGTCGTTCACGGCTATGTCGTCCACTATGTCATAACCGAAGTTGTAGTTCTCGGGATAGTGGAGCTTGTAGGTCTTCAGAAGACCCTGTTCGTCGTATGTCTCGTCGACATACCTCTCGTTGATGTTCCTCATTGATTGGCACCGTCCTTCATGACGATTGCAAGGAACCTGCATCCGCCCTCGGACGTGGCGATCATACCGTGGGGCTTCCCGGAGTCGTAATAGACGGAGTCCCCGGCGTTGAGGTATGTCGTATGGTCCTCGTAGACGAATTTGAGCGATCCTTCCAGCACGAGATCGAATTCCTGTCCCTCGTGCGTGGACGTGTGCACAGGTGCGGACTGGATGGTCTCGTCGTACGGAGCGACCACGATGAAAGGCTCGGAGAGTTTGTTCTTGAAGTTGGCGGCCAGGTGGAAGTAGTGGAATCCTTCGCGTCTCTTTATGGGGAGACCCTTTCCGCCCCTCACGACGGTGAACTCGCTGAGGTGTGGGTTGTCGCCTGTGAGAAGCTCAATCATGTCGATGCCGAACTTCTCAGCACACTTGTATAGGAATGTGAATGAGAAGTCCCTGGTACCGGATTCGTACTCCGCATACTCCGCGGGGCTGATGCCCAGCGTCCCTGCCATGTCCTCGACGGTGAAGTCGCACAATTCACGCATGGCCAGGATGCGCTCCGCAATTTCCGTTATCTTGGGTTCTATTGTCATTCAAATCGTTCCATCTTATCATCATATATAATTATAAACGTGTTCGGTCGGTGTTTGGATGGTTTTTTCATATTATGTAGGGGGTGGTCCCCCTATCAAACAGAAAGATGTTGTGCGGCCTCCTTCGCGGTGGCCCCGTGCAGCACGATGTCCGATATGGCCGTCATCATGCCCCTGATGTCCCTGTGCTGGAACACGTTGCGTCCCATGGATACGCCGTGGCCTCCGGCGGCTATGGACGTCTCCACCATGTTCAGGATGTCCATGTCGGAATCCATCTTCGGTCCGCCCGCTATCACGACGGGAGCCAACGCTCCTTCCACGACCCTGCTGAACGAATCGAAATCGC
Organism: Candidatus Methanomethylophilaceae archaeon; assembly: GCA_051887655.1. Classification (GTDB taxonomy): domain Archaea; phylum Thermoplasmatota; class Thermoplasmata; order Methanomassiliicoccales; family Methanomethylophilaceae; genus SIG5. Next base: position 23,292 of record JBJEZZ010000083.1, on the reverse strand, counting down.
CGGTGTAGCTGCATTTGACTATGTCCGCACCTATCTCGGTGGCGACCCTCGCAGCATGTGCCACGGCCTTGGGATCGAACGAATCCTTGATGGAGGGTCCGCGCGGGTATGCCATCACCAGGAAGGGCATCCCCCATTCCATGCAGCTTCCCGACACCTTACCGAGATCGCTGAGCATCTGGGACTCCGACTGTGCGCCCACGTTGATGTGCGCGGATACCGCATCCGCTCCGTATTTGATCGCTTCCTCTACGGTGGCCACGAGCACCTTGGAGTGGGAGGTGACACCAATGTCGGTGGATGCCGACAGATGGAGGATGAGACCCACGTCCTTTCCGCCCGCCCTGTGTCCCCTTGCGATGATACCCTTGTGCATCAGTACCGCTGTGGCACCGCCTTCGGAGACGTCGTTGACGGTGCCCTTCATGTCTATCAAACCGGGGATCGGTCCCACACTGATACCGTGGTCCATGGGTACGATCACAGCATTCCCGCTCTTCCTGTCGATGATCCTTTCGAGTCTGATGTTTTTTCCGAACATAGTATTACCGTGATACGTGCTAACATTTATCACGGTTATAAAATTTTCTATTCTTCGGGATCATCATGATCGAGAACAGGACATGAAAAGCAGAGTATGGGATCGGGTCGGTAGGATAGTGCCTCTTTGCCGCGATTTGTACCACAGCTACAACACCTTCGGCACCGAAGGAAAACGTACCAGATATGGGGTATTAGGCATACTCATAACCGAGCCCCTCCGTTTTACCTATATAGGATACTATCTTCTAGTCGATTCATGCACCCTCTGAAAGAGCGCGTCACCGTCGTCTGCGGGCACTACGGTACCGGGAAGACGAACCTATCCATCAATCTCGCAATGGATTGTGCGAGGTCCGGGGAATCCGTGACCCTCGTGGATATGGACATCGTCAATCCGTACTTCAGGTCCGCGGATTACTCCGATGTGCTCACGAAGGAGGGCATAAGGGTCATAGGACCCAATTTCGCCAACACCAATCTCGACACCCCTTCGCTCCCGGGATCCGTCAGAACGGCCATCGAGGACGGGGAACGCGTCATAATAGACGTGGGAGGGGACGATGCGGGCACCACCGCACTTGCGGTGTACAGCAGACAGCTGCAGTCCGCGGAACCGGAAGTGCTCTACGTCGTGAACATGTACCGTTCCATGACCACGTCCCCGGAGGAGGCCGTAACCATCCTCGGGGAGATCGAGAGGACCGCACATCTGAAAGCGACCGGTGTGGTGAACAACTCCCATCTCAAACAGCTCACCACGGCGGATACGGTGGATGCATCCCTGACGTTCGCCGATACCGTCTGCGGGATCACGGGACTCCCGCTGAGATTCACGACGGTCCCCCGCGGAATCTCCCCATCGAAGGATATCGAAAATCTTTACCCGATAGACGTCTATGTCAGGGCGCCTTGGGAATAGGACAGGTAGTATAGATGCCCAAAGTGACAGTTGATAACGGAATTTGCAAGGGTTGCGAGCTCTGCGTAGGAGCCTGCCCCAAGAACATCCTGGAATTGGACAGGAAAGTGACCAACAGCAAAGGATACCACCCCGCGCACGTGACCGATCAGGCGGAGTGCATCGGATGCGGATCCTGCGTGATCATGTGCCCCGACATGGCGATCTTCGTGGAGGACTGAACATGTCCGAGAAGGTCCTCATGAAGGGTAACGAAGCAATCGCCGAGGCGGCGATCGCGGCAGGCTGCAGGCACTTCTTCGGATACCCCATCACACCTCAGACCGAGGTCGCGGCATACATGTCCAAGCGCATGCCCAAGGTGAACGGTGTCTACCTCCAGGCGGAGTCCGAGGTCGCGTCCATCAACATGGTGCTCGGTGCCGCCGCAGCCGGTGTCAGGGTCATGACCTCCACATCCTCCCCCGGAGTCAGTCTCATGTCCGAGGGTATCTCCTACATCGCGGGATCCGACGTCCCCGCACTCATAATCAACGTCCAGCGCGGAGGACCCGGTCTCGGAGGCATCCAGCCCTCCCAGGCGGATTACTATCAGGCGACCAAATCCACCGGACACGGGGACTTCCACATGATCGTCCTCGCACCCTCCACCGTCCAAGAGACCGTGGACCTCGTGGCGAAGGCGTTCGACCTCGGTGATAAGTACAGGATGCCCGTGATGATCCTGTCCGACGGTATGCTCGGACAGATGATGGAGCCCGTGCAGCTCCCCGAACCCAGGGAACCGGACAACGATTCCAAGGAATGGGCCGCATGCGGACACCAGAACAAGAGGAAGCACAACGTCGTGAACTCCCTCTACATCGACCCCGCCACCCTCGAAGGCCTCGTGAAGGACAGGTTCGAGAGGTACGCCACCATCCAGAAGGAGGAGCAGATGGCCGAGGAATACCTCGTCGACGATGCCAACATCGTCATCGTCGCATACGGGGCATCCGCAAGGGTCTCCCGTTCCGCCGTCGACATGGCGAGGAAGAACGGCATCAAGGCCGGACTCATCAGGCCCATCACCCTCTGGCCGTTCCCCAAGGATGCGCTCGCCAAGGCCGCGGAGCACGTACCGAAGTTCCTGACCGTGGAGATGTCCATGGGACAGATGGTGGACGACGTCCGCCTGGCGATCGAGTGCTCCAGGCCCGTGGAGTTCTACGGGCGCACCGGAGGTGTGATCCCCACACCCATGGAAGTCTACAACAGGATCGTGAGCATCAACGGAGGTGAACAGTGATGGGAATCAAAGGAGGAAGGCCCCACGCGATGACGGACGTACCGCTCCACTACTGCCCCGGCTGCACGCACGGTATCGTGCACAGGCTTGTGGGAGAGGCCATAGACGAGCTCGGAGTGGAGGGAAGGACCGTCGGAGTCGCATCCGTCGGATGCTCCGTCTTCACATACAACTACTTCAACTGCGACATGGTGCAGGCGCCCCACGGACGCGCACCTGCGGTGGCCACGGGTATCAAGAGGGCGAGACCCGACAACGTCGTCTTCACCTACCAGGGTGACGGCGACCTCGCCGCCATCGGTACCGGGGAGACCGTTCACGCCGCCACCCGCGGAGAGAACATCGTCGTCATCTTCATCAACAACGCGATCTACGGAATGACCGGAGGTCAGATGGCACCCACCACCCTGCCCGGACAGATCACGCAGACCACACCCTACGGAAGGGACACCGCCACCGCCGGGAACCCCCTCAGGGTATGCGAGCTCCTGTCCTCCGTGGACGGCGTCGCATTGGCCCAGCGTGTGACCGTGGACAACGTCAAGCATGTGAGAGAGGCCAAAAAGGCGATCAAGAAGGCGTTCCAGTACCAGATGGAGGGCCGCGGATACTGTCTCATCGAGGTCGTGTCCACCTGCCCCACCAACTGGGGACTGTCGCCCTCGGACGCACTCCAGTGGCTGAGGGACAACATGCTCCCGTACTACCCGCTCGGCGTGTACAAGGACGTCGGAGAGAAGGAGGCGAAGGAATGACCGACCTCAACATCCTCCTGGCAGGATTCGGCGGACAGGGTATCCTGTTCACCGGCAAGGTGATGGCATATGCCGCGCTCATGGAAGGCAAGGAGCTCTCCTGGCTCCCGTCATACGGACCCGAGATGAGGGGAGGTACCGCCAACTGCAGCGTCTGCATCTCCGACAACAAGATCGGATCCCCCCTCGTGGTGAACCCCGACGTACTGGTCGCCATGAACCTCCCCTCCCTGGAGAAGTTCGAGGATGCGGTCGTCCCCGGCGGGATGATCATCATCGACAGCTCGATCATCGACAGGAAGGTGGAGCGCACCGATGTGGATGTGATCTATCTCGAGGCATCCAGGATCGCGGAGGAGAACGGGCTCAAGGGTGCCGCCAACATGGTCATCCTCGGCCGTCTCTACAAGGAGCACCCGTTCTGCTCCGAGGAGAACCTCGACAAGGGGCTCCAGAAGAGCATTCCCCCGAGGAAGGCGGCCCTCATCGAGAACAACAGGAAGGCCATCTCCCTCGGTATGGAGAGCTGAGGAAAAGGGAGAACGTCATGCAGGAGTACACGGCCGTAGAGCGCAGGCTCGTACTGATCGCCTCCTGCATGGCGATCTTCGTGAACCCACTCATCGGGAGCATGCTGAACCTGGCATTGAATGCCATAGGTTCGGATCTCCACTGCAGCGCCCATCAGCTCGGATGGATCGCCAGCATATTCTTCATCTCGTCCGTCGCCGCCATGGTCCCCGCGGCGAGACTGGCGGACATAATCGGCAAACGCAGGGTGTTCATCGCGGGTGCGCTGATCGCATTGGTGTCCCTGCTGCTGTGCACCCTCTCCCAGGACATCTACATGCTGTACCTGTTCCGCGGGATGTCCGGTATAGGCACCGCCTGCATATCCTCCACCAGCATATCGATGATAGCCGATGTGTATCCCAAGGAGAGGAGGGGCTCCGCATTGGCATGGAACACCGCGTGCGTGTACGTGGGCGCATCCATCGGACCTTCGCTCGGCGGCGTCATCACGGACGTCCTCGGATGGAGGTACGTCTTCGTCCTGGTCGTACCGTTCCTGCTGATCGGCATAGCCACGATACTCAGGTTCCCGTACAACATCGCCAACACCAAAGGAGAACCGTTCGATGCCAAGGGTTCCGCCATCTATGTCGTGGCCGTGCTGCTGGTCATGTTCGGTCTGATCTCCCTCCCGGAGGCGTACGCCGCCGTGATGATGGCGGCAGGGTTCCTGGTTTTGGGACTCTTCGTCCGCGAGGAGTGCAGAACGGAATATCCGGTCATGCACCTGTCCCTGTTCCGCAACAGCAGGTTCACCCGTTCTCTCGCGGCACTGTTCCTGAACTATGCGGCATCGTACAGCATATCGTTCTTCCTCAGCCTGTACCTGCAGAACATCGGCAGGATGACCCCCACCGAAGCGGGCATGATGCTGATGGTACAGCCGGTGGTGCAGGTGATATTCACGCTGCTCGCCGGAAGGGTGGTGGACAGGATGGACCTCAGGATACTGCCGACCGTCGGTATGTCGCTCACGCTCGTGGGCATAGTGATCCTGTTCGTATCCCTAGGACTCGATTTCGATCCTGCGATGATCTACGTCTCGCTGGCCGTGATGGGAATGGGATTCGGTCTGTTCTCCTCGCCGAACACCACCGCGACCATGGCATACGTGGACCGTGCGGATTACAACAAGGCGTCCGCACTGATCGCCACGATGCGTCAGGTCGGTATGACCACATCCATGGGTATAGCCACCTGTCTGATATCCGTGTATCTGGGAACATCCGCCGCGATAGCCCCGGAGAACTATCCGTTGCTGATCGAGGTCATGAGGACCGGATGGATCGTGTGCATAGCGTTCTGTGCCGTGGGTGCGCTGTTCTCATGGTTCAGAGGCAGGACCTCGGACGTGGTCTGACATGATATCCTGTCTGATCGTGGACTGCAGGGATGCCGATCCAAAGGAGACGGACGGATACATCGAACATCTACTCCCGGAGAGGAGATCGCTGGCGCAATCGTTCGCATTCCCGTCGGACAGGATGATGAGCGCCGTCGCCGGGTTGTGCATGCAGTATCTGTCCGAACTGTTCTCATCCCCCGTCATGAGACTCGACAGCGGGAAACCGGTGTTCGCCAGGAAAGATGTACATCTGAACGTCTCGCATTCCGGAGGCATCGTGGCGGCGGCATGGTCCGATCGCCCGGTGGGGGTGGACATACAGAGCACGGACATGGGATACGTGCCCAACAGCCTCTTCCTCACGGACGGGGAAAGACGTCTTGTCGATGTGGGCGCGGCGGACGGCATAGATGTATGGTCCGCCAAGGAGAGCTTCCTCAAGATGACCGGAGACGGTCTCAGGGTCCCGATGGACGGTATCGGAGTGCTAACAGACGATGGTTTCAGGTCGCCTCTCGAAGGCACCGATATCACGGTGATGCACCCGTTGGACGGTTTCGTCCTCGCCGTATGCGGGACCGGCGTACCTGATGTCAATATCATCGGCCACAGGGAGCTGTCGCGGGAACAGTTCCGTCTGATTCCGGTCCCGCCCGCGGAATGAATCCCAGATACTGCATTATATTCAGAGATATCAAACAGGAACATCCGGGACCGTTACCGATCATCCGACCCCGGAACGATTCTAAAGAAGTATAAATGAAGATGTTTGGGAAGGGTGCGGATGCACCCCTCCGTCCGTTCAGAGCCTGGGGATCACCGCGTAGTTGATGATGAAGAACACGGCGAAGAGGATCGCGAGAGCGATCATGAACTTGTTCGTCTCTTTCAGCTTTCCGGAGAGCGCCTGTCCGAACACGTAGACGATCGCACCGGCACCGATACCGTTGGTGATGGAGTAGCTGAGTCCCATGATCAGGATGGTGGCGAATGCGGTCCCCGCGAGGACGGGGTCGTTCCACTCGATGTCCTTGACCGCGGAGAGCATGAGGACTCCGACCAGGATGAGCGCACCGACGATGCAGGAGTATTTGATCATTCCGAACACGGGTGCCAAGAACAGGGACAGTCCGAACAGCAGACCGACGAGGATAGGCATGATACCGGTCCTCGCACCGTTCTCGATTCCGGTGGTGGACTCGACGAAGGATGTGGTAGTAGTGGTACCGAATGCGGCTCCCGCGAGGGTGGCCACGGAATCGACCAGCATGGCCTTCTCCCCGTCCATGAGGTTGCCGCTCTCGTCGATGAATCCCGCGCGTCCTCCGACGGCGATCAGGGTACCGGTGGTGTCACCGACATCGACGAAGAGCAGGGACACGATGACCGCGATGAACGCGACATACTGGGAGGACTCGAGGCTTCCGAAGTCGGTGAACATGGTGCCCAGGAGTCCGAAATCGGGCTGGGTGATGAACTCGTCGGGGATGATGACCTCTCCGAGGATCAGACCGACGATGAACGCACCGATGATTCCCGCGATGGTGGCGTACCACTTGTTGAGGAAGTACAGTCCGAGGGTGAGGAAGATCGCCACCAGGGCGACGACGACCGCGTTGTTCCACTCCGCGAGGAATCCGGGGACACCGCTGGAGAAGGAGATGAGTCCGACATCGACGAGACCGATGTATGCGATGAAGAAACCGATACCGGCCGTGATGGCCATCCTGAAGGATTTGGGCATGCTGTTGATGAGTTTGCTCCTGAATCCGGTGACGGAGAGGATCAGGAAGAGCACTCCGGAGATGAAGACCGCCATGAGTGCCTGGGGATAGGTGAATCCGAGTCCCCACACGATGGTGTACGTGATGAACGCGTTGATACCCATACCGGGTGCCAACGCCACGGGGAATCTCGCATAGATACCCATCAGGATACACGAGATGCAGGCGGCCACCGCGGTGGCGGTGAAGATCTGGTCGAAGTTGGGATATGCCGCACTTACGATCGTGGGGTTCGCGACGAGGATGTAGCACATTGCAAGGAAGGTGATTATTCCTCCCTTAATTTCCGTGGATAATGTGGAGCCCCTCTCCGTTATGTGGAAGAAGGAGTCCAACGTCTCAGTGAAGGACATGACCCTCGTACGGAGGTAGGGATATAAAGTCAGTATCCATTAAAAAAGTTGAAATACGGACGATGCGGGGGCGCATCGTCCGCATGGAACGCTCAGTTCCACCATCCGGAGGTCCTGTCGATGGTCTCGGACCTCTTGGGTCCGATGCTGATGATGTCGGCGGGGATGCCGGTGTACTCCTCGATGAACCTGATGTACTTCTGCATGTTCTCGGGCAGGGAATCCATACCCGCACTGACGAGCGCCTCGGAATCCTCCCAGTCCTCCCATCCGTCGAACTCCTCGTATACGGGCTTCGCCCTCTCGAGCTTGGCGATGGATGCGGGGAAGTGCTTCTCCACCTTCCCGTCGATCTCGTATCCGACGCACACCTTGATCTTATCGTATCCGTTGAGGACGTCCAATTTGGTGATCGCCCAGGAGGTGATACCGCAGAGCCTCGCCGCGTGCTCGGCGACGACCAGATCGAGCCATCCGCATCTCCTTCCCCTTCCGGTGGTGACCCCGAACTCTCCGCCCTTCCTCTGGAGTTCCTCCTCCTCGGCGCCTTCGAGCTCGGTGACGAACGGTCCCTCCCCGACACGGGTGGTGTATGCCTTCAGACATCCGACGACCTTCTGGATCCTGTTGGGTGCCACACCGGCACCGGAACAGATACCTCCTCCGACCGTGGAGGAGGATGTTACATATGGATAGGTACCGTGATCGATGTCCAGCATCGCGCCCTGCGCACCCTCGAAGAGGACGTTCTTGCCCTCGTCCAACATGTCGTTGATCAGGACGGAGGTGTCGCAGATGTACTTCCCGTACTTCTGTCCCCATCCGATCAGCCTCTCCGCGAAATCCTCCTCGGTGCAGCAGCAGGTCTCGGATCCCATGAGCTTCATGAGGTCCTTCTTCATGGGGAGCAGGAACTTCGTCTTCTCCCTGACGAGCTCGGGCTCGAGCAGATCGCCGGCCCTGAAGCCGTACCTGGCGATCTTGTCCTGATAGGTAGGCCCGATACCCTTCTTGGTGGTACCGACGGACGCGTTGCCGCGGTAGACCTCCTCGGCACCGTCCAGCTTCTTGTGGTAGTTCATGATGAGGTGCGCACGGTCGGATATCCTGAGACCATCTATACCGAGTCCCGCATCCTCGATCTGCTTGACCTCCTCCGCCATGTCGGCGAAGTTGACCACCACGCCGTTCCCGATGACGGCGAGCTTGTCCTTCCTGAGGACCCCGGATGGAAGGAGGTGGAGTTTGAAGACGGAATCACCGATCACGATGGTGTGTCCCGCGTTGTTCCCGCCCTGGAACCTGACGACGGCATCGGCCTCCTCGGCCAGATAATCGGTGATCTTACCCTTTCCCTCGTCACCCCACTGGGCTCCTATGATTGCGACTGTAGGCATGATAACACTCTGAAGGTGTCAATCGTCTGTACCTATAAAATCCATTAGGCGGAGCGGTCCCTGGACACGGATGCCTCGGCGAATATGCGCTTTATATCATCCACCGGAAGGACGGTCTTGAAACCCGTGGGGGATATGTGCGTCCTCGACGAACGGCCCTCACGATTCAGCATCTCCAACAGGGTATCGTACCTTGGGGACATGACCTTCAGATGTGATGCGAATTCGGAGACATCGTACATGAACGGTACGTCGTCCACCTCGTCCTTCCACAGCGCCAGCATCCTCCTGCAGCGCTTCTCGTCCTGCATACCCGTGGGATCCATGGCGGATATGACATCTTTGTCGAACAGCCTCCCGCCCCATATCGGTCCGTAGTCGTGCTCCGCATCGTGTACGGGCGATATCGATCTGTCCAAAGTGTCGGGATCGTACGCTACGTACCTCAGCTGCGCCAGTGCGGAATCCGCCGCGCCCGCACCCTTGCGTACGCGGACGTACGTCCTGAAATAATGATCGGCATAGAACGACAGTATCGGTTCCATGCCCATGTCGAACTTCGCAAGTTCCCTAGCGACCGCACCCATCAGTATCCTCAGTCCGGACTCATGGCACATGTATCCCCTGATCGGGTTGGCGCCGTATCTCCTGAGACACTTGGAACGGTGCGCACCGGCGAGGGGCGCGGTATCCGTGGCGGTCACCGCCAGTATGCCGTTCCTCCTGCATCCCTGTATGGCCGCATGCAGGAAAGGAATCGGGGAACCGAACGGATCGAGGTCCACATAATCGAAGGTCTCGTTGGACAGAAGAACCTGCAGGTTCTCCCTGGAGGCACGGCAGTTCCCGACCCCGTTGATCCTGATGTTCTCCTCTATGTACGGTATGGCGGCAGGATTGATGTCGTTGGCCACCACCTCGGACCCCGGGACCTCGTTCGCTATGCGGACGGACCTGGAACCCGTAGCTGCCATGCAGTCGGCCACCTTCGGGGTGCCTCCGATCGCACGCAGGAGCATGACGCTGACGTCCCTGTTGAACGCCATCTGCTCGTTGAAGAACACCGTATCATAGATCTTCCCCGGACCGCCGGAAGAATGCTGTGCGGGAACGACGAGTTCCGTCCCGCCCTCCCTGATCCTGACACCGTCGACCATCAGATCTTCTCACCGTTCATGAGGCTCTTGACCTTATACGGAAGGAGGTTGCGGTTGGTCTGCGTGACCTCGAGGATCCTGACGTCGTCCCTCCTCCTGATGTCCTGGAGGAGAGGGTTGCGGGATTTCTTGTGGAGTGTGATGATCATGGGCTTGTCCATCTCGAGCGCCTCGCGCACGGCGTTGACGAACGCCTCGCTCTCCACCTCGATCTTCCCGATCTCGTCGATGACGATGATGTCCGCGCTCTCGCATGCGTTCTTGATGGCGGTCACCGCCACGGGCTCGAACTTGGAGAGGTCCACACCGATCCTTCCGACCATGATCTTGCTCACGGTCTCCGTGTCCGCGAACATCTCCGTCTCTCCGGTGAGGAGGTCCCTGACGGTGAAACCCACGCGATGCTTTCCATTGATGACCGGCTCGTCAATCATACCACCAATTACCGCATCCTCCTCCCTGAGCATCTCGATTACGCGGAGGAGGGCCTGTGTCTTTCCGGCACCCGGAAGACCGGTGATTCCAATCTTTATGTTAGCGATCATCAAGCATCACGTCGATAAACCCATAAGGTGTTACTGACTTAAAAAATCTACCCTAAATAAGGTAGGCCCCGTGAAGAGTATCTGCCCCAATAAAAAGTTTATCAATCGGTTTCCAAGAAAAACATCACAATATACCTGCCAATCCCTTTGAAAATCGTATTTTTCCGACAGAAGTTCACGACTCTGTGATGTCGGACACGTACATCAGGGGATATCCCAGTTCCGCGTCGTACCTCATCTCGGACGTCACGGACACATTGTCTATGGTCACCGTGACCTTGGCATCGATCATCTCGCCCCTGAGCGATACGTAGCTGTAGTTGTCCTTCGGATCCGGAAGGACGGACCTGTCGATGGATATCGACACATCGGTGACGTACGGCTGCGCTATTATGCTCTCGGCGATGGCGGTCTCCAACGACCCTATGCTGGAGGTATCGAACGGCGTACCCACGTACTGATGATACACGGTGGCGAGTTTGATGCCGGTCTCGAAGATGCACCTCTCCCTCACGGTGCAGTTGAATCTCGAAGCTGCCAGGTTATCGCGGTCCATGACGACGGGATTGGCACTTCCGTATTAACCGTTACCCTCCGTATCCCGGTCCCGACCGCTCACGCGGATATGGATACGGGGAGCGTTCACAGAGAATGTTGACACATGTTCAGATGTGTCCCGCACGGGTTTGATCCGAGTGCTTAATGGGTGCTTAATGGGTGCTTAATGGGTGCTTAATGGACCGTCTGAATCGATGGTCCTACACCCCTTTTTTAACAGAATCTTTTATATACTGAATCATAAAAATCTTGAAAAATCCGAAAAAATGAAAAGATTTTTGCTTAATGGGTGCTTAATCGAAGGGTCCGATCAACGGTACGGATCCGCTTTTTCGATGAGGATATTTCATAAAACAGGTCATGAAAACCCTGAATGAATTAAAAAACACAATGATCCGTACCGCCGGATGACGAGTGCTTAATGGGTGCTTAATGAAGCACCCGAATCGATGGTCCGACACCCTTTTTTTAACAGAATCTTTTATATACTGAATCATAAAAATCTTGAAAAATCCGAAAAAATGAAAATATTTTTGCTTAATGGGTGCTTAATGGATGCTTAACGGACAGCGGCAACCCGATGAAAATCGCTTAATATCCATCCACGGATAGACCGTACATGGACAGGAAGGTCACCGTCATCGGTGCTAAAGGTACATGCGGATTGGACAGGATAGTGGAGCATTTCACATCCAAGGGCGGGGACGTCATAGTCATGGATCCCCTGTACGTCTACTGTCCGGAACAGGTCATCTCCGCCGCCGAACATGCAGAGAGGGCGTTCAGAGAGGGCCGCAACAGGTCGAGGACCTTCCTCACCGAGACGATGATGTACGTCTCCGGCGAGAGACAGGTGTCCAAGGCATTGGAGAAGATGCGTCCCCCCGAGGGTTCGGACGGATTCGTCCTTTCATTGTTCGATATAGACGATCCCGACCTGGAGGCGTTGGGTCTCACGGAGTGCCCATCATTGCTGGAAGGCACCCCGGAGAAGGCCGAGGCCATGGGCCTCGACGCATCCGGCATGGACATCGACCTCCGCGACCTCGCGCTGGAGACCGTCGCCATGCTGGATATAGAGAAGGTGTGATTCACTCTACCTTCCTTATGGGGAACTGTATCTCCGTCAGATAATCATCCTCTGATCCGCAGTCCCAACAACCGTGCACGTAGCACTCCCTAGGGCTGTCCGCCAGTTCCATACCGTTCTCCGACATCCACTGCATGATGGCGGAATAGGCCTCGCCCAGTCTGTCATATGCACCTTTATGCTTCACGCATGCGGCCAGGACACCGTCGAACTCCCTGAATCCGATCTCGCCGGCGGGAACACCCGCCGTTTTCACGGATTGGTAATATGCCAACCCTATGTCCCTCTCCCTGTACTCCAGATCGTCATACGTGACGAAACAGTAGTCATCATCCGTACATTCCAATCCGGGGTTGGTCTCCTCGCACATCCTCGCGAATCCCATCACGAAACCCGTGAGGTCCGCGTATGTGTCCACCCTTCCTCTCCTGTATGCCGCGGTGAAACCGGGTATCTCCCTGACCTCTATGTCATATGTCATGTCCATACCGTCCTCTTCGAGGAGGTCCAGGAGCCTGAGTCTCTCCGACACCGATTCGGCCTCGGCCTCGGTGATGCGCCTGCGCTCCGCCAGGATGGGACCCGCATCCTCTCCGGACAGGATGCGCGATATCTCGTCCACGGACAGACCGGCACGGCGGTACCTGCGTATCACACAAAGATCCGCGAGCTGCTCCGGCAGATAGTACCTGTAACGGTTGAAGACGTCCACGAACCCCGGCTTCAGGAGCCCTATCCCGTCGTAATGGCGCAGCGTCTTCACCGACACCTTTCCCAGTTTGGAGAACTCTCCGATCCTGTACCTCATGACGACCACATGACCGACGGCTGATAAACGGGTTGTCAGTCTCCCCCGGGGGGAGGGTTCTTACTAAAAGGATTTGAACGGACGCATCCCGCGGACGGGGATGCGCCCGTGATGATACGGTATCACTCATCGGGTACGAACTTGAACCCGTAGCGGATGATGCCGCCGGGACCGTCGGAACTGATCTTCCTCAGCACGGCGGTGACCCTCATGCCGATCCTGACCTCGTTGATGTCGACGTCGACCAGCTGCGAGGAGATCCTCACGCCGTCGTCGGTCTCGACCATCGCCACGGCGTACGGTTTGAGCTTGTCCGCGAAGTCCGGGGCGTCGTACACCACGGAGTACGAGTACACCGTTCCCTTGCGGGAGAGGTCGTGGTTCTCCATCTTGCCGATGCTCTCCCTGCGGCATGTGGGACACATGTTGCGCTTGGGGAAGTACACCTTCCCGCAGCAGGGGCATTTGGATCCCTCGAGGTTGTACCTTCCGGGGATCTCCCTCCATTCCTTTGCTACAGATGCCATCAGATCGCCTCCAGTATGCTGACGGTGACGGCGGAACCCATACCTCCGACGGACTGTGCGAGTCCGTACCTGGCGTTCTCCACCTGCCTCTTGTCCGCGGATCCCCTGAGCTGCTCCGCGATCTCCACGATCTGGGCCACTCCGGTGGCTCCGATGGGGTGTCCGCGTGCCTTGAGTCCTCCGGACGTGTTGACGGCGAGCTTGTTACCCAATGCGACCTGCCCTTCGAGGACCGCCTTACCGGCCTTGCCCTTCTCGAAGAACCCGAGGTCCTGGAGGGCCATGATACCGGATACGGTGTAGTTGTCGTGGACCTCCGCGACGGATATGTCGGACGGGGAGATGCCCGCGATCTCGTAAGCCCTCCTGGACGCCGCCACCGTGGCGCCGTATGTGGTGATGTCCTCCCTCTGGAAGAGGGCGAGGGTGTCACTGGCCTGACAGACCGCGGACACCTTCACATACGAGTCCGTATACTCCTTCGCCTTCTCGAGGGGACAGATGACCACCGCTGCCGCACCGTCGGATATGGGTGCGCAGTCGAATACACCGAGCGGGGATGCGACGGGACCGGACCTGAGGACGGTCTCGATGGGCACCGCCTTGCGGAACTGTGCGTTGGGGTTCAGCGCACCGTGCGCGTGGCTGTTGACCGCGAAGGACGCGATCTCCTCCCTGGTGGCGATGCCGTCGTGGATCATCCTGTTGGCGATCATGGCGTGGAGGGAAGGGAAGGTCACTCCCATGGACGCCTCCCACTCCGCATCCGCGGTGGAATCGAGGATGGCGTTCCCGCTCACGTCGTCCAGATCGGTCATCTTCTCCGCACCGGCCGCGAGGACCACGTCGTGCATCCCGGACGCGACGGCCATGACCGCCTGCCTGAACGCCACTCCTCCCGATGCTCCTCCGGCCTCCACGCGTACCGCGGGGACGTTGTTGGTACTCAGTCCGGAATAGTCCGCGATGAGCGCATCGATGTGCTGCTGGTTGACGAAGCGTCCGGCGGACATGTTGCCCACGAACACGCCGTCCACCTCCGCGCCGGTGAGGTTGGCATCCGCGATCGCCTTGATGCCGGCCTCGATACCTATCTCCCTGAAGGACTTGTTCCAAAGTTCACCGAACTTGGTGACTCCCACTCCGATAACTGCTACGTCTCTCATCCTATCACTCCGGCATCACGATCTTTCCTTTGAACATCGCATATCTCGCATAATCGAGCTCGACGGTGTTGGCCATCCTCTCGGCCACGGTCTTGGCCGCGCTCCTCTTGTACTCCCTTATCGCATCGGTGACGGTGATGTCGAACGCATCGCTTCCCGCACCGGAACCGTACGAGGTCACGAAGATCCTGTCCCCGGGATCCGCCACGTCGAGGACGGATGCGAGTCCGAGGGGGACCGCACCGCTGTAGGTGTTCCCTATGTGGGGGGTGAGGAGACCCTTCTCGATCTGTTCGGGGGTGAATCCGAGCTGTGCGGCCACCCTGGTGGGGAACTTACCGTTGGGCTGGTGGAACACCGCGAACCTGTAGTCCTCGGGGGTCGTGCCCATGGCGTCCATCATCATCTTCGCAGCGGACGTGATATGCCTGAAGTATGCGGGCTCGCCGGTGAACCTGCCTCCGTGGCTGGGGTAGGGCTGTCCCTCCCTCCTCCAGAAGTCGGGGGTGTCGGTGGTGAAACTGAGGGTCCTGTTGATCTTCGCGATGATGTTCTCGCTTCCGATGAGGTACGCCGCGCCTCCGGCGGATGCGGAATACTCGAGCGCGTCCCCGGGCGCACCCTGAGAGGTGTCGGCACCGATGGCCACTCCGTACTTGATCATGCCGGATCCGACGAGACCCATGCATGCCTGTATGCCTGCGGTACCCGCCTTGCATGCGAACTCCATGTCGGCCGCGGTCATCGACGGGGTCGCCCTGATGGCCTCCGCGACGATGGTGGCGGTGGGTTTGACCGCATAGGGGTGGGATTCGGATCCCACGTACACCGCACCGATATCCTTCGGATCGACCTCGGGCACGCGTGCCATCATCCCCCTCGCCGCCTCGGTGGCGATGGTGACGACATCCTCGTCGGGCGAGGGCACCGACTTCTGGTGTATCAGAAGTCCCTTTCCCATGGCCTTTCCGTCCACTCCCCAGACCCTGCCGATCTCGGCGGGGGTGATCCTGTATCTGGGGATGTACGCTCCGTAACTCACGATTCCTACATCCATCATATCCCTTCCTTGTATTTCTCTAGCTTCTCGATGATCCTCTCCACCTCCAATCCGGTGGTGACGAGGGGTATGCCCTCCAGTCTGGCGAGCTTCACCGCCAACGGGTCCACCGCGTCCGGCCTCTGGTATACCACCAATGCCGGTGTAAGCGGATGCGCCCTTATGGCGATCATGGGCGAACGTCCGTAATGGACGTCTGTGAAGATGAGAGCCCTCTCGGTGCTCCATCCGTAGATCTTCATATAGTCGTTGGAGCTCAGCTGCAGGATGGTCTTCAGGGAGTCCACGACGGTGTATCCGTACACCATGCGGGACGGCAGCCTGTCCGGGTTGACGTTCTGCCCGCAGATCTCCGATATGAACACGTCCATGGGTATCCCGCTCCTGAACTCCCCCATGGCTATGACGCATTCCAGCGACTTCTCCGGCAGGTACTTGGATATTGTGGGCGAACCCGACTCTATGTCCAGGAATATCAACGCATCCACCAGTTTCCTGATGACGCCGGTGCCCGGGGACTTGCGTCTCCCGGATTCGTAATCGCTGATGACGGAATGCGAGACGCCCATGGCCTCGGCGAGCTGGTGCTGCGACAGACCGAATTCCTCGCGCCATTTACGGATCGTCATGCCGGGTTCGTTGGAGAGCGTGATCTCTCCCGCTATCTTCTCCTTGAGCTCCTCCGTCATGTTCCGACCAATATTATATGCATATATAACCATGTCGAAGTTGATGTTCGTCAAATGACGGATTAATATCGGACCCTAGTAAGCTTATTATCCCTCCTAGTCGTTTGGTGTGACATGTTCGGCAGAAAAGGGGATACGAAGGAATCCCTGTACAAGAAGATCCGCAAAATCTTTGACGTCAACGGCATCGAATACAAGGCCGACGACGCCAACTTCATCATCGTCACGCCGCAGATGGGGGACGATCTGCCGATCACCGTGTTCATCACCGTATCCGAGGGCACCGTGGAGTTCAGATGCAAACTGGCCTTCGATGCCACCGAGGACAACTTCCAGATCATCCTGAACGAGATCAACAGGCTGAACAACGAGACCGCCATGGGCGCGTTCGTGATCGATCCCGAGAACGGATGGGTCATGTACCGTTACAGCTACATCTACATCGACGTGAAGCCCAACGCGGACATCATCCTGTCCCTGCTGAAGATGGCCGTCGATACCGTGGACCAGCACGACGGCGCGCTGAAACAGCTGATGCCCGTCAACAGGGACGACAGGTACAACATGATGTTCGTCTGATCACAGGCCTCTCGACCTGCGGATCATGTCCTGTTTCACATCCCACAGCTTCTGGGACAGATCCACATAGTACGCGTGGGGGTTGGAGAAACGCTTCACCTCGTCCCACAGGAGGTCCACCTGCGACAGGCTGTACTCCCTGATCTCCTGCAGGGACGGCATGTCGTAGACCAGCTCCCCGTTCCTGAAGATCGGCACCATCAGCTCCTTCGCCTTGAAATCGGTGAGGGTCTTCTTCTTCCAGGTCGCCGACGGGTCGAAGATCGTCAGCGGTTCGGAATCGTCCACGATCTCGTCGTGCAGACAGATCAGGTCGGCGAACGCCTTCCCGTCGCCGTCGAAGAGACGGTACACCTTCTTGAAATGGGGCGTGGTGATCTTCTCCACGGACTCGGATATCTTGATCTTGGGGATTATGTTCCCTTCGTCGTCCTCCACGGCCGCGAGCTTGTACACCCCGTTGAACACGGGGTCGCTGTGGGACGTGATCAGATTGTCCCCCACTCCGAAGGCGTCTATGCAGGCGCCCTGTTCTATCAGGTCCCTTATGATCCATTCGTCCAACGAGTTGGACACGGTGATTCTGATCCCCTTCAGACCGGCGTCGTCCAGCATCCTCCTGGCCTTCTTGGTGAGGAAAGCGAGGTCCCCGGAGTCGAGACGTATGCCGCCCTCGGTTATGCCCAACTCCCTGAACACCCTTATCGCATTGGGCACGCCGCTCCCGAGGGCGTCGTACGTGTCCACGAGCACGATCGGTCTCTTGGGATACGTCCTGCAGAACGCCATGAACGCGTCGTATTCGCTGTCGAACATCTGGACCCAGGAATGGGCCATCGTACCGCTGGCGGGCACCCCGTACCATTTGTCGGTGACCGTGCATGCTGTGCCTCCGCATCCGGCTATGTATGCGGCCCTGGCCCCGTACACGGCCGCATCCGTGCCCTGTGCCCTGCGGGACCCGAACTCCATCACGGTACGTCCCTCCGCGGCACGGACTATCCTGCTGGCCTTGGTGGCTATCAGGGATTGGTGGTTCAGCGTAAGCAGGGAGAACGTCTCCAGTATCTGTGCCTCCGCGGCCCTGGCCCTGACGGTGACCAGCGGCTCCCCGGGGAACACCGGGGTACCCTCGGGTATCGCCCATATGTCGCCCGTGAAACGGAAGTCCTTCAGGAATCCCAGGAACTCCTCGCGGAATATGCCCTTGGAACGCAGGAACTCTATATCGGAATCGGAGAACCTCAGGTCGCGGATGTATTCGATGAACTGTTCCAATCCGGCGAATATGGCGAAGCCTCCCTTGTCCGGGGTGCGTCTGAAGAATATGTCGAAGTAGACCACGCGGTCGGCCATTCCGTTGTCGATGTATCCGTTGCACATGGTGTATTCGTAGTAGTCGCACAGCAGCGGGATGTTCCTTGGATTCATCGTACGTATGATGCATGCGCGGTTATTTGGCCGTATCGCCCGGCATCATGCGCACACGCGCGTATTTATATAGAATATCGATAAAGGGAATCCAATGACGGAAATCGCCGATTGCAGGAAGACGCTCTCCACCGCGGAGGGGGATGTCACCATCTACAGCCTCAGGGAGCTGGAGAAGCAGGGTGTCGTGAAGGACCTTTCCAAGATGCCCTACTCCATCCGTGTTCTCATAGAATCCCTTCTCAGACAGAAGGACGGAAGACTCATCACCGACGAGGACGTGATGAGGATCGCGTCCTGGAACGCCAAGGACAACGGCGATTCGGACATACCCTTCATCCCGGCACGCGTGCTCCTCCAGGACCTCACCGGAGGGGCGGCCGTCGTGGACCTCGCATCCATGAGGGCCGCGGTCGCGGACATGGGGAAGGATCCGTCGATGATCAACCCCCTTGTACCTGTGGATCTGGTCATCGACCACTCCATCCACGTGGACGTGGCCGGATGCCCGGATGCACAGGAGAGGAACGAGGAGATCGAGTTCGAGAGGAACAAGGAGAGGTACGCCCTCTTCAAATGGGCCCAGAACTCCTTCAGGAACTTCCGCGTGGTCCCGCCCGGGAAGGGTATCTGCCACCAGGTCAACCTCGAGTTCCTGTCCCCGCTCGTGCACTGCGTGGACGGTAAGGACGGTAAGGTCGCATACCCCGACTCCTGTTTCGGTACGGATTCCCACACCACGCAGATCGACGGACTCGGTGTCGTCGGATGGGGTGTCGGAGGTATCGAGGCGGAGGCCGTCATGCTCGGACAGCCCTGCTACATGAAGCTCCCGGACGTCATCGGATTCAGGCTCAAGGGAAGCCTCAGACCCGGTGTGACCGCCACCGACCTCGTGCTCACCGTCGTCGAGATGCTCAGGAAGAAGGGTGTCGTCGGCAAGTTCGTGGAGTTCTGCGGACCCGGATACGAGAACCTGGAGCTCGCGGACAGGGCCACCATCGCCAACATGGGACCCGAATACGGTGCCACCATGGGATTCTTCCCCGTAGACGGCAGGACCATCGACTACCTCAGGCTCTCCGGAAGGAAGGAGGAGCACATCGACCTCATCGAGAAGTACACCAAAGAGCAGGGACTCTGGTACGACGGCGAGGCGGAGTACACCGACATGCTGGAGCTCGACCTGGCGGATGTGGAGCCGTCCCTGGCAGGGCACAAGAGGCCCCAGGACAGGATCCCCCTATCGAAGCTGAAGGACAGCTTCGGGGACACCCTCAAGGCGCTCGGCGTCGAGAAGAGGAAGGAGGCCGAAGGCCTCGCCGACGGTTTCCTCGCCATCGCCGCGATAACGTCGTGCACCAACACCGCCAACCCCTCCGTCATGATCGCGGCGGGACTCGTTGCGAAGAAGGCCGCGGAGCTCGGACTCGTCAAGAAGGACTATGTCAAGACCTCCCTGTCCCCCGGCTCCAGGGTCGTCACCGAATACCTGAGGACGTCCGGCCTCCTGAAATACCTGGAGATGCTGGGATTCCACGTGACCGGATACGGATGCATGACCTGCATCGGTAACAGCGGCCCCCTCGATCCCGAGATCGTCAGGAAGATCAACGACAACGACCTCGTGGCCGCTGCGGTCGCATCGAGCAACAGGAACTTCGAGGGAAGGATCCACGCCAACGTCAAGGCCAACTACCTCGCGTCCCCGCCTCTCGTGGTGGCGCTGTCCATCGCGGGAAGGATCGACATCGACATGGAGAACGAGCCCCTCGGGACCGTGGACGGCAGGGACGTATTCCTCAGGGACGTCTGGCCCACCGACGGCGAGATCGAGGCCATCATGAAGGAGCACGTGACCTCCGAGACCTTCATCGCACAGTACAGCAACATCTTCGAGGGTTCCGACAGGTGGAAGGCCATCGACGCCCCCGAGGGCGACCTGTTCCGCTGGGACGACGGAAGCACGTACATCAGGAACCCGCCGTTCTTCGACGAGATCTACGACGAGCCCGCCATCAGGAACATCGACAGGGCGTTCGTATTGGCGAACCTCGGCGATTCCATCACCACCGACCACATCTCCCCCGCGGGATCCTTCACCAAGGAATCCGATGCGGGAAGGTACCTCATGTCCCTCGGCGTGGAACCCAAGGACTTCAACTCCTACGGATCCAGGAGGGCCAACCATGAGGTCATGGTAAGAGGTACATTTGCCAACATCAGGCTGAGGAACAAGCTCACCCCCGACGTGGAGGGCAGCAGCTCCCTCTACAGGCCGGAGATGATCAGGGACACCATCTTCGAGACGTCCAGGAGATACATCGAGAACAGGTCCCCGCTGATCGTCCTCGCAGGGAAGGAGTACGGTACCGGAAGCTCCAGGGACTGGGCCGCCAAGGGACCGTACCTGCTGGGCGTCAAAGCGGTCATCGCCGAATCCTTCGAGAGGATCCACAGGTCCAACCTGGTCGGCATGGGCATCGTCCCTCTGCAGTTCCTCGAGGGACAGAACGCCGAATCCCTGGGACTGGACGGGTCCGAGGTGTACGACATCGAGCTCGAGGGCATGGAGCCCAAGTGCATCGTGAAGGTCACCGCGTACAAGAACGGCAAGAAGCTGGAGTTCGGCACCGTCTGCAGGGTCGACGTACCCGCGGAGGTGGATTACATCGAGAACGGAGGCATCCTGCAGACCGTCCTCAGGAACATGGTGTCGCTCTGACACCGTATGTCCGGAGGGTCCCGCGGCCCTCCGGATCCGCCTTTTTCCCCGCCCGTTCCGGACCGTCCGGAACGGTCGGATTTTCATATCATTGTAACGAAATGATTGCGAAATACCTCCATTTACGGATTTTTTATGTAACAACATCCAACCGAACGATATGATAACGGAACGAAGTATCAAAATGTACATTTTAATACATCCAGAATTGTCTGGGTGGTGCAAATAGGTTAAATAACATCAATCCCCATTATCCATCAACACAAGAGATGGTCACTTCCCTTGCACGTCCGAAAGGACACCCGACCGTCTCTTGGGTACTATTCTCCCCATTCCTCATAGAATTCGTCGAGGAAGGACACCATGAACGCATGTCTCCCCTCGGCCATGGAACGTCCGGTGTCGGTGTTCATCATGTCCTTCAGGAGGAGCAGTTTCTCGTAGAAGTGGTTGATCGTGGTGCCGGTGTTGGAGAAGTACGTCTCGGCGTCCATATCCTCCTTGGGACGGTCGGACGGGTCGTACATGGACCTCCCCCTGCTCCCGCCGTACGCGAAGGCCCTGGCGATGCCTACGGCGCCGATGGCGTCCAATCTGTCCGCGTCCTGGACTATCCTGCCCTCCAGGGTCTCTGGGGCCACGGTGTCCCTTCCCTTGAACGACACGGCGTTTATGATGGACACCACATGCTCCACGGTGTCCTCCGGGAACCTCCCCTCCATGAGGCCTCTGGCGAAGGGACACGTACCGTGCGTATCGCCGAACAGCTTCCTGTCGTCCACGTCATGCAGGAGGGCCGCAAGTTCGATCACGTCGGCGTCCCCTCCCTCGGCGGCGGATATGCGCAGGGCGTTGCGGACCACCCTGAACGTGTGCTCCGCATCATGTCCCCCGGAATCGTCGGAGAACCTGTCCCTCACACCGCGCACGATGGCGTCCCTAACTGTCGCGTCCATGTGCGGGATAACGGGATCATCGTATTTATCAGAGGAAGCAAGATGTTTGGGAAAGGGGTGCATGCGCACCCCGTTTCAGAGGATCAGTAGGACACTCCCTGCCACAGCATGGCGTTGGCGACCTTCTCGAATCCTGCGATGTTGGCACCTGCGACCAGGTTGAGCTTTCCGGCGACCTTCATGTCGTACTTCTCTGCGGCATCGGATGCCTGCTTGTAGATGTTGACCATGATGTCCTTGAGCTTGGCGTCGACCTCCTCGAAGGTCCAGGAGAGCCTTGCGCTGTTCTGGCACATCTCCAGTGCGGAGGTGGCGACACCGCCGGCGTTGGCCGCCTTGGCGGGACCGAAGAGGACTCCGGCGTTCTGGAACGCGGCGATCGCTCCGGGGGTAGAAGGCATGTTGGCTCCCTCCGCCACTGCGATGACACCGTTCTTGATGAGGATCTTCGCGGACTCCTCGCTGATCTCGTTCTGGGTCGCGCAGGGGAGTGCGATGTCACAGGGGACGGTCCAGATTCCCTTGCTGCCGTCCTTGTCCTCGAAGTACTTGGCGTCCTTCACGTAGTTGACGTAGGTGCTGATCCTGTCCCTCTTCTGCTCCTTGATGACCTGGAGGGTCTTGTAGTCGATACCGTTCTCGTCCACGACGTATCCGTTGGAATCGGAGACGGCGATGACCTTAGCACCGAGCTGGGTGGCCTTCTGGGTAGCGTAGATGGCGACGTTTCCGGATCCGGAGACGACGACCTTCTTGCCCTTGAAGCTGAGACCGTTGTGGTTGAGCATCTCCTCGGTGAAGTAGCAGAGACCGTATCCGGTCGCCTCGGTCCTTGCGAGGGATCCGCCGGATCCGATTGCCTTACCGGTGAGGACTCCGGTGAACTCGTTCCTCAGCCTCTTGTACTGACCGTACATGTAACCGATCTCTCTTCCTCCGACTCCGATGTCTCCTGCGGGGACGTCGGTGTCGGGGCCGATGTGCTTCTCGAGCTCGGTCATGAAGGACTGGCAGAAGCGCATGATCTCGTTGTCGGACTTGCCC
>JBJEZZ010000082.1:0-29058 GCA_051887655.1 Candidatus Methanomethylophilaceae archaeon | reverse complement strand
GGACACCGCGGAGCACAACTACATCTCCGCGGCCGAGAAGGGGATACTGAAGATAATGTCCAAGATGGGCATCGCGACGATAAGGTCGTACCGCGGCTGCGTGCTCTTCGAGGCACTGGGTATATCCAGGGAGGTGTGCGACAAATATCTTGCGCACACCGTGTCCAACGTGGACGGTATCACGCTGGACGACATCAGGGCCGAGGCGGTGTCCGTGCATGATGCCGCTCTGGAATCCTCCGGGATGCATAAGGACAGGGGATTCTACGGCTACAGGAAGGGCGGGGAGGAGCACTCCTGGACGCCCGCCACCGTCAGGGCACTCAAGGAGGCGGCCTCCAACAACGACTCCGGAGCATATGCCAGATTCGCGGATTCCATCGATTCGGAACACCTGTTCATCCGCAACGTCATGGACTTCGCGGACGTACGTCCGGTACCCCTCAGGGAGGTGGAGTCCGCAGAGAGCATCATGAGGCGTTTCGTCGCCGAGGGTATCTCGTTCGGTGCGATCAGCAAGGAGGCCCACGAGACCATCGCGGAGGCCATGAACTCGATCGGTGCGCAGAGCAACACCGGAGAGGGAGGGGAGGACCCCAAGAGGTTCGTGAGGACCGGAAACCGCGACATCTGCTCCAAGGTCAAACAGATCGCATCCGGAAGGTTCGGCGTGACCGCGGAATACCTGGTGAACGCGGAGGAGATCCAGATCAAGGTGGCACAGGGGGCCAAGCCCGGAGAGGGCGGTCAGCTGCTGGCACATAAGGTCGATGCGGTCATCGCGGCCACAAGGAGGTGCATCCCCGGCATCACTCTGATCTCGCCGCCGCCCCATCACGACATCTATTCCATCGAGGATCTCAAACAGCTGATCTTCGACCTCAAATGCATAAACCCCAAGGCCAGGGTCAGTGTCAAACTGGTGTCCGAGGCAGGGGTGGGTACCGTCGCGGCCGGTGTCGCCAAGGCGGGTGCGGACGTGATCCTCATCTCCGGCGCGGACGGAGGTACCGGTGCTAGCCCGCTGTCGTCCATAAGGTACGCGGGTATGCCGTGGGAGCTCGGATTGGCCGAGACCCAGCAGACCCTCATGCTGAACGGGCTCAGAGGAAAGGTGAGGCTCCAGGTGGACGGACAGATCAAGACCGGAAGGGACGTGGTCATGTCCGCCCTGCTGGGTGCGGAGGAGTTCGGTTTCGCCACCACGCTGATGGTAGCCACCGGATGCATCATGTGCCGCAAGTGCCAGACCAACACATGTCCCGCAGGTATCGCCACGCAGGACCCGGAGAGGCGCGCCAAGTTCAGCGGTACACCGGACGACATACGCAACTACCTCAGGATGGTGGCCGAGGACGTCCGCAGACACCTGGCCGCACTGGGACTGAGGTCCATATCGGAAGCGGTCGGACGTGCGGATCTGATCGTACGCAGGCCTGCCGAGGGCCGCAGGTCGGACAGGATAGACATATCCGGTCTGCTCACGATGGTCCCGGGCACCCGTTCGTACGATTCGGGTCAGGATGACATAGTCAAGGATGTCCTTGACAGGAGGATAATCGCCGACGCGATGCATTCCGTCGAGTCCGGAAGGAAGGTTTCCCTCAATTACAGCATAATCAACGTGGACCGTTCGGTCGGTACCATGCTGTCGGGAGAGATCGTGAGGAAGGGACTTGACCTGGACGACGGTGCGGTGAACGTGGACTTCACGGGTACCGCGGGTCAGAGCTTCGGCGCGTTCCTCTGCAAGGGCGTGTGCTTCAATCTGGTCGGACAGGCCAACGACTTCGTCGGCAAGGGGTTGTCCGGAGGAAGGATCTCCGTATGCCACCGTTCGCATGTGCCTGAGTCCAACGTGATCGCCGGTAACACCATACTCTACGGTGCAACGTCGGGAGAGGCGTACATAGCCGGTTCCGTCGGTGAGAGGTTCTGCGTGCGCAACAGCGGTGCCATAGCCGTCGCCGAGGGTGCCGGAGATCACTGCTGCGAGTACATGACCGGAGGTCGTGCCGTGATCCTCGGTGAGGTCGGAAGGAACTTCGCCGCGGGTATGTCCGCCGGTGTGGCGTACGTGCTCAACGATACCGGCGATTTCGACCGTCACTGCAACATGGACATGGTCGAACTGTCGCTGGTGGAATCGGATGAGGACATCGCGGAGCTGAAGGGGATATTGGAGAATCACCTGAAGTATACCGGTAGCGCGAAGGCGAAGGAACTATTGGATGACTGGAAGAACAGCATCGGCAGGTTCCTGAAGGTCATGCCCATCGGTTACAAGGAGATCCTCCTCAAGGGACGCCGCTGAGCGTCCCCCTTTCATCTCTTTTCTATTCCATGATGATTGTATGGAGCATACGCTGTGCGGTGCGTATAGTCCTGTGATCCGACGTCATCCGTCCATACGGTACCGTCATGACCCTGTGCGTCCCCGGACGGGATCGCCGCACGGAACGGTCATCCCAGCTTCACGAGACGGAGCTGTTCGCCGTTGGGGCACTTTATGTCGGAAAGGTCGTCTGCGATGGAGAATCTGTCGCCGTTCCTCGCGTTGGAGGGACAGCAGAACTGCCAGTTCTCGCACCCGATGTTGTCGCATTTCCTGGATTCGAAGATCACGGAACTGCCCATCGCCTGTTTCTTGGGTATCGCGGCCCTGAAGGGTTTCTTCTCCACCTCGACCACCCTGACCTTGGATTCGCGGAGTGCACAGTCGTGCATGGTGTCCCTGAGACCGACGATCTCGTAGAGTCCTCCGATCTCCATGTTGAAACACACATTCCTGAGTTTGCACTCCTTGCACTCCGGGATGGGTCCGATGAAATAGAATCTGTTCCCGACACGTGCCTGTGTCTCACCAACAATCGTTACGAGTCCCATGTGTCTCACTCCTTGCCGATGACGCCGGTTATCGTCGCTGCTCTGCGGGCCGACTCTCTCGTCAAACCGTTGTCACCCAATATGGTGAATCTGTCCTTCCTTATTTTATGTGCGGTCACCAATGCCTCGATAACATCATCGTCGCTTATTCCCAGACCCTTCGCATCCACCGGTGCGCCGATCATGCCGAGCGCGTTCCTGATGGACTGCCAGTCCCCGCCGTGGAGGTACATCATGATTATGGTACCGACACCGCACTGTTCGCCGTGCATGGCCTTGCTGACGCCCATGACGTCCAGCGCATGCGAGAACATGTGCTCCGATCCGCTGGTGGGTCTGGAACTGCCTGCGACCGCCATGGCTATCCCGGATATGATGATGGGTCTCATGGCGATCCAGCTGCTCTCCTCGAGGTCCGGCTTAATCATGGACGCGTTCTCCATGATGGTGTTGGCGGAATGGAGAGACAGCGAGTATGCGGACGAGGAGTACGGTTCGTTCCTGAGCTTGTGCGCATAGTCCCAGTCCTTGAGGGCGGTGAGGTTGGATATCACATCGGCGCATCCGGATGCCAGATACCTGAACGGTGCGCGGGATATGACCTCGGTGTCCGCCAGTACGGCCATCGGGGTCACCGCGTTGATGGATTTCGGCCCCATGTCCGCTTTGAGGGAGGCCCTGTTGGATGCGATACCGTCGTGCGCCGCGGATGTGGGTATGCTTATGAAAGGTATGTGGAGGTCCGCGGCCACGAGCTTACCGATGTCGATCTTGCTTCCGCCACCGATCGCCAGTATGAACTTCGAGTGCGTCTCCTTGGCCACCTCTATGGCCTTGTCCACGTTGGCCACCGTAGCGGTGCCCGTAAGGTGTGTGAATATGTTGTATCCGGAATCGGACAGACAGTCGTCCACCTCCTTACCCGCGGATGCGTACGTGTTCTTTCCCGAGATGATCATTCCGTTGCTGAGGAAGTTGAGTTCGTCGCATAACGGGACGATCTCCTTCAGGATCCCGTGCCCGATCAGAACGTTCCTTGGGAACTGCATCCCTCTGGCCTTCTCGAAGATACCGTTCATACAATCAATCCTATAATGCGTACTTCTTATAAATTGCTGGGTATTATGCAGGCGTATGAAGGTCCTCATAATATCCGGCGGAATGTCCGGAGGATATACCGATCGTATGTGCGGGGATCTCTGTTCCATGCTGTCCGGGGAGCATGACGTGACACGTCTGCCGTGCGACCTGGATATATCCCAATGCACCGGGTGCCAGGCATGTTCCGGCGGAGCGTGCGTGTTCGACGACGATATGGATGTCGTCTTCCGCGAGTTCGGGAAGGCCGATGCGGTGATATTCTCCACGCCGGTGAGGTTCAACGGTCCGTCCTCCCAGATCAAGACCCTGATGGACAGGTTCCAGGAACTGTGGAACAATCCGGACAGGGTGGAGGCCAGACCCCGTCTCATGGGTCTGATGATGACCTGCGGTTCGTCCAATCCCGACATACGTCCGAACCTGACGGTGTTCAGATCGTTCTGCATGTCGTTCGGCGGCGTATGGATAGGTCATTCTTTGGTGAAGTGTACGGATTCCGGCGAAGCTGACATACGTTCGGGTGCCGCGGAGATGGCCGATCGGCTGCTGTCGTCCGTCATGCGGTGATCCAGCGTCATATCGCGGACGTCCAGGACCAGATATTCGAAGAGACCGAGTCCGCGGATGCGCTCCGTCTCGGAATCCAACGGTGTGCCGGAGACTGTCATGTCATCGTTGATGACGAATACGACCGGGATGATGCAGTCCGACACCTCCGTGGATTCCAGGAATGCGTTATCGTCCGCGGTGTGCGTAGGGATGCATATCATGTCGTACGAACCGCACATGCAGTCGATGACGTCATCCACACACTCTATGTATGTTATGAGCCAGAGCTCCCTCCCCTTGATCCTGATCTCCTTCACGACATCAGGATTGAGGAACCTCCTGCGGAACGAATCGGTGTCCAGGACGGCTATCGGTCCGCCTTTCTCCGTTTGGGAATACGCTGTTGTGAGCGCCTCCCTGACCGGTACGGTGTCGCGTATGTCGAATCCCCCGCCGGAACATTCCGCCTTACCGGACCGCAGATCGCCCCTCCTTCCCGACACGGGTACGCACGGGATCAACGGGATCACATCTCTAGTTGGAATTCGATGCTGTCCAGAAGGTCCTTCACGAACTCCTTCTCGAGGACGTTCGCGGGATCCGCACCGGGGATGACGGCACCGGAGACATCCGTGATACCCAGCGACTTCATCGTGTGCATGTACCTGCTGACGATGCATCCGTAGGTCATGTTCCCGTCGGGGGCCCCGCATGTGACGATGACGCATGCCTTCCTGAGGGCGCCCATGTCCGGCGCCGCCTCCGGCCCTTTGTACAGGGGATACAGCCTGTCGACGAACGTCTTCATCTGGGAGGATTCGGCACCGAAGTACACCGGCATCGCGAGGAGCAGCATGTCCGATCCCTTGATCCTGGAGATCATACCGTTCATGGCGTCGTCCTGGGCACATATGCCGTCCTTCTTGCAGCGCATGCACGCCTGGCATCCCTTTATCCCGAGGTCGTCCACGAACACGGTCTCCGATTCGTAGCCGAACCTCTTCGCGAGTTCCGATACGGCGCCGCAGATCACGCTGTCCGCACCGTCCCTCCTCGGACTCCCGTTCACGATGAGCAGTCTCTTCATGCGGACGGGATGGTATTCGTGCATGATAAAACGGATGCATGCCCGGCGTGTGTATGGTAGGATGCACCACCTCATTAGATTTTTATCCCCCGATTATCTAACATGGATCATGGCTAAGAAGTACAGCTTCGGTGCCGTCAGATTGTTGGGTCTTCTGGCGGTCGTTTACGGTATTGCCGGTATCGTATCATCGCTGTATACGTACTACGTGGCGTCGGGGACGGTCACCGAGTTCCTGGAGTTCTTGGTGGACGTATACTTCTCATCGTCCCTGACGGTGTTCGAGATGGCATACTACGTGATGTTCACGCTGTTCGGTCTCATCTATATGTTCAACACCAAACCGTCGCTGAACACGTCAGGATTCAATCCCAAGGCCTATGCCATGATCGGATTCACCTTCCTGTTCACGATACACAACGTATTGTATTTCCTCGTCTGCTATCCGTTCGATTTCTCCCTCCCGTCGGAGTTCTCCTGGGCCGTGGTCAAGGGATACGCGATGAACATCTACTGTTCCCTGGGTGAGATACTGATGATCATCGCGCTCATGAACTACCTCAGGGGAGGCAGGGTCGTGCGCAAGCTCCTGTTCTTCACCTTCCTGCTGTCGTTCATATTGGCGGCCATCGACGGTCTCGTCGGTGTGGAGACCCTCATCGACGCGATAAAGGCCAGCAGGGGTGTCGGAGAGGTCAGCACGCTGATCCACAACATCTCCTTTATCATCATCACTTTCATGCTGATGATGTTCTCCTTCAGTCACGACAGGAGACCGAAGAAGAAGAGGGCGGATGAAGGGGAGTGAACCTCCCCTCCATCCCGTAAACCATAAAACCTCTTCCGATGTTTTGCGGTACGATGTCATACGGAAGAGGTTCGGGCGTCGTCACGGCCGGGAAGGTGCCGGGGAAGGTATCCATCTACGATACGACACTGAGGGACGGCGAGCAGTCCCCGGGTATCGCGCTCACGGTGGATGACAAGGTCACCATCGCACGTATGTTGGACTCCATCGGTGTGGACTGCATCGAGGGAGGTTTCGCCGCATCGAGCGAGACGGACCGCAAGGTGCTCACCAGATTGGTGGAGGAGGGTATGTCCGCGGACATCTATTCGCTCAGCAGGTGCCGCCGCGGGGACATAGACGCCGTCCGCGCCTGCGGTCTGAAGCACATACACCTCTTCATCGCCACATCCGACATCCATTTGAAATATAAGCTCAACAAGACGCGCGGGGAGATTCTGGAGATAATCAGGGATTCCGTCGCGTATGCGGTGTCCGAGGGATTGGATGTGATGTTCTCCTGCGAGGACGCCACGCGTACCGAGTACGGGTTCATGAGGGACGCGTACAAGGCGGCCATCGATTCGGGGGCATCCGTGATCGACATCCCGGATACCGTCGGCGTGTGCATGCCTGCGGGCATGTACGAGATCGTCTCGATGCTCATCAGGGACACCGGCGCCAACGTCGCCGTGCACTGCCACAACGACCTGGGGCTCGCCGTTGCCAATTCCCTGGCATCCGTGGAGGCGGGCGCCACCATGGTGCACACCTGCGTCAACGGTCTCGGCGAGAGGGCGGGTAACGCCGCCACGGAGGAGGTCGCGCTCAACCTCAAGCTGAACTACAACATCGATACGATTGACCTGTCCGGTGTGGACAGGGTGTCCAAGATGGTCTCCAGGTACACAGGTTACCCGGTGGCGTACAACAAGCCCCTGGTGGGAAGGAACGCGTTCTCCCACGAGACGGGGATACACGTGCACGGGATACTGAACAACACCGAGACCTACGAACCGTATCCTCCCGAGATGATCGGAAGGAGCAGGGAGATCGCGGTCGGGAGACATTCCGGTGCCCACTCCCTCAAGGACAAGCTCTCCGCACTCGGCATATCGTTCCCGTACGGTATGCTCAACGATCTTCTGTCCGAGGTCAAATCGCTGTCCGTCGGCGGCAAGGAGATATGCGACATAGAGTTGGCCGCCATCGCGGAGAACCTCCTCTGGCGCGGGAAATCCGAGGAGCACGTGAAGCTCAGCGAGTTCATCGTCATCACGGGCAAGAACGTCACCCCCACGGCCACCGTCACCGTCACCGTGGACGGTGTGTCGCGCACATGCGCACAGACCGGGAGCGGTCCCGTGGATGCCGCGGTGAACGCCATACGCGGAGCATTGGACTACAAGATCTCATTCGAGGAACTGAGACTGGAATCCATCACCGGAGGCAGCGACTCTCTGTGCGAGGTCACGGTCCTGGTGAAGGATTCGTCCGGTGACGGACAGATCTCCGCCGGCAAGGCGGTCGGTATCGACATCGTCGATACCACCGTGGATGCCTTCATGCAGGCGATAAACCGCGATTACTCCAGGAGGGTATGATCCGTGATGAGGATGACCATAGAGTCGGAGTATCCCGATGCGAAGTCCGCGGAGACGATATACAGGTCCATCGTCCCGGATGACGACGGTTACGTCACCACACGCATCGAGGGCAACAAGGTCATCTTCGAGTTCGAAGCGGAGAACGCAGGTCAGATGAGGTCCGCCATGGACGACGTCCTGGCCTGCGTGAAGATATCGGAGGGGGCCTCAGGCCTCGTCCCCGTTGCCGCTCCTGACCTTGACGGCGATACCCTTCCTGAGTGATCTCACCTCGTTCTCTACGAGTATCGCACGTCCAGTGGCGAGGAACCTGTCGTCCTTGTCGACGACGATGACCTCCTCCATGGGTCTGATCTCCTTGTCCATCCCGAGGACGAACTGGCAGAACGCGTTCCTTCCGTTGGATACGAAGGGGACGGAGTCGTCGTTGACCGTCACGCGCATGAACGGTGCGGGGACCTTCTCCAATATCCTGAGCGCACCCGCGGGTTTGAGGGTGTACAGTCCGTCGCCGGCCCTGAGGGACAGGATGTGCTCCCCGTCGGAGATGACGTTCCTGATCTTGCCGGTCTTCCTGCTCTTGACGATCTCGATCTCGCCGCGGAACATGGCGTCCGTGGCCTCGATGCCGAACTGGTAGTTGGAGATGGCCCTCGCCCTGATCATGTCCGCATCGTACTCCTGCTCGCCGCCGTCGGGTATCTCGTCGCACTCGATGACCTCCTCGAATCCCATCTTCTCAAGGAAGCTGAAGGTCATGTCGTCGGTGGCCGCAACGGTCTCGGCGTCCGTGTTCTCGGGGAACAGGGACTGTGCCAGCGGGTAGATCTCATCCAACTCGGCGGGTACGGGTCCGAACGGGGACACCACCACCGGGACATACCCGGCGCGTCTGGCCCTGTCGAAGTCGTCCGCGTATGCGCGGCTGTAGGGTTTGCCTCCGTCGGGGAAGACGGCGGCCTTGGATGCGCTCGGGACGTAGCGGGACATGAGCCTCTCCTCGTATCTGAGGAACGGAGGCCTGGCCCTGGATTCGGAACCGGTGTAGAACAGGGCGCCCTCGCGGGAGATCGGTTCGGTCCTCTCGAGGAACTCGGTGTGGGTCTTCAGTCTCCTGAGCGCGTCCAGGAGTGCGGGGTGGCCCCTGCACCTGATCTCCACCAGTTCCCAGAGCCTTCCCTCGCGGATGTATCTCTTGATGAGTGCCAGTTCCTGCGTGATCTGGTACAGGTTGTGGCGGGCGAGCAGTCTGGTCCTGTCGTCCTTGGGCAGCTTCCTGAGGGTCTCGAGGGTGTGTCCCCTGCACGCGGGACAGTTGCAGTCCAGGGACTGCATGTCGCCGAGCCTGTATGTACCGTCGATGAACATCATCCTGTCGTCCCTCGCGAACTTCGCGTATGATGCGGAATCGAACAGGTCGCATCCGAGGAGAGTGGCGAGGGCCAGGACCATCGGGTGTCCCGCACCGAAGAGGTGGACCGGTCTGTTGGGGTTGAGTCCCTTCTTGGATGCTATGATGACATCCACCAGTTCGGAGTACCTGTACTGCTCCATGAGCGGTACTACGCCTCCGATGGGGTGAACGTCGATGTCCATGACGGCCATCCTCCTGGCGCAGTCCTCCCTGAGGTCCGGGTAGACGGAACCCTGAACGACACCGTTGATCATCATCTCGCCCTTCATGTCGCAGGCCTTCTGCATCCTCTCCAGGGTGACCTCGATGGATGCCGCGGTCTCCTCCTTGGTCCAATACGGTTCGGTGAAGATGTCCAGCACGGTACCTATGTCCGTACCGATGTCCTTCTGGAACTGCACCATCTCCTCGTTGGTGACCTCCACCTCGCCGTACATGTGGCTCTGGAAGGTACCGGAGTCGGTCATGATGACGCCGTCGAAATCCAGCATCCTGTGGAGACCTTCGTTCAATGCCCTCTCCCTGAGGGCGGGGTTGTTCTTGATGATGTACGAATTGGTGATCAGTGCCCTGAACCCGAACTCGTCGTACAGTTCCCTGGGCGTGACGGTGAAGATCTTGGGGTTCACGACGGGGAGGAGCGCAGGCGTCTCCAGGACCCCGGACCTGGTCTCGAAACGGCCGAGCTTGGCCAATCCGTCCCTCTTGATTATCTCGAACATCGGTATCACATGATCCTGTTTCTGTTGATGTCGCAGTACACCTTGGATATGGCGTTCTTCATCAGGATGTCCGGGATGTCCTCTATATATCCTTCATCCCACTCGAGCGTGGGTCTGCTCTGGATCACGATGGGTTTGGAGCCTCCGCAGCCGCATTCGTCCTCGTCGGGCATGGGGGTCTTGATCTCGAGACCGTCCAGGATCGCATGCACGGTCTTGCCGTTGATGTACACCATGTCCTCCTTCTCGGATTCGGTGCCTATGTACTTGGATGAGATGTCCGCTTCCTGCATCTCGTAGACGAGTCCCCTGAGGTACTTCTCCATGTCCTCCCAGGTCCTTCTCCTGATACCGTCGGGGGTGTCCCTGCCGGTGTGCCTGTATTCGATGTCGATCATTGCCATGGATGGACCTATCACTGCTACATTTATAAACGGTCGCCCGCGCGTGTTAGGGGATGCGTATATCGGGACACCTTTCCGGCACGCGTATGTTTAAATGGCATGATAAAATCGTATGGGCATGGCAATCACGACATCGGATGAGGCCAAGATGGTCATAGTCGTAAGGGCCGACCTGAAACTGTCCAAGGGCAAGGCCGCGGCGCAGGTCGCGCATGCGGCGGTGAACTGCGCCTTCGCATCCAAGAAGAAGGATCCCAGGACGTTCGACAGGTGGTTCGCCGAAGGGCAGAAGAAGGTGGTCCTGAAGGTCCAGGACCTCAGGCAGCTCTATGAGATCAAGGCCATGGCCGACGCATCCGGACTGGTGAACTCCCTGATAACGGATGCCGGAAGGACCGAGATAGATCCGGGCACGGTCACGTGTCTGGGTATAGGTCCCAGCACGGATGACGTGCTCGACAGGATCACCGGCGGCCTGTCTATGCTATGATCCTCTTCAGGGAGGCCGCGGCCTCCGCAGGATCCTTCTGGGATACGACGGCGGATATCACGCATATCGCATCCGCGCCTGCGTCCACGACCGATCTGGCATTGTCGATGTTTATCCCGCCGATGGCGTACACCGGGACATTCACGGCGGCCTTTATCGCCGAGAGCATGTCCAGACCGTGTCCGGGGTCGGCGTCCGATTTGGATTTCGTATCGAACACCGGGCTGAGCGCGACGTAGTCGGCCCCGTCGGATTCTGCTTTGAGGGCCTCCTCCACGCTCCCCACGGAGCATCCCAGGATGAATCCTTTGGGAGCGCGTGCCCTGGCCTCCGCGATGGACATGTCGCTCTGTCCCAGATGCGCACCGGTGGCCTCGGTCTCCAGTGCGATGTCGAAGCGGTCGTTCACGATGAATTGTGCTCCATATCTGTCGCACACCCTCTTGACCTCCCTGGCATATCTGGCGAACGTGGCGTCGTCCGTGGTCTTGTCCCTGAGCTGGACTATGTCGGTACCTCCCCTGCATGCGAGTTCCGCGATCTGGGTATGCGACAGTCCGTTGGACAGTCCTTCGTCGGTAACGACATAGAGTTGGGCCATCTCACTCGACCTTCCTCAGCTCGTCGAACCTTTCGCAGGTGAGGTTGAAGAGGGAATCGAGCATGTTCACCTTGAACGTGCCGGGTCCGTTGGAGATCCCTGCAGCGACCTCCCCTGCGATGGAGAATGCGCTGATGGCTGCCGCGACGGAATCCACGGACACGCCGTTGGCACCGACGTAGCATCCCACGACGGACGAGACCATGCAGCCGGTACCGGAGACACATC
Organism: Candidatus Methanomethylophilaceae archaeon; assembly: GCA_051887655.1. GTDB lineage: Archaea > Thermoplasmatota > Thermoplasmata > Methanomassiliicoccales > Methanomethylophilaceae > SIG5. Next base: position 17,182 of record JBJEZZ010000082.1, on the reverse strand, counting down.
CCATGAGGTCGTGTCCGTTGTTCAGTACGACGGTCCTCTCCCCGTCGGACACGTAGTCGGTCTTCCCGGTCATGGCGACGACGCACCCGTACTTCTTCGCGAGCGCCTCGGTGGCGAGCCTCTCGTTGCTGGAGGACACGGAGTCCACGCCCCTGACCTCTCCGCCTATTCCGGAGAGGACGCCTATCTCTCCCGCGTTGCCCTTGATCACGTCGACCCTGACCTCCCTGAGGACACGGTCGGCGACCTCGTTCCTGTAAGCGCTGGCTCCGGCACCCACGGGATCGAACACCACGGGGATGCCGTTCTCGTTGGCGATCCTTCCGGAGATGATGATGGATTCCACGGTCCTCTCGTTGAGGGTACCCATGTTGAGGACGACGGCGGAGGAGATCCTGGTGATGTCGACGATGTCCTTGGCCTCGTCGGACATGACGGGGGACCCGCCTGCACAGATTGTGACATTGGCACAGTCGTTCACGGTTACATAGTTGGTTATGTGGTGGACAAGAGGTGTCTTCTCCCTCACTGTCTTCATGAAATCCGAGCCTTTCATGCCCTCTGGATGGGCATGCTACCTTTAATGGTATCGGAGATAATGCAAAATCATATGATTTCTTCGAAATTCGTAGCATCGTATCATTTTCGATACGTATTACTGCGTACACGGCAACGAATAACGTATGAATCCGACGTATCGTTCCTGTCTCTGTCCCGTGCGACCTAATATATAGGGAGGCGTTATAACTGACCTCGTTAGAAATGGCTGCTAAGAAAGGTCAGAAAAAGAAAGGGCAGGCCGACGGCGCAAAAGCGGTCGAGCCTGTCGACGATGTTGAGAAGGATACCGATGTCGTACTGACTAAGGCATCCGGGGACGCCGGCTCGAAGCGCGAGAAGGCGAAGAACCGCGACAGGAACGGTTCCGGATTCATCGCATTTTGCCGCAAGGCCGACCCCATCGCGATGTCATGTTTCGTCGTGATCATGCTCGCATGCGTCGTCATCTTGGGTTCCTACGTGAACGCAATGTATATCAACCCTCAGTGGGACAGCCCCGTGGCCGTCGAGGGGGATACCGTCAAGGTCGAGTACGTCGGATCGTACAACACATACTACGACCGTGACGGAGCAGTCATATTCGATACCAACGTCAAATCCGTGAACGACGGCTCCGAATACCTCAAGAGCCCCTCCTACACCAACAAGACCAGTTTCAGCTACCTCAGTTTCAAGGTGGGCGACGGTACGGTCCTTCCGGGATTCAGCGATGCCGTCGTGGGCAAACTGATCAATTGGACCGCCCTGGTGGCGATCCCCGCCGACGAGGGGTACGGTCTCGCCGAGAAGTACGACTTCGAACTGACGCAGGATTTCAAGTTCACTGGTACGATGACCCTCGAGGCATTCAACACCCTCGCTTCCACCAGCCTGAAGGCATCCGATCTCACCGTCGGGTACGAGGTCACCATGCCCAACGGACTCACCGCGATCGTCAACAAATCCGGAATCGACAGCGTCACCTACCAGTACGTCTACTCCGAGGTAGAGGAGCTCAAGAACAACGAGACCGTGAAGGTCACCAAGATCGACGACAACGTCAGCATCAAGGTCACCGCGATCAATGGCAGCGAGTTCACCATCCAGTACATCTTCTCCTCCGCGAACAAGATGTACGAGACCGTCATCCCCTATGAGGATGCGGAGAAGATCGTCTTCGTCGACAACTTCACCGACGGTCAGTACAAGTACAAGATCGCCGACGGCTCTTCCAACCAGGAGCAGAAGGGAGAGGTCCTGTACTTCTGGATCAAGATCGTCGACATTAACGGCTACGCCGGTGTCTGATGCCGAGGGGGCGTGACGCCTCCCCGAAACCGTTTCCCATTTCTACGATCCTTGGTACGGGACGTTGTCCCGCGTTCCGAACGGAATATGATACAGAATGTTGACTTCAGGTCGGGGCGCCTTCCGGCACCCCTCCCGAAGCGTAAGGTCAGAGGAACTGTTCCAGTTTGTCCAGCATCGAATCCGGGTCCTCTGCGAACAGTCTGACGAGTTTCTCGTTGGTGCTCTTGTCCTTGTCCACGAGGACATCGGGTACGTAGCCGAGCCTGGTGAGTGTGACGTTCACGAGCTCGCCGGTGAGAAGTTTCTTGTTCTTCTTCCTGTCCATGTACTCTACGGACAGTCCGACCTCCTCCAGGAGATCGACGAGGTCGTCGGAGTACTGCAGGTTCATGTTGCACCTGATCTTCGGATCGTGCTTCATGGCGGCCAATATCACATAGGACAGCTGGTCCGCGGTACCGAACTTGGATTTCCCGTTCTTCCTCAGGAGGCCGTTGTGGAAGGTCAGTCTGCCTTCGATGGCGGCTATGTCCTCCGGACCCGCGGCGTTCCTCTTGGCGTATCCTATGTTCATTCCTCCGCCGGGTACTAGGTCCTCGGGGATCATGTCGATGAGGTGTTCGGAGGCCGCGTCCAATTCGTCGAGGATCGCATACTTCTCCTTGTCCCCGCTGGACCTGACCACAGGGTTGACGAGTTTCGATCCGTTCCCGATCACGTACTGCTCGGAGATCGCCTGCTGTATCATCTCCCTGGCGGAGTAGATGGAGTTCACGATGTCGACGCTCTTGGCCATGTTGGCCGTGATGAAGGACGACAGTGTGCATCCTCCCCCGTGTCCGGCGGTCTCCAGCCTCGGGTATTCCAATTTGGTGACCCCGGATGAAAGATACAGATAGTCCACGACCGTGGAACCGCTCATGTGTCCGCCCTTAAGCAGCACCGACGAGGATTCCTTACCGATTATCTCGCATGCGTATATCGCATCCTTCTCGTTGTTGATCCTGATCCCCGACAGGGCCTCGGCCTCATATCTGTTGGGCGTTATGAGCTCGCAGATCGGAATGAGTTTCTTCTTGATCGCTTTGACCAGATCGCTCTTGGCGAGGTTGTCCCCCACTCCCGCCACGAGGACGGGATCGATGATCAGGGGCATGTCGTGATCCTCGAGGAGATCCGCCACCAGTTCGGCGATCTCCGGACTGTAGAGCATCCCCGTCTTCACCGCTTTGATGTCGACGTCCCTGAGGACGGTCTCTATCTGGTCCTGGATCATATCCAGGGGAAGAGGGAATATGCTCTCGACAGCCGTTGTATTCTGGGCCGTGACCGCTGTAATGGCGGCACAGCAGTGAACATCCAATGAACTCATGGCCTTTATATCGGCCTCGATGCCTGCGCCGCCGACGGAATCAGAACCCGCTATGGTTAGTGCGCATCTCATGTCCCTACGTATCCATGGATTCTATATAAATAATATAATAGGGGCGGGGGAGCGGGGACGGTATACGGCCAACATATAAATCGGAGTGTTCCATCAAGAGATTCATGAGCAAGGCCTACAGCTATCATTTCATCTTCCAGGAGGGAACGCAGTACATCGATCTGGTCCCGTCCTTCCCCGATGTGCTCAACATCATCCTGAAGGAGAACGATCACTTCCAGGGCAACGAGGCATCCGACGAGGAGAACCGTGATATGTTCGTCCAGCTCAACCGCCAGGATCTCGAGGAGAACAGGAAGCCCGAAGGCTACAACCGTAAGGGAAAGTACAGGCTCATCTTCCCCATGGACCGCATGGAGATGTACATCAAGAGCACCAGCAACGGGATCAAGCCCGCTGACCTCAAGCGCGTGGGCGAGAAGATACAGGAGATCCTCTCCGCTTCCGGTCTGAGGTTCACCACCGCGGAGAACGATTTCATCGAACTGTGACGGCCTCGCCGTCCTTCAAATCCCTTACCGTTTCTATCCGTGATTCCGTCATGCGGCCGTTCTGTCACCGGTCCGGCATCGTACGATATCCGATTAGACATTTGTCTAATGAAGGTCTGTAACGGACGACATATAATTTTCTCGAGTACATGTGCCGATTGGCAGTATAATCCATCATAATTTCGTTGTACTTTATCGAAACGGTAGGGAATTCCGCCCGTAACGGCGGGGGCTATTGGGAAAATATCCGATCGGAATGCGGTATTTCATCAGATTCGAACGATATTTTCATATCGCTATCGATACAACATATGTTGTTTTGATTTGAAATTCATTAGACAAATATCTAGTTAAAACCAAATATATTAATACAATTGTTTGGTACTATCATTGGTGATCTAAATAGCATATGAGCTAGTTGATCTGGTGTCAGCAGTCGACGCGATGTGGCTTATCGTAGCAGCCGCGCTCGTGTTCTTCATGCAGGCAGGTTTCGCAATGGTGGAATCGGGTTTCACAAGGGCGAAGAATGCCGGAAACATCGTCATGAAGAACACGTTGGATTTCGTGTTCGCCTGCATAGTGTATGTTGCCGTGGGTTACAGTCTTGCCTACGGCTGTGATGTGATGGGTATCGTTGGTGCACCCTCGTTCTTCCTCTCAGGATTCGAAGGGGAATTCTCGTCGGTGATCTTCCAGCTCGCATTCGCGGGTGCTACCGCGACCATAGTGTCGGGTGCGATGGCAGAGCGTACCAAGTTCCTGTCCTACATGATCTATTGTATCGTCATCTGTTCCGTGGTGTACCCCATCGCTACCCACTGGGTATGGTCCGCGGACGGATGGCTTTGCGCGATGGGATACATCGACTTCGCGGGTTCCAGTGTCGTGCACATGCTCGGAGGAGTGGCCGCACTCACCGGTGCGTTCTTCCTCGGACCCCGTATCGGAAAGTATGACAAGGACGGCAACCCCCGTGCGATCCCCGGTCACAACCTGACCCTCGCGGCACTGGGAGTGTTCATCCTCTGGTTCGGATGGTTCGGATTCAACGGCGGTTCCACCCTCGCCATCAGCGGTTACGAGGGAGCGGCCACCGGTAACGACGTGTCCGAGGTACTGTTGATCACCTGCATCTCCGGTTCCGCCGGAGCACTCGGTGCGATGATTTACAGCTGTCTCAAGTACAAACGCCCCGACGTGTCCTACACACTGAACGGTGTCCTCGCAGGTCTCGTCGGATGCTGTGCGGGTGCGGCCGTGGTGGACTTCTACGGCGCACTGATCATCGGACTGATCTGCGGTGTGATGGTCGTCGTCGGTTCCGACTTCGTCGAGAAGACCCTCAAGATCGACGATCCCGTCGGAGCGTTCGCGGTCCACGGTATCTCCGGTATCATAGGTACCCTGCTCGTCGCATTCCTCATGGTCCCCGCCAAGGCAGGTACCGCCGGACTCCTCTACGGAGGAGGTATGGATGCGATCCAGCAGCTGGGAATACAGGCATTGGGTGTGATCTCGATCTTCGCATGGGGAATGGTGCTCATGGGCATCACCTTCTATGCCATCAAACACACCATCGGACTCCGTGCCACCGCCGAGGAGGAGATCTCCGGTCTCGACCTCACCGAGCACGGACTCACCAATGCGTACTCCGGAATGATGCCCGATCTTCACAAGGTTTCCGTCATCGAGGCGACCAGACAGCCCATGGCCGAGTGCGAGTCCCCCGGAATACCGGTGTTCGACTACAGCGCGCCCGAGGCGTCCATGAAGAAGATCGTGGTGGTCACGCGCAGAGAGATGATTGGTAACATGAAGTCCGCAATGGACTCCGTGGGTGTCTCCGGAATGACCGTGTCCTATGTGGAAGGATACGGATCTCAGAAAGGTCACACCTCGATGTACCGCGGTATCGAGCTCGACAGTACACTCCTGCCGAAGCTGAAGGCCGAGGTCGTCGTTGCCGGCGCTGATGCGGCCAAGGTAATCGAGGCCATCAAGACAGCGGTGTACACCGGTGCTGTCGGGGACGGAAAGATCTTCGTCTACGACGTGGAGAACGTCTTCCGTATCAGGACGGGAGAGTCCGGTATCGCCGCGGTCAGCAAAAGCGCTTGACGGGCCCTTGTCACCTTGGGGCCTATGAAACACCTTACCAAACGATTTATGCGGCCGGTTTGCTGGCCCGGCCGCAGTCAATGTCCCCTCCGACTTTCTGCATCAGTGTATGTGGTAGTGTCTTGTGTCATACGGTGATATCGTTCATATCGGGATTCACATTATTTCATTTCTTACGTGATTGGAATGACCGCGAACATCCGGGATTCGATACCGGACCGGGATTCTGCGGGGGCGGGGGACGGAACAATCCGAAGGTGTGGACGATATCCGTCACCGTGTATCCATCCGTCCGTGGAATGATATTATAGCAGAGAATACATCAGGTCATCCGTGAACGGTTACCTGCAGCTTTTCAGGATGGGCAACGCTTTGATGGGCGCTATCGGAGTGCTCGTGGCATGTTTCATGGCGGTTGGATTCGACATCACCGATCATGCCGTCAATCTCCTTATCTCCATCGTGGTGGTGTTCATGTTTATCTGCGGAGGTAACGCCCTGAACGATTACATCGATTACGAGATCGACAGGACCGCACATCCCGAGCGCCCCATCCCGTCCGGCAGGTTGGACAGGAGATCCGCATTGCGTGCGGGTGTGCTGATGTTCGCGGTCTCCATACTCATATCGTTCATCACATGCGATCCGGAATGCATAGCCATCGTCATCGTGGCATGCATGCTCATGGTATCGTACGAACTGTATCTCAAACAGAGGGGATTGATCGGTAACGTGACCATCGCCGTCCTGACGGGGATGATGTTCCTCCTCGGAGGTGCCGTTGCGGGCAGCATGATGAACAACATGGTCGTCGCACTGATGGCCATGCTGGTGTCCATCGGAAGGGAGATCTCCAAGGACATAGAGGACATGGATTCGGACGAGGGAAGGATCACCCTCCCCATGAGGATCGGTACCAGGAACGCGGCACTGTTGGCATCCGTATTCTTCATCGCAGGCCCGGTCCTGAGCATCCAGCCGATGATCGCGGGTACGTACGGTCTGCTGTACTACACGGTGCTGTTGGCCGACGCCATGTTCGTTCTGTGTGCGGTCTCCGTGTTCAAAGACCCTCACAAAGCACAGAAGCTTGCCAAGAAGGCGATGTTGGTCGCCCTGATATCCTTCATCCTCGGGGTCATCAGGTTCTGATACGTCATATCCGTATATCGCATACGGGGTTTATGTATCGGCATGTCCGTACGGATATGGCGGTGTACCCTATCATTTACAGAATGCGTATCGGCGGCCGCAGGCGGATCGGTCACTTCTTCCAGGGTCTGGAACCGTCCAGCCAACCCATGTTCTCCCAGTATTCCCTTTCGGAATCGGATGCACCCCATCCTGCCTTCTGCATCCCTCTGAACACAGCGAACATCATGCGTGTCCTGATGCCGACCCTGACCTTCCCGCCCTTGGAGAGCGTTCTTCCGAGGGAGGACATCGCCTTCTCCATCCTCTTCCTCTTCTTCTCAGGGGCGGTATCCCAATCCGTGGCGTTCACGGCGATGCCGAACGTCCTGACGTACGGGATCCCCCAGTTGCGGAGATTCGTCGCTACGAGTTTCGCGGCCTTCCCCGCACCTGCGCCCGCGGCCGTGGAGATCACCACGGCGCGTTTGGAGAACATGGCCTCGTGGGGCCTGTGGGACATCCAGTTGGTGAACGAGAGGTCCAGGAACGCCTTCATGGGAGCACTGGGCATCATGCAGTAGTTGGGTGTGGCGAGGATGATCAGATCGGACCCGAGCATCGATTTCTCTATACGGCCCACATCCTCACGGAACGGACATCTCTCCCTGCCTTCCAGGCAGGAGTAGCAGCCCCTGCACATATGGTCAAGGTCCCTGGGGAGGAAGAACTCCTCCACGGTCTTCTCGAAGGAGATGCTGTCTATGAGACGGTGCGCCACGTACCAGGTGTTGCCCCTGTGGTCCTGTCCGTTGATCAATGTTATCCTCATACGGAGGCCTCCCTATCGCGGGCCCGGAGGCCCGCGGTGTAAAATCATTCCAGGAGGGCGTTCCAGCATCTCTCCGCCAGTTCGTTCTCCTGGCGGACGATGTCCTCCCTTCCCATGAGCTCGCTTATGGCGATGAGCATCTGCTCGTCGGTGGATGCGGACGACGTACCTCCGATGGAGTTGCGGCGTTCCACGCACCTTTCCACGGTGATGAAGTCGTATACATCGTCCCCGATCCTGTCGGAGAATCTTCCGAACTCCTCCACCGTGAGGTCGTCGAGCTTCTTCCCGTTGTCGATGCAGTATCTCACGGAGGCACCGACGATACCGTGCGCCTCGCGGAAGGGTACACCCTTGGTGACGAGGTAATCGGCGAGATCGGTGGCGTTGATGAAACCGTTCTCGGCGCACTCCCTCATCCTGTCCTTGTTGATGCGCATGGTGGAGATCACCGGCGCCATGATGGTGAGGCTCTGCGTCAGCGACTCGAGGGTGTCCATGAGGGGGCGCTTGTCCTCCTGCAGGTCCCTGTTGTACGACAGGGGGAGCCCTTTGGTCATGACCAGCATGTTCACCAGCGTTCCGACCGCGGATCCGGTCCTTCCCCTGATGAGCTCCGCGATGTCCGGGTTCTTCTTCTGGGGCATGATGGACGATCCGGTGGTGTATCTGTCGTCCATCTCGATGAACGCGAACTCCTGGGAGGACCAGTACACGAGCTCCTCGGAGATCGAGGACAGGTGGATGGCGGTCTGCGATGCGCAGAACGCCAGTTCGTTGACGAAGTCCCTGTCGCTGACCGAATCCATCGAGTTCTCGGTGGGTGCGGTGAATCCCAGGGCCTCGGCGGTCATCTTCCTGTCGATCGGGTAAGTGGTCCCTGCCAGTGCGGCGGAGCCGAGAGGACACTTGTTCATCCTCTCGTAGGCGTCCAGGAACCTGTCCGCGTCGCGGGCGAGCTTGAACGCGTACGCGAGGTAGTGCTGCGCGACGGTGACCGGCTGCGCGTGCTGCATGTGGGTGAACCCGGGGAGGATGGTGTCCCCGTGGTCCTGGGCCACCTTGATGAAGGTGTCCACCAGGTTGTCGATGGCGGACACCACGTCGAGTACGGATTCGCGGAGGTACATCCTGAAATCGGTCGCGACCTGATCGTTGCGGCTCCTTCCGGTATGCAGCTTCCCTCCGGCGGGTCCGATGAGGTCCGTGAGTCTGTACTCCACGCAGGTGTGCACATCCTCGAGACTGTAGTCGAACTCGAAATCCCCGTTCTCGATCTCGGACACGATGGTCTTGAGTCCGCCTATTATCTTATCGGCATCCTCATCCGGGATGATCCTGCATTTCTTGAGCATCCTCACGTGTGCGAGGGAACCCATGACGTCGAAGAAGACCATCGCGGAATCGGTGTCGAGGGAGCTGGTGAACTCCAGCGTGGGTTCCGCCATGTCTCCGGCGAACCTTCCTGACCAAAGTGCCTGTTTGCTCATCCTATCACTGTTTCTTCGAGTGCACCCTGGCGGCGGTTTTGTTGGGGAGTCCCCAGCAGTAGATGAATCCGACCGCGGACTTGTGGTCGAACTCGTCACCCTTGGCGTAGGTCGCGAGACCCTCGTCGTACAGTGAGTAGGGGGACTTGCGTCCGACGACGGTCGCGTTACCCTTGAAGAGCTTCACACGGACGGTACCGGTGACGTACTCCTGGGTGGTCTCGACGAATGCCTGGAGGGACTCGCGGAGGGTACCGAACCAGAGTCCGTTGTACGCGAGCTGCGAGAACCTCTGCTCCACTCCTTTCTTGAACTCGAGGACGTCCTTCTGGAGGGTGAGGAACTCCAACGCCCTGTGCGCGAGCGTGAGGACGGTGGCGGCGGGGCACTCGTAGGTCTCCCTGCTCTTGATACCGACGAGACGGTCCTCGACGTGGTCGATCCTTCCGACACCGTTCCTGCATGCCATCGCGTTGACGGTCTCGACGAGCTTGACGCCGTCCATCTTCTGACCGTTGACGGCCTGGGGAACACCCTTGACGAACTCGATCTCCACGTACTCGGGGGTGTCGGGTGCCTCTGCGGGCTCGACGGTCCATCCCCATGCCTCTCTGGGAGGCTCGACCCATGCATCCTCGAGGACACCGCATTCGCAGCTCCTTCCCCAGAGGTTCTCGTCGACGGAGAAGGGGTTCTCCTTCTTGACGATGATCTCGATGCCGTTCTCCTTGGCGTAATCGATCTCCTCCTCGCGGGTCATGACCCACTCTCTCATGGGTCCGATGATGCCGAGGGACGGGTCGAGGGAGACGATACCGACGTCGAACCTGACCTGGTCGTTACCCTTGGCGGTGCATCCGTGTGCGATGTACTTCGCGCCCTCGCGCTGTGCTATGTCGACGAGCACCTTGACGATGAGAGGTCTGGCGATGGCGGTGCTGAGAGGGTAGACGTCCTCGTACATGGCATTCGCCTTCAGCGAAGGCCAGATGTAGTCCTCGACGAACTCCTTCTTGGCGTCCACGAACTCGGCGTGGATCGCTCCGTTCCTGAGAGCACGTGCGACGATGTCGTCGCTGCTCGGAGGCTGTCCGACGTTGATCGCGACTGCGATGACATCGAGGTTGTACTTGTCCTGAAGCCACTTGATGGCGACCGAGGTGTCCAGTCCGCCGGAGTATGCCAATACGATCTTGTCTCTACCGGTCATATTATCTGTCCGCGGCTAGAACGCGCGATGATATTAAGGTAACGAACGATATCGCACACCGGCATCGGGAATATGTCCGCCAACGGTCACCGTATGTGTTTTCTGACATCGGGTGTTCCGATATCCCGGAATGCGGGTGTTCCCCGCGGACTCTGTCCGTTCGCTGTCATTCTGTCCGCATTCTGTCAGTTAGGATGGTCCGGGAACACGGTGGACAAAAGGTGTCTGATTTGGGACAATACCTTTTTATCTGATTCTCAAGTGGAAGGCAGCGAACGAACAAGGTGTTGCAATGATGAAGATAGGTATCATCGGAGGGACCGGTTACACGGGCGGAGAGTTGGCCCGTTTGCTGTGCAGACATCCCGACGTGGAGATCGTTTCCATGACCTCCCGTCAGAATGTCGGGAAGAGGGTTTCCGACGTACACAACTACCTGAGGGGCTACACCGATCTGTGCTTCACGGACAAGGTGTCCGGCGACGAGGACCTGGTGTTCGTGGCCACGCCCCACGGCGTAGCCATGAAGGAGGTCCCCGGTCTGTTGGCATCCGGCATCAAGTGCATCGACCTCTCCGGGGACTACCGTATGCATGACGTCCCCACCTACGAGAAGTGGTACGGGCACACGCATACCGACACGGACAACCTGAAGGATTCGGTGTACGGGCTGCCCGAACTGTTCCGCAAGGACATCAAGGGTGCGGACCTGGTAGCCAATCCCGGATGCTACGCGACGGCGACGATACTCGCATGCGCGCCGATAATGGACACGGGCTGTGTCGGCGGGGACGTGTTCGTGGATGCCAAGAGCGGAACGTCCGGAGCGGGGATGGTCCCGTCCGCACGTACGCACCATGCCACCTGCGGCGAATCGATAATCCCGTACGGTGTTGGTACGCACCGCCACACGCCGGAGATCGAGATGGCGGTGGAGATGCACTCCGGCCGCAGACCGGACATACTGTTCGTACCGAATCTGCTGCCCATAGTCCGCGGTATTCTGTCCTCGTGCTACTTCACGCTGGAGGACGGGGCGTCCGCCGACGATGTTCTGTCCGCGTTCGAGAGGACGTACGCGGGCGAGAGGTTCGTCCATGCCGTGGACGAACCGTCCATACGCGCCGTGGTGGGATCCAATCACGCGCAGGTGGGCGTTAAGGTCATAGGCAACAAAGTGGTCGCGTTCGGGGTGCTCGACAATCTGGTCAAGGGGGCATCCGGACAGGCCGTACAATGCATGAATCTGATGCTGGGTCTCGATGAGGCCGCAGGCATAGACTTCCCAGGATTGGGGGTGTGAATATGGTCGAGTTCATCGATGGAGGGGTTACTACCCCGGAAGGTTTCAAAGCGACGGGCGTGCACAGCGGAGTGAAGTACCGTTCCCTGGATCTGGGACTTCTCCGTTCCGAGGTCCCCGCCAGCGCATTCGCGGGATATACGAGCAACAATGTCAAGGCCGCACCGGTACAGGTGATGATGAGGGAGAACTCCCCCACCCTGACCGCGGTCGTCATCAACAGCGGTAACGCCAACGCGCTCACCGGGCGCCGCGGTATCGAGGATGCGATCACCATGAAGGAGACCGTCGCGGCGGAGCTCAACATCGACCCCGTACAGGTCGGTGTCATGTCCACCGGTCTGATCGGACGTTTCATGGACATGCACAAGATCAAATACGGTATCAGCCGTGCCGCCGGGGAGCTCTCCGTGGGACGCGATGCGGACAATCTCCTCGCAGAGGCGATAATGACCACAGATACCATCAAGAAGGAGTGCGCGGTCCGCGCACGTCTCAGCGACGGTACCATGGTATACATCGGTGCGATCTCCAAGGGAAGCGGGATGATCGCCCCGCACATGAAGGTCCTCCACGGTACCACGCTCTCGCTGGTCACCACGGATGCCAACCTGTCCCCCAAGTTCAAGGACACATGGCAGGAGATCCTGGACGATACCATGAACATGGTGTCCGTCGACGGCGACCAGTCCACCAACGACACGTGTCTGCTCCTCGCCAACGGTATGGCCAAGGGCGCATGCGCGGATGACGATCCGATATTCAAGGAGGCCCTCAAGGCGGTCATGACCAAGATCGCCCGCACCATCGCCATCGACGGCGAGGGTGCCACGAAGCTGATCGAGGTCCAGGTCAACGGTGCCAGCACGAAGGAGGATGCAAGGAAGGTCGTCAAGGAGATCATCAACTCCCCGCTGGTCAAATCCGCCATATTCGGTTCAGACCCCAACTACGGACGCATCATGATGGCACTCGGGAACAGCGGTGCCGCGTTCAATCTGGACGAGGTGCGTCTGGTCATCAAGGGAGGGGAGATGGAGGTCCCGATCCTGGATGCCGGTGCGCCGGTGTTCCAGGAGGAGCGTTCCGTCGAGGTCGTGCGCATGGCCATGGACAATAAGGAGGTCGCGATCGTCATGGACCTCGCCGCGGGCAACGAATCTGCCACCGGCTGGGGATGCGACCTCACCTACGACTATGTGCGCATCAACGCGGAGTATGCCACCTGAGGTGTGCGGATGGACAACGTCTACCTGCTCAAGTTCGGCGGGAACGCCATAAAGGGAAAGGACGATCTGGCACGTTTCGCGGCCGAGATCTCGTCCCTCGTATCGGACGGTGCGCGTGTCATACTGGTGCACGGCGGCGGACCCGAGATCAACGCGGAGATGGAGAGAATCGGTCTCGTGCCGAAGAAGGTGGCCGGCATAAGGATCACCGACGACGAGACGCTGGATGTCGCCATCAAGGTGCTGAGGGGCATCAATTCCGATGTGGTCGATGCCCTGGTGGATGCGGGAGTGAAGGCCGTGGGCATGCCTGGCTACCATGTCGCCGCGTTCGAGAGGAAGGCGCCGTACACCGTGAGGGACAACGGCGAGGACGTGCTCGTGGATCCCATGAACGTCGGCGAGGTCACAGACGTGGACCTCGGGGTCATCGGGGATCTGCTCTCGCAGGACATCGTCCCGGTCATATATCCCATAGGCAGGGACGGCCGCGGATACCTGAACGTGAACGCGGACGCCATGGCATCCGGCATAGCGGCCGGCGTGAAGTGCACCGAGATGATCCAGATAACCGATGTACCGGGTATCATGCTGAACATAAACGACCCCTCGTCGCTGCAGCCGATGCTGTCGCTGGCACAGGTGGACGGACTCATCGCCGACGGTACGATCTCCGGCGGGATGGTCCCCAAGGTGGAGGCATGCCGCAGGGCGCTGATGGCCGGTGTGGCCAAGGTGCGCATGGTCAACGGCAGGGGAGAAGGGAAGATCGTGTCCGACGTCATGGAAGAGGGCGTCGAGCACGGTACCGTGATAGTCAAGTGATTCAGATGACGTTCGAAGAAGTGAAGAAGAAGAGCGACACCTTCCTGTTCCAGAACTACGGCCGCCTGGACGTGGCCTTCGAGTACGGGAAGGGTATGTACCTGTACGGTACGGACGGGAAGGAATATCTGGATCTGGTGGCGGGTATCGCAGTGAACGCGCTGGGATATGCACATCCGACCTGGGTCGAGGCCATGCGCGAGCAGGTCTCCAAACTGTGCCACGTATCCAATCTGTACTATGTGAAGGAGCAGGCCGAGGCCGCGGAGAAGGTGGCATCCGTCACCCCCGGAGACCTCGACCGCGTGCTGTTCGTCAACAGCGGTGCGGAGGCCAACGAGGCCGCGCTGAAACTCGCCATCCGCAACACCGGACGCGGGAAGATCCTGTCCGCACTCAACGGATTCCACGGAAGGACCGCGGCCGCATTGGGTGCCACCGGACAGAAGAAGTATCAGGATTCTTTCGAACCCTTGATTTCCGACGGTTTCGCATACTTCGAGTACGGGAACCAGGAGAGCGTCAAGGCCATGATGGGCAGGGATGTGGCGGCCGTGCTCATTGAGCCCATTCAGGGCGAGGGAGGTGTGAGGACCGCGGATGCGGAGTTCTTCAGGACCGTACGCGACCTCTGTACCGATAACGGGTCCCTGATGCTGGTGGATGAGGTCCAGACCGGTATCGGACGCACCGGTAGGTGGTTCGGTATCGAGAACTTCGGTGTCGTCCCCGACGTGATCTCGATGGCGAAGGCGCTCGGAGCGGGAATGCCCATCGGAGCGATAGCGACGACGGAGGAGTTGCATAAGACACTCTCCCCGGGTACGCACGGTACGACGTTCGGAGGCAATCCCCTAGTGACCGCGTCCGCATCAGCGACCATAGACATCATGAAGGAGGAGAGATTGGTGGAGAACTCCTTCGCAATGGGGGAGTATCTCAGGAAGGGACTGTCCTCCATCGATTCGGACGAGATCGTCGAGGTCCGCGGATACGGTCTCATCGACGGTATCGAGATGAGGACGCGTGCGGACGAGTTCCGCAGATACTGCCTCGACAGGGGCGTGCTGGTCAACGTCTGCCACGGGAACACCGTGCGCATAATCCCGCCGCTCATCATAGGAAAGGAGCACTGCGACATCCTTCTGGGTCTCCTCAGGGAGTTCCTGGATTGATGTACATCGGTGTCTTTTTCCAAACTTTTTACTTATTTTTGTCCGATGTCAGACAACGATTTAATACCCATATAATCATACGGTCCGTATGAGCAAGACAACCACCAAGGAGAGCCTGGCCGAGAAGACCCGCATCTACATCGACTCTCATCCGAGCGTCAAGGATTGCGTGTCCAGGGGTCTCATCAACTATTCCTCTCTCGCAAGGGTGATAATGAAGGATCTGGAACTCGACAACGAGGAAGCGGTCATGATCGCCTGCAGGAGGTATGCCAGTAAGTTGGGCATCACCACCGATCACGAGATGAGCATCCTCAGGATCCTGAAGAACAGCTGTCTCGAGATGAGGACCAAGACCTGCATCGTCACCGCCAAGAACGACTGGACCGTCCTCAACAAGATGGATTACCTCTTCAAGGACCTCTGGAACCAGAACTCCATCATGCAGGTGGTACAGTCCGCATCCGCCATCACGATCATCGCGGACAAGATGATGAAGAACAGGGTGGTGGACACCGTCGGTAAGTTCAACATCATCAAGGTGAGGGAGAACCTCGTGGAGATCGCCGTCAAGAGTCCGGAGAAGATCGTCGATACCAGCGGAGTCATCGCATATCTGATCAACAACCTCTCCGATGCGGGGATCAACATCGAGGAGACGGTCAGCTGCCACACCGATACCATATTCATCGTCAGCGAGTCCGATATGATCAACGCGTATTCCGTCCTCAACAAATGCATCCAGAGCGCGGAACAGATCGTCAAGGACTGATCTCCGGACACATCGGCAGGTATCGAATTGTCCGCTATCGAGACCGGTTCCGGTGACGGAATCAAGCATAACGTGTTCATCCTGAATCCCATCGCGGGAAGATCCAAGAACATGAGGTTCATCGCCCAGAATGCGGACATGCTGTTCGGCGACGACGTGGACTTCATCGTGACCAAGGAGCGTGACGATTATTACGACGCCGTACGCAGGTACGGCGAGAGCGGGGAGGATATCAGGATATTCGTCTGCGGCGGAGATGGGACGCTGAACAGCGTCCTGCAGGTGGCCGTGGGATATCCGAATCTCTCGGTGACCAACTATGCCTGCGGTACGGGTAACGATTTCCTGAAACACTTCGACGATCCCTCAGTGTTCAGGGATCTGAGGAACTATTCTGACATCGGGGAATCCGAGTTCGATATAATACGGGTGAACGACCGGTACTCTGCCAACGTCATGTGCTTCGGCATGGATGCGCGCATCTGTCTCACGTACGAGCGCATACGTTTCATGAACTTCATCGGGAAGTACGGATATAAGCTCAGCTGCATCTACAACATCTTCAAGGGAATATCCCAGTCATGCAGGGTGGAGTTCGATGACGGCCACGTATTCGACGGACCGATGACCTTCGTCTGTGTGTGCAACAACGGTTGGTACGGTGGATCCTTCAATCCGGTGCCGGAAGCATCCCTCACCGACGGATATCTGGACGTGATCATCTGCAAGAAGGTGTCGCTGTTCCAGATGCTCAGGTATCTCCCGAAGTACAAGCGCGGGAGGCAGAAGGACATCCCGGAGAGGATGATGGAGTATAGGAGATGTAGGTCGCTGAAGATAACGTCGCCCGAGGAGGCCCCATTCAATCTGGACGGGGAGACCTACATGTGCAGGGAGGCGGAGATCTCCGTGGAATCCGGGAAGATGCGCTTCTTCTACCCCAGGTCCGCATACCGCGACGGTCCCTCAAAGAAGAAGGACTAACGCTATCGCGGCCACGGCATGTGCGAGTGCGAAGACCCAGATGAGCTTGAACTTTGGCTTCTTGGTCTTGTGTCTGAAGTAGTACATACCGCCGAGCGCACCCCAGGGACATACCGCTCCGAGTCCGATCAGTACGCTCTCGGGTATCCTCCACCTCTTGTTCTGTGCCTTCCATTTGTCGACCGCGTAGACGATGAACACGATCAGGTTGAGTATCAGGAATACGAGTGCTGTCAGTATGTACGGGTCCATTCCCATACGTTCCGCAACACGTTCCCGATATTAATCCGATGTCATCCCTTCCCCCATTCCAGGCTGTCGGAT
>JBJEZZ010000081.1:0-6824 GCA_051887655.1 Candidatus Methanomethylophilaceae archaeon | reverse complement strand
CCTGGAGTATCCGATCTATGTGCTGTCCGGAGCCATAGTGCCGATAACGTCCCTCCCCTCCTTCCTTCGCCCGATCTCGATGATACTTCCACCCACATGGGGCGTGGAGGCCCTCCGCGCTTCCGCGCTCCCCGGTTACTCGACCGTGTTCGGGCCCGGGATGTACGGCAACCTGATTGTCTGCACGATCGGCACGATCGCACTATATCTCATAGCCAGATGGCTGATGGGCAGGATGGTGGACAACGTGTTGGAGACCGGGTCTTTCACGAGGTATTGACATGGGGAACATGAGAGTGATACTGTCGTCGGCCGTGATGTACACCCGCAACAGATTCAGGACGGTGCCGTTCCTGTTATGGGCGGTACAGATCGTCTGCACATCGTTCTTCTCGATGTTCTTCTTCGCGGTCCTCGCCGATTATGTCTCCAATCCGGATGTCACGGTACGTTATGTGGTCATAGGCAACGTGTTGCAGAGCATCGCGGCCACTACATTGTTCGCGGTCTCCGACCTGCCGGGGACGGAGAAGCATGTCGGTACCCTGTCGCCGATGATGCAGACGCCCGCGGGCCTCTATCCGATATTCATCGGGATGTCCCTGTTCAACATAGCGGCGGGACTGATATCCGCCGCCCTGTCGCTGTGCTACGCACAGTTCGTGTTCGGGATAGACCTCTCCGGAGCGGACATGGGTGCCGCCACCATCGTGATACTGCTGACGGTATTCTCCCTCACCGGATTCGGGATGGTCATCGGCAGCATAGGGCTCAGACTGAGGACGTCCACCATAATCGCGAACCTTTTCGCATACATCGGACTGCTGATCTGCGGGGTGAACTTCCCCGTATCGTATCTGCCGGAATGGCTGCAGTGGGTGTCCGCCGCGTTCCCGCTGACGTACGGTGTGGATGCCATGCGCATGGCCGCCGACGGCATCGGTCTGCCCGGAATGGTGCACGATATCGCCGCCATGGCGTGTCTGGGTCTGCTGTATTTCATCACATCGGTCGTGTTATTCCGCATGTTCGAGAACATGGCGCGCAGAACAGGCTCGTACGAGATGTTCCGATGGTCGATTTTTGAACGTCTGGGTATGTCCTTTCCCATATCATGCTTTTATATCTTTAGAACGATACCTGGAACAGTGATATTGTGAAGATCTCGCAGATTGCAGGATTCCTCGGAAGCGGAAAGACCACTGCCCTGATGAAGATAGTGGACGGACTCATGGAGAGAGGCGATAAGGTGGCCATCGTCGTCAACGATGTTGGTGATATCAGCGTCGATGCCAAATTCGTGGAAGCGCACGGACTCAAGGTCAAGGAGATCTCGGGAGGATGCATCTGCTGTCAGATCGCAGGCTCCTTCGCGGAGACCATCGCCAAGCTCTACGACAACTACCGCCCCGACATCGTCATCGTGGAGCCTTCGGGAGTCGCCATCCCCTGGGGACTCAAGAGGGCCGCGGAGTACTCCGAGGCGAAGACGGACGTGCACATCACGCATGCCCCCGTGATAACCCTCGTGGATTCCACGAGGATCGAGATGCTCATGCGCGCGGTCAAGAGGCTCGTAGAGACCCAGATCAGGGAAGCGGATGTCTGTTTCATCAACAAGATCGATGCGGCCACGCCCGAGGAGATCAAGATGACCGAACAGTTCATCAGGGAGATCAACCCCACCGCGGAGATCACGTACATGTCCGCGGAGACCGGAGAGGGCGTAGAACATGCATGCGACCTCATCGAGAAGGGAGTCTCCGCAAGATACGACGACGCGGTCGAGGCCGAGCGTCTGAGAAACGAATACAACGGAGGTGAATGAATGGCCACGCCCGATCCCAACAGCGAGGAATACAAGTACGATTACGACCACGTCGAGATCGACCACGACAGCGATGAGAAGGAGATCAAAGGGCATGACTTCAACCCCGTGGAGGAGGGAAGCGCACTCCACCTGGAGATCCACAGGGCCGTGGACGAGCTCGGGAAATACGCGTTGGAACTGGAACTGAGCTCCAAGGACGGTATCTCCAAGGATGACATCAAGGGATTCATCGACGACATCATGAGGAAACCCACCGAAGCATGCCTCGCCAACGGTGCGGACATCATCGGCCACGTCAAGTCGTTCCTGATCGTCGAAGGCCACGGGAACATCATGAGCAGTATGGTGGACGAAAGGAAGCCCATCAAGATCAAGGACTTCGTGGACATCAATGAGATCAAGGACTGCATCCTGGTCCTCCACATCATCGTCCACGGTATCTGGGACAATGAGATCAGGGAGCTCACGCTGCCGTTCCTCGATGACATCACCAAGAAGTGGGGTCTCGATTACAGGATCATGGCGGACTACTTCGATCTCGAGAAGAGCATCGCCCACCACAACCTTTCCGGTCAGTGACCGTCCCTTCGGGGACGGCACACATCCTTTCCGTCCCCGGGGAAATCATCCCGATCATGACGATGATCACGGGACGTCATAACCGGTGTGACGTCCGGCACAGGACTGTATCCGGAAGCGATCGGTCTCAGAGATTCTTTATCCTCTCGAGCGATCTGACGGTCGCTTCCCAGGATTTGCAGTCAAGCTCCTCCTGTTCGAAATCCGGCAGCATGACCGTGGTGTAATCCTCCTCCCCGGAGAACCTTATGGGGAGGATACGGTAACCCTCGGAGTTGAATCCCCTGAGCTTGGGATTGTTGACCACGGATGCACCGTAACCGTTGGGGAAACGGTAGATCTTGTGGAACCTGTCCCCCTCCATACAGCCGCATTTACAATCAGCGTTCAGATCAACAACGAATTCGTCGAATTCCATTTCCATCATTCCCTGGCCCGTTCAGGTCGGATAATGTATCCGCAGGACCAATATAAATCATCTGGCTCATTGGATGTACGGTCGGATCGGAGATACCCGGAATGGGCCGGAAAGACCCGTTCCAGACGGTCGCAAATCGGATGTCTGGGTATGTACGACAAACAATTTTATATCGCAATATGGATCCGAAATCCATGAAGCTGGGAATCATCGCATGTGATATCCTGAAACCGGAGATCGAATTCCTCACCAAGGACGATCCGGATTTCGTCGTCAGGGAATACCTGGAATTCGCCCTCCATGAGGACCCTCAGAGGATGAAGGAGACCATCATAGAGACCGTCAACAAGTACGAGGGGCAGCTTGATGCCCTCTTCCTCGGTTACGCCACCTGCCAGTCGCTGGACGGCGTGATCAAGGATCTGAAGGTGCCTACCGTGATGCTGAAAGGGGCGGATTGCATCGACGTCCTGCTCACCCCGCAGGAGTACACCAACGAGAAGAAGATCTGTGCGGGCACATGGTTCATGTCCCCCGGATGGGCCAAGGAAGGCATCGCCGGATTGGTGAAGGAGTTCCACCTCGACAGCATCGAAGGATACGAACCCCAGTTCTTCCTGGACATGCTGTTCGATTCCTACGAGAGATGCCTGTTCATCGACGACGGCATCGGCAACGAGGAGGAATACAGGGCGTTGGCGCAGGACGTCGCCGATACGCTGAAGATGAGGATGGACTGCAGGAAGTGCGGTCTGTCCGGACTCACGGACAGATTGGCGGAGACCAAACGTCTGGCCTCCGGAGAATGAATGGTCCTCCGCGGAGGCTGCGTCTCCGACGGAAGGATCGTTTCAAAGCTGTTCCAGTTCGATGTCGGGATGGAACGAGACGGAGTTCTCGCCGACGTTCTTGGCCAATGACTTGGAGAGCATGCCAAGCTCCATCCATGCCGCGTTGAACACCGCGATGGGCGTGAGGCACGGGACGGACAGGGACGCCCTGATCTCCGGGTCCACGACCTTGCTTCCGGCGAAACTGACCACATCATCCATCGTTATCTCGGTGAGCTTCGACGCGTAATCCTTGACGTGCGGGCAGTCCGTGGCGATCTTGACGCCCAGGTTGCCGTCGTCCTTCATCCAGACGGTCACCTTGTTAGTCTTGTTACAGGTCCTCATGTGAGCTACGACTGTACTAGCCATAATATCTGACCATACGTACCGACGTATCCAGATTATAATACAATCGGACCCCATCGCCAACATTATTATCTGAGTGTACGATTGCAGAACGATGCCAGCCGTACGTTTGGGAAGGAACCATCTGAGATGGTGCGACGATTGCAACATGCCGGTCCTCGAGACCATGACCTGCCCGGTCTGCGGGAAGGACAGCCGCGAGGTCGATATAACACCGCCCGGGGATGTGAGACCCGCTTTCCAACACGACATCGATCTTATCAGACGTTTAGCCGACGAACAGTACGGCGACGGGTGCGGTATCGCACTCATACCGGAGGGACACCCCGTCTTCATGAACAAGGCGCCGTCCCTCGACAGGATGGACGAGATAATCATAGACGGCAGGACAGTGGCCAGCATCAGATACGACCTCGGAAGCGGATGGAGGCTCATCAACCGCATGCAGAGTGCGATCAGGATCGCACCCGTCATGACGAGAGGGTACGTGGTCATCCATCCGGATGCGATAGGTTTCGTCCAGGATTCCAAGAACCTCATGGCACCAGGTGTCATCGGCGCGGCACCGGACGTGAGATCCGGCGACGAGGTGGTCATCGTCACGGAGGACCGCCGTGCGATAGCGACCGGTGTGGCCAGGATGGACGGCGCGGACATGGTGGCGGCGGACAGGGGACTCGCGGTGAAGACCAAGCACTACAAACCCGAACCGTCCTACGTATCCGACAGGGGATACACCTGGGACGAGGTCGTCAAGGCCAACGAGAGGATCATCTGCGAGAGACGCGACGAGGCAGTGGACTTCATCCATAAGACGATGGAGAAGTTCCAGAAGCCCGCCATCGTGTCGTTCTCCGGCGGTAAGGACAGCCTTGCCACGCTGCTCCTCACCGTGGATGCGGGACTGGACCTCCCGGTGCTGTTCGTGAACACCGGACTCGAGTTCGACGAGACCGTCGCGCACGTCCACGAAGTAGCGGAGAGATACAATCTGAAACTGATCGAGGAGACCGCACCCACCGATGCGTTCTTCGGCAATCTGGTACATTTCGGACCGCCCGCCAAGGACTTCAGGTGGTGCTGCAAGACCAACAAGCTCGGACCCACCGTAGGTGCGATAATGAAGAACTTCCCCGACGGCGTCCTGTCGTTCATAGGACAGAGGAAGTACGAGTCCGAGGCGAGGCATGACAAGGGAAGGATCTGGGTCAATCCCTGGACGCCCGGACAGACGGGCGCATCGCCGATCCAGAACTGGACCGCGCTCCACGTGTGGATGTACATCTTCTACAAGAAGGCGCCGTACAACGTATGGTACACCAGGGGCCTGGACAGGATCGGATGCTTCCTGTGCCCCGCGTCCGACCTCTCGGAACTCGAGATCGTCGCAGGCAACTCATCCAGATACGGACAGTGGGATTCATACCTCGACGAATACATGAAGGACAGGGGGCTCCCCAAGGAATGGAAGGAGTACGCCCTGTGGAGATGGAAGAACGCTCCGCAGTCGATAAGGGAGGAGGTGAACAAGGTGACCGGGAAGGACATAAAGGATCTGACGCGTCAGACGAAGGCTCCCGAGAAGGGACCTCTGTTCATGCATGTGCAGGAGGGTTACTCCCCGTGCGTGATCGGATACAGCATCGAGGCCGCACTCTCCAGGCCCGTGGACATAGACAGGCTGGAAGGATTCGGACACATCCTCGGTTCCAGGGTGGAGATCGACCCCACCGGATCGTGGCTCACCATCGACAACATGACGGTGTACCGCGAGGGTTCCATAATCTCCAAGGCCAACGTCGAGAACGATGCCAGGATGAACCTGGACAAGCTGTTCGAGATCATCATAAGGTCGGAACAGTGCGTGGGATGCTCCCTTTGCGTAGCCAGATGCGAACAGAAGGCACTGCGCATGGTGAACGGAAGGGTCGAGATCGATCCCGACGAGTGCATCAGGTGCAAGGACTGTCTGGGCCCATGTCCCGCGGTAAACTTCCGCCAGACGGATCCCGAGCTTTGATATGTCCATACGGCGGGTGCATCCCGCCGTGATGGCTCTTTTTTTACCGGATCTCAGATTCTTGGTTCTTCGACATATCATCTATACGACCAAGACAACTTATGCCTGATCTTCTCAATAGATTCCTCAGAATTGCGGGAATCCAAATCTTTAAAGTCGAAATGATCACGGGATATGCATCCTTATGTCCCTGGCATTCTTTACAATCCGACACTTTCAATCCGTCGAACCATCCGTTGTCTTTAGGATATTTGATGTTGAAGAATGCATCCGACATACTGAGGTCCAAGGACTTACCGAAATGTCTGGGCCTTGTATACAGGCAGACCTTTGCACCTTCAGATATGATCTATGATACCATATCCGATTTGTCCACATAGAGGCGATCGGACAAATCACCATGAAACGGTAGCCAAAACACCCCGGCGATCGTGCCTTACCTCTTGACCGGATACCCTTTCCGAACACCGATATGAACGCGGGACGTGCACATACGTCACATCTCCTGACGGATCCGTCCGCCTTCACATCATAGGCATCATCGGGCAGAACGATGGATCACTCCCGTTCGGACTGTCAAAGATGCATCATTCGCCGTCATCCTCATCGGCGACGTTTCCGCATTCCTCCACTCCATGAAGGAAGGACGGGTCCTTGTTGTTCTTGCGGGCCTTCCTGTATATCAGGTACAGGAGGAACAGCGCCACAGCGAAACAGATCAGGTGCTCCGCGATACCCAGGGAAAAAAAAAAGAGCAACAAATATTATGAAGCTCTT
>JBJEZZ010000080.1:0-1794 GCA_051887655.1 Candidatus Methanomethylophilaceae archaeon | reverse complement strand
AATCAAGGATGATTACCTAATCGGAGGACAATGGTACGATTGTGATAATCCGGCAGACGCATGGCCGCCTGCCGGATCATCTACGGAAAAATGGATCAGATGTCCCTGAACGAGATGGAGTACTGCATCCTCTTGGCGCCGAAGTACTCCTTGCAGAACTCCGCGGTCCTCTCCGGAAGGAACGCCTTGCAGGAGAAGACGTCTATGAACGCCCTGTCGGTATCCTCCGCGAAGTGTCCGGATATCTGGGAGGTCTCGATCAACTGGATCAGGGAATACCCCATGACCTTCGGTTCGGCACCGAAGTGGACCACGATGGGTTCGCCGTACCTCTTCATATCGATGTATTTGGCGAGATCTATCGCGAACTGGGTGATGACTTCTCCGCTGCTGATCCTCTCGTGATCGCATTCGCCGAGATCCACGGAGACCATGAGGCCCCAGTGGCCCTCGTCGTCGTACTTCTTCATGCAAGCCTCATCCGAGATGAGTTCGCCTGAGTAAGGGCTCATACTGTACATTCATTCACCTCAGACGGAAGATTCCGCCTTGAAACCGATAAATCTGGTTTCGGGATTTAAAACTGTTATCTCAAAGTGACAATAGGGAGTTTCGTTTGTCTCTCACGTGACTTTTACGACACAAATCCATCAAACCGAAAAGGTGAAACGTGCGCAACAGTGAAATACGGATTCCGAGGATAGCGCGGACGGTGACTTAGAATGGGTTCCGAAGTGTATTTCACCGATTTGAAGACCGGATATTCCGGCAGCCGTATCGAAAAACTGGACAATCTCATCAGGAGATCGGGATTGGACAGGATCGACATGGAGAAGAAGTTCGTCGCCATCAAGATGCACTTCGGAGAGATGGGCAACCTCTCGTTCCTGAGACACAACTACGCCAAGGTCGTCGTCGATTATGTGAAGGAGAGGGGCGGCATCCCGTTCCTGACCGACTGCAACACGCTGTACGTGGGCAAGAGGAAGCATGCCGTCGAACACCTGGAGACCGCGTTCGCCAACGGATTCAACCCGTACTCCGTCGGATGCCCCGTCATCATCGCGGACGGCCTGAAGGGGGACGATGACGTGGAGATCCCCATAGACGGCGAACTGATCAAGACCGCAAAGATCGGAAGGGGGATCGTGGACGCCGATGTCATCATCACGCTCAACCACTTCAAATGCCACGAGCTCACCGGGATCGGAGGGGCTATCAAGAACCTTGCGATGGGATGCGCGTCCCGCAGGGGGAAGATGGAACAGCACAGCGAGGGGAAGCCAGTCCTGAACGCCGAGAACTGCAGGGGATGCGGGGCCTGTCCGGAACGCTGCGGATCGGATGCGATAACGGTCTCCGACCGCAAGGCATCCATCGATTACGACAGATGCACCGGGTGCGGCATGTGCCTATCCGCATGCAGGTTCGATGCCATCAAGGCGGATATGAAATCCACATCCGCCACCATATGCAAGAAGATGGCAGAATACGCGGCCGCGGCGGTCATGAACAAGCCCAACTTCCACATATCCCTGGCGATAGACATCACCCCGTACTGCGACTGCCACGACGGGAACGAGATGTCCGTCGTGCCGGACGTGGGATTCTTCGCCTCGTTCGACCCCGTCGCACTGGATACGGCATGTGCGGATGCAGTCAACGGACAGCCCAGGATCGCCGGCGCAATGG
This sequence comes from Candidatus Methanomethylophilaceae archaeon, assembly GCA_051887655.1. Lineage (GTDB taxonomy): Archaea > Thermoplasmatota > Thermoplasmata > Methanomassiliicoccales > Methanomethylophilaceae > SIG5. The sequence continues at coordinate 102 of JBJEZZ010000080.1, read as the reverse complement.
CCGACAGGGAATCCGACAGGGACCTGTTCGGATGCGTCCACGAAATCACCGAATGGGACGCACAGACCTCCCATGCGGAGAGGATCGGACTCGGTGTCAGAT
>JBJEZZ010000079.1:0-1895 GCA_051887655.1 Candidatus Methanomethylophilaceae archaeon | reverse complement strand
GCAACGTTGGGAGAACCGGAAATGGACCGCTTCGGGAGCGAGTCTGATGAATAAACCTGAATTCCCGGGTTGTTTTACTTCCACAGGGTCTGGTCACAGATCCGGCCCTGTGATGGTGAGTCTTGTGGGCGATTCTATGCCACACTTCTCATAAGCGATGACAGCCTTCTTCTTCGGCTCGTCGATGATTATGGTATCTCCGTAGATCCTGCATTTCTGATTACGGAGTGCCAACATGGCGGTCCGGAAGGGCACTGACGTGCCCTTCAGAAGGATCTGGACCCTTCTGATGAGAGATGATGCCATGAATGTCAGCATCACCATTCCCTTGACGGTCTCCTCGGAATGTGCCCTCAGAGGTGTGAGGTTCGCATATCCATTTGCGAGATCGAAGAATTGTTCCGCCGTCTGTCTTGTGTAGTAGACGTCGAGGACGTCTTCGTTGAGGATCATGTAAGATGAGACGAGGATAAACCTCCCTGCCGATTCCAGTTTCTCATTGAGTTCACTGTCAGTGATCTCGCCACGTTCGTATGCGGATACCAGGGCCTTCTCCTCGGTGTGTTTCCTATCCGAATCCACGCAGATGTATGCATAGCCGCGATTCTTCTCGGTAAGTTGGGTTTCCACACGCTCTATGTACACGATCCTTCCATTGTGAACGAGTCTGTTCTCGACCGTGCACACGTTCGGATGTTCCTTCACGAGGTCCTTGAACAACTTGTAATTCGGTCTGAGGCGTGTGACGAAGTTCACACGCTCTTTGAAGAGTTCATCCATGTTCTTCAGAGTACAGTATCCGGCATCCACAACCGCGAATAAGGTGTTGACACCCAGCAATCTCAATTCGTTCAGGGTGTTCAGCAAGGTGACCGCATCTATGACGTTGCCCGGAACGACCCTGAAGAACAACGGCAGTCCTGTTCCCAACTGGACGATCATGACCAGTCTGAGTTCGATACTCACACTCCCATTGTGATTGTTTGTCTCGGTCAATCCGATGTCGATCGCATTCAGTACGCCCTTGCTGTCGACAGCGACCAACTGGTCGCTGTCACCGGCCACGGTCTTCAGGTACTCCACAAAGAAATCCCTGTGCGACTGTTCATCACCAATGAGCATCAGCATATCGCTGATGCGCTGACTGCGGAGGTCCGCATCTGGATACAGTATCCTAGCGTAGTTCCCCTCATACCACTCCTCCGCATTGCACATTCCGAGGTTGTCGGTGAGGATGCAGAACTCCGTCATGGCGGATATGGTATCCTCCGCACCGGTTCCCATGGCATCTATGCATCCGAGAAGGCCTGCAGCCTCCATCACGCCATGGATGAGGAATCCATCCCCGAAATCGAGATTCAATCTCGGGTTGATGTCCCGGGGTGGGATCGGGACATCTCCCCACTCGGGGGTCCCGAACCGTCCCGTTTCCGGATCATATGTGAACGTACCTCTCTCCCTGTTACGATAGATCCCCTTCTCCTTGTCTATGACGACTCCAAGGTACTCGACCTTGGATTTCACCGACTTACCATCTATTCTCACAGATTCCATGAGTGTGGCGTAGAGGGTTCCATTGGCACCTTTCCGGTATGAGATGTACATCGATCAGGTGTATGACGTAGAAGTATTTATTACTTCTACAAATGGATTCATGGATCTGCAACAAGGTCATGAAGTTGTCTCTTTTGGAAAGCGATACTGTGGAATCGCTTTCAGAATCTGGAAAAACGCGCGTATTCAGGGGCGATTATTCATCGATGAAGAACCAGATGGTATTCAATTTTGAATGGAAGATCGATTCCCGGCATGTAGAAGTAATTTATGCCGGGAATTCAGGATTAGTTTTTTCATAAGACCTTCGAACATCACGAAATGGGCCATTTTCCAACAAA
>JBJEZZ010000078.1:0-7316 GCA_051887655.1 Candidatus Methanomethylophilaceae archaeon | reverse complement strand
GCCAATGTAGATCATGTTCTCAAATAGTATAGGACGATTGTCGTGGAAAAAATTCATTGACCTCTTTTTCATCAAATATGTCTAGCTTTTCCTATTGATACGGAACAAAAACTGGGTCTTTGTAGTGAGGTTGACGAGATTCTTAATCCACACAGGACACCCTTTCTCGTCATAGTAGTATCCACAGGCGTAAATCTTCCTGAACTTCTTGGCTATGAATGTGCCTTCTATGATTTCCTTGAGGCCGGATGGAATGACATAATGTTCAATGGTGACGTTGTACCGCTCACTCACCTTAACAATAAAATCAAAACATGTCTCGACACCGTTGTAGCTAAATGTACAACCATCAATTTCAATACATCGCATAGACGTCTATCGAAAAGATATACTGCTCTCTATACAAATTACAGATTGCAAGAATTGGGGTTTGGAAAGGGGGATTCCTCCCCCTCATTGTTTTCACTCAAACGCTTTCTGACAGTCGGCGATGTAACCGTCGTCCATCATCTTCGCGGTGAGTCCTCTGGACCTCTTGATCATGAACTCGGCACGGTCGTGGAGTTCCTGTCTGGAGAGCTTGAGGCGTGCCACACCCTGCTCCATCGCCTTCTCCGCGACGGCGACGGCCTCGCTGATGAAGACGTCGGTCTCGGACATGGTGGGGACGATGTACTCGGGAGTGAGTCCCTTCCTCTCCGCACATGCGGCGAGCTCCCTCGCTGCGGCGATGCACATCTCGTCGGTGATGGTCTTGGCCCTGACATCGAGCACTCCGCGGAAGATCGCGGGGAATCCCATGGAGTTGTTGACCTGGTTGGGGAAGTCCGAACGTCCGGTGGCGAACACCTTGCATCCGTGCTCCTTCGCCTCCCAAGGCCAGATCTCCGGCACGGGGTTGGCGGTGGCGAAGATGACGGGGTCGTCCGCCATGAGGTCGACGTACTCCGCAGGGATGGTCCCGGGTCCGGCCTTGGATGCGGCGATGACGATATCGGCACCCTTCATGGCCTCTTTGAGTCCTCCCCTCTTTCCTGCTCCGTTGGTCTTCTCGCACAGCTCCCACTTCTGTTTGAACTGCTCCTTGACGTCCGTCCTCTCGAGGTTGAGGATTCCCTTGGAATCGCAGACGCACATGTTCTGGGGCTTGAATCCGGTCGCAAGCAGGAGTCTGGAGATGGCGATCGATGCCGCTCCGGCACCGACGACGGTGATCTGGGCCTCTTCGAGCTTCTTTCCCACGATCTTCATGGCGTTGATGGCCCCTGCGACCTCGACGGTAGCGGTACCCTGCTGGTCGTCGTGCCATACGGGGATCTTGCAGTCCCTCCTGAGCTCGTCGAGGATGTCGAAACATTTGGGGTTGGAGATGTCCTCGAGGTTGATACCTCCGAAGGAAGGTGCGATGAGCCTGACGGTCTCGATGATCTTCTCGGGATCCTTGGTATCGAGACAGATGGGGACGCAGTCCACTCCTCCGAGGTACTTGAACAGCATGGCCTTCCCTTCCATGACGGGCATGGCGGCCTCGGGTCCGATGTCACCGAGACCGAGGACACGGGTACCGTCCGATACGACGGCGACGGTGTTCCACTTCCAGGTGTGCTCGTATACCTTCTCCGGGTTCTTCGCGATGTCCTTGCAGGGCTCCGCGACTCCGGGGGAGTACCAGATGGCGAAGTCGTCGAAGGACCTGACGCATGCCTTGGGTACGATCTCAACCTTACCTCCGTAGAACGGGTGGAGGGCCATGGCGTCCTGTCCGGGCTTGGCCGCTTTCGCAAGACGCTCCTCGTTTGTCATGTGTTCGTAATCGGTCATTTCACATTCCTCTTGGATCCCGTATTTTTCTACGAATATCGTAGAAAATACGATGTTATTAGTAATGTCCTATTGAACCGTATTATTTATACGGAGCGGTGGACGCTTTACCTTTGTAATCATATAGTAATATTTATAGTGTTCATTTTATTCATATATGAATATCACTATACATTTACAATATAGGAACAGATTATCGGTATCATGCCCGGAGACATCAAGGTCCTGATCATCGACGGCTACATCGACGACCCCGCCGCGTTGGGTGTTCCGCCTTACATATCCCCCATAGTGCGTGCGATCGCGGGCGCGGCCATGGATGCGGGCGCGGAGGTCACCTATCTCACCGTGGACTCCGTCAGAGGCGGATGCGACATCCCCGATGCCGATGTGAGCGTGGTGATGTCTGGGAACACCGTTCCGGGGAAGTACATCAGGTCCATGCCGATGTCCGTCAAAGAATTGGAGAGGCTGTTCCCCAGACTCAAGGGATGGAGGATGATCGGAGGTTCCGCCGCGGATACGAAGATCGCAGAATCCTTCGACTTCGTCATCAGGAAGGACCTTGCGGCATCGTTGTATGACGGGATGTGCGGGAAGGAGGTGCTCGAGCGCTACCGCACCCTGGACGAATGGAACAGGTGGATGCTGTTGGGTTCGAGGATCGTCACCCAGCACCCGGATTTCCCGTTCCCGCTGATAGCCGAGATCGAGACCTTCCGCGGATGCCACAGATACAGGTCGGGAGGATGTTCCTATTGCATCGAACCCCTGAAGGGGAGACCGCTGATGCGTTCCCCGGAGGATGTCCTGGAAGAGGCCAGGGCCCTTCGCGAGCTGGGCGTACGCAACATACGTGTGGGCGGCCAGACCTGCATAGTGTCGTTCGGGTCCACGGATACCCACGACCCTCCGAGACCGGATCCCGAGGCCGTGGAGAGACTGTTCCGCGGACTCGGGGACATGGGATTCGACACCGTCCATGTGGACAATGCGAACCCCGCGGTGATCTCTCAATACCCGGAGGAATCGAGACGGATATTGAAGTGCATATCCGAATGCTGCACCCCCGGGAACGTCCTCGCGTTGGGAATGGAGAGTGCGGACATCGATGTGATACGCGCCAACAATCTGAACAGCACCCCGGAGCAGGTACTGGATGCGATACGTATGATCAACGGGATCGGTTCGGAAAGGGGGGAGAACGGTATGCCCAGACTGCTCCCGGGATTGAATCTCATCGCAGGTCTGGACGGCGAGACCGGCAGGACATATTCGATGAACAGGGAATTTTTGGATTCACTGTTGGATGAGGGATTGCTCGTCAGACGCATCAACATACGTCAGGTCCTCCCGATAAGGAGGGAGTTCAAGGTCAGGGTGAACCCCAACGCCTTCAAGAGGTACAAGGAGGAGATCAGGGAGAACATAGACCACGTCATGTTGGAACGCATGGTGCCAAAAGGCACCGTCCTGAAGGACGTGTTCATGGAGATACACGACGGGAACACGACGTTCGGACGTCAGATCGGATCGTACCCGCTATTGGTGGGGATACCGTACAGATTGGAACTCGGGAAGTGCTACGACATCGTGATCACCGACTGGGGGATGCGTTCGGTCACAGGGATCGAGGACATGATCGACATCAACCATCTGCCGATGACCTCCTTGGCAGGATTGCCGGGGATAGGCAAGAAGAGAGCTTCCAAGATCGTCATGGCACGGCCGTTCACCGATATGGGACAATTGGAGAAGGTCATCGACGATCCGCATGTGTTCTCTTTTCTGAAAGAACACGTTGATATCGCCGATAGAATCAATTAAAATAATCCGAAGAGGATTAGGAAATCGGCGGAAAATATGAGGGCCGACGTGATGAACATCTTACAGGATTTGATCTCAAGATACCCCGCACTCGGAATATGTGAAGGTCAGATAATCGAGGCGTACGAGATACTTGTAGAGTCGTTCCTCAACGGCGGTAAACTACTTATCGCAGGCAATGGCGGGAGTGCTGCGGACAGCGAACACATCTCGGGAGAACTGATCAAATCATTCGTATTGAAACGCCCCGTTTCCGATGAGCTCAGAGCCAATCTCACCGATGCGTATGGGGAGGAGGGAGCGACACTCTCCGACACCCTTGAAGGCGGTTTGCCTGTCATACCTTTGACGTCTCTTACATCATCGGGCACGGCATTCGCCAACGACAGGGAACCGGATGTCGTATTCGCACAGCTGGTCAACGCCCTCGGTACGAAGGGGGATGTGTTCCTCGGCATCACGACCTCCGGCAATTCCAAGAACGTACTCAAGGCCATGATGGTGGCCAAATCCAAGGGCATGACGGTCATAGGCCTTTCCGGAAGTACCGGCGGGAAATGCAGATCTCTGGCAGATGTCACCATATGTGTGCCTGAGACCGAGACATACAAGATCCAGGAATATCACCTTCCGGTGTATCATGCACTTTGTATGATGATCGAAAGAACGTTGTTCGACACTCTGTGAAATGATAGGCGTACTTGAATCCAGATACCCTTTTCTTAAGAATTCACAGAATATAGCTCTAGAGAACGGGGCAGATATCAAGGAACTACTGACCGGAGAGCTGTATTCGGATTGCAGAGCCCGCGGAGTGCAGCGTGTCATGACCGCGTTGGAAAGGTCCGAGGTATCATATGCAACACTGACAAGCGACTTCAACAGGATCGAAGAGATAATGTCCTACCCCTATGCGAGGATATTGGTCTCCTGCGTGGACGATAAGTTCCTCACAAGAAGATATGCATTGGCGGAAGCCGTACATATGAACAAACTTCTCGGCAGCGAACCGTATCACGTCATACAGCAGATCTCATCGGAGCTATGCGTGAACACCAAGGTGAAGGATGAGAAACTTCTGATGCATTTCGGGGACTATCTGAAGTACAGTACCAGGATCAAGAGCACGGACTGGAAACTCATCAATACTGAGCTGAAGGACGGTTTCGTCGCCCTTACACATGAGAAATTCGACCGTGTCCTGCAAAATGCACTACAGGATAGGATCGAATCCGAACTGCCGTTGGAGATTCCGGACGAAGTGAAAAACGCGGTGATCAAAGACGTGGAAGCGATAAGGAATGTGCTGGCACGTACGAAGGCCAAGTTCGATAATGCATTCACGGGAGATTTGAAACCGGAACTTCTGCCACCGTGCATCCGCACGTTACTGTCCATGGCGCAGAACGGTGTGAACCTCCCCCATAGCGGCAGATTCGCTCTGGTATCTTACCTGCATAAGATAGGTCTTGACATACCTGCGATATTGGCATTGTTCTCCCAATCTCCCGACTTCGATGAATCCAAATCCATCTACCAGATAAGGCACATCACCGGGGACCTCACAGGTACGGATGGATATACGCCACCGGAATGCAATACCATGAAGACCATGGGCATATGCTACAATCCGGATGAACTGTGCAGTAGCGGAAGGTTCAACCACCCCCTGACATACTTCCGTATAAAGACCAGACCGTCCAGATCCGACCACGCTGCAGATGGTAAGTGAAGAGGATGGTACGATGACGAACGTGGCCATATACAGAAGACCGGAGGAGAACGGTTGTAACAAGACCGGACTTGGCAGATATGCAGACACCGTGGAATCCAAGATAGATACGGAATACACCGTATGTCCTGTGAATGCGGATCTCAAATCCGGACCGTTGACGTTATTGAAGGATGGGATACTGAAACCGATATTGTTCGCCATACGCAACAGAAAAGTGATAGACGCATCTCATGCGACAGACGAACTGTGCAGTATACCTCTCCTGTTCTCAAAAGGACGTAAGATCGTGACGGTACACCACGTGGTCAAAGAAGGAGAGAGTTCCGACCTATACAGGATGATTTGGAAAGCGGTTACGTCGGCAGGATTACACTGTGCGGACAGCATCATCGCCATATCCGATGAAACGAAAAAGGACCTCATGGATATGGGTATAAAGGAATCCAAAATAGTTCGCATCACCAACGAGATCAATCCCATATTCAAAAAACTCGATATCCCTAAGAAGAAACGGATCGGATACGTTTGTGAATTGATTCCAAGAAAGAACGTCAAAAAAGCGATCGAGGCATTCAACGTGTTTCATCAACTCGATGAGAAAAAGGAATTCGAACTTGTCATATGCGGAAGAGGTCCGTTGAAAGAAGAGTTGGAAGAATATGTCGAATCCATGGGGATTTCAGATTACGTTTCCTTCCGTAGCAGACTTGATGATGATGAACTTGTACAATTCTACAACGAATGTATGGGCATATTCAACACATCCGCCCATGAGGGTCTCGGGATAACCACCATCGAAGCACAGAGATGTGGCACCCCGGTTTTCCATATTGACGGAACGGACATCCCGCCCGAGGTACTGATGACGTCGATAGGATGCACGGATCCCAACGATATGGGCATCAGAGCGTTCAGATTGTTCAATGATGAGCTGGAATACGACAATGCTGTGAAGACATCGATCGCCTATGCGACGGAATTCGGTTCGGGATTCAAAGAGGAGTACCTGAACGTCCTCTTCGATGGCAGACCGTAGACATCATTCCAAACACGGTCGTCAGAAGGATACGGTCTTGGAAGATATGATCACCGTGTAGCCTATCGTCAGGTACACCTTATTGACCAAAGGCAGAGAGGACAGGTCGATGGATTCGGTATGGGTCCCTCTCCACACCGGAAACTTCTCATAATGTATGATCGAAGAATCGTACTCGTATCCGCTGGCGATTAACTTGGCGATATTCCACACACAGTCATAACCCGGATTTCCCCCGATGGATACGATCATACCAGATCCCCCATGATACTTCGATAATGTCACGGAGGTGAAGCCTTCCTCGTCAATGACCCCCATGCACAGAGAGTCGGGTATCGACGCGGTACGCAATCCGAATTTACAGCTGCTGATGAACAATCCAAGGGCCTCCGCCTCCCCGTCATCACAGACGACGGCAGACGTGTGATCCGAAGAATTGGTATCATCCCTGCTAACCCCCTCCACGTTGAAGAACAGAACATCGCTGGTATTGACCTTCTCCAAAGACTGACCGACAGCGATGTATTTTCCTATAGGCGCACCGTACCAGTAGACCACTCCGCCGGAAGTGAGCCATTCGCGAATCGTATCCGATGATGAGCTTGGGTCGTATATCGTATCCGGCAAGGAACCCGAGAGGAACAGCAGTGCTTTTGAATGGTCCCCGGATGCCATGCATCCTTCCATCTGCACCCTCAACTCGTTTGCATCCGCTATGGTCATACCTATCCCCCTCTGATTGAGATTCGTCCTTAGAAGATCTATGGACTCGAGTTCATTGTCACGAGGTGTGAAGGATGCATAGTTCGAATCATAATACACAATCACATCTGTAACGTTATAATGATTTTCGGACTCTATCAACACGATCGAACAATCGATGTTCTGCGCTGAATC
>JBJEZZ010000077.1:0-7667 GCA_051887655.1 Candidatus Methanomethylophilaceae archaeon | reverse complement strand
AAGGACGTCGCCGTAAGAGAGGTGGATTTCGAACTCACTGCCGAGAGCATAGGCAGGGAGATGTCCGACTGGAGGGCGTACGTCAGGACGGACCACATAGTCCTCAGGAACGGTGACGACCTCGCCGTGGTGAGGTTTGTCAAGGGCGAGGGGAAGGGACTCTTCAGACCGGTCGTCGGTTTCGAGATCGTATCCCTGCCGGAGGATACGGTGTACCATGAGGATCCGGAACTGGACATCATCAACGTACCCAGGCTGGCGGAGATACAGACCATGTATCCGGGGAAGACGGTCGTGGTCAAGGGTGTGTTCTCGCATGTCAACGTGGTGCATGACATCGTGCCGCTGAGGCTGAGGGTGATCGACAATGTCCCGCCCGCACCGTCCAAGCTCGGCGTACTGGTCAGGATGGCCCTGGCATCCGGTTACGTGGACAGACCCGTGGTGCCGGAGTATGTGGACATCGATATGGCAGACAGGATCCCTGAGGTGCGTACGGAAGCGGTCATGTTCCCCTGCGAGGTGTCCAATCTCACGGCCGACATGCCCGTGTACTTCCTCGACAAGACGCCGAAGCTGGAGTACGAGGTCACCCTCGTCGGATGCCATCTGTCCAAGCGCATCTACGACGAGTGCTACGGAGGCGACGTCCCCTTCCTGAACGTCTGCCCGGCGGATTACATCGTGGACGACGGCGTACCGACGATAACCAAATGCTGTAAGGTGAAGAACGGCCACACGTTGGACGGGTGCCACGCGGCCGTCCCGTGGGGGGCGACCGTCCCGGAGGTCGTGGAAGCGATAAACGACCTCTTCTCCGACGTACCGTCAGATCAATGAACGTCCGCGGTTCATGGCCTTATGGCCCTCGTCGTTCCTGCCCGCCTTGAAATACAATTGTCCCAGATAGTACCAGATGTCGCTGTTGTTCGGTTCCTTCTCGGCCCATCTCCTCATCTGGGCTATGGCCCCGTCGATGTCTCCCTTGGATTCCTTCAGGCGTGCGACGCACATCCCGTGGCTCTCCTCCTCCAGGACGGAGAGCATGGTCTTGCGTGCGTTGCGCATGAGGACCTCCACGGAGTTCTCGGATATCCACGGGTACCTGCCTCTGATGAGCTCCGAGAATGCGGCCACCTTCTCGGGTATCGGCACGGCCTCCGGACCTTCGAAGACGTCCCTCGGGACGCTTATCCTCATGGTCCCGTGGGTGACCTCGATGTGATTCGCCTGCGGGCTCATCTGAAGCTCACGAACGTGCCGCAGGCATCCCTGCGGCCGACACCGAAGTCCTTCATGGAGTTGATCTGTTCGCGGGTGAACACGGGGCCGTCCTTGCAGACCCTGTGTTCGTCGATCATGCATGCGCCGCAGACGCCCGCACCGCATTTCATGTACCTCTCCAAGGAGAACTGGCACTTCATCTCGATCTCGTTCATGTACTTCAGGAGGAAGAACAGCATGACCTCGGGTCCGCAGGCGATGATCTCGTCGTACTCGTTCTCCGCGAGGACCTTCCTGACCATCTCCACCGCGTTGCAGTGCTCCCCCATGCTCCCGTCGTCGGTGCAGATCCAATGCTTCCCGCAGTACTCCTTCCCGATGGGGTCCGCATAGGCGACCTCGTCCGCGTCCCTCGCGGCGAACACCGCATCGACCTTCTTCTGTTTCAGGACGGGGGTGATCGGCGCTATGCCTATCCCTCCGCCCACCACTAGGATCCTCTCCGCGGACAGGTCGTATCCGTTCCCGTAGGGTCCCCTGACCCTGATCTCATCACCGATTTTGCGTGACGCGAGGAACTCCGTGTCCGGACCTATCACCTTGAATGTGATGGCCTTCTCGTCATCCACGGCGGACAGGGACAGCGGGATCTCGTCCATGCCGGGGCACCACACCATGACGAACTGTCCGGGCCTGGCCTCCTCCCCCCAATCGAACCTTATCGTCCTGCTGTATCTGTTCGTCTGTTCGTTGCTCTTGACCCTGACGACGGCATCACTCATGTGCCACACCTCTCATGTCCTCTATGCCGGAATACCCGTATTCGTCCATGAATCCCGCCATGCCCTCGTTGATGCGGGAGAACACGTCGACCCCCTCCGTGAGGACCGCGGTACCGAGCTGGAACGCGCATGCCCCCGCCATGATGTACTCGACGGCATCCCTGTAATCATAGATGCCTCCGACGCCGACGATCGGTATCGATACGGAGTTGTAGAGGTCCCAGACGGCCCTCACCCCGATGGGCTTGATGCATTTCCCGGACAGTCCGCAGACCTTGTTGCTGAGCAGCGGTTTCCCGAACTCCGGGACGATGACCATGGCCTTCAACGTGTTGATCGCGACTATCGCGTCCCCTCCGGCGTCCTCCACCGCCCTTCCGATGTCGGGCAGGATGTGCGTGTTGGGTGTGAGCTTGGTCCATACAGGGACGTTCACCGCATCCTTCACGGCGGATACGATGGACGCTACCATCTTCGGATCCGTTCCCACCTCCATCCCGTATCCCTTCGCGTGCGGGCACGAGAGGTTCAGTTCGACGGCGCATGCACCGTAGTCCTCCATCCTCCCGGCGAGCCTTGCGAACTCCTCGGGCGATGCGCCGTAGACGGAACCGACGATCGGCCCCTCTTTGACAGCGACCTCCATCTCCTCGGCGAACGCGTCGATACCCGGATTGGGAAGACCCATCGCGTTGATGCATCCGCAGGGGACCTCCGTGAAGTTGGGATTCCTGTGTCCTGGGTTGGGGACCGATCCCACGGACTTGGATACGACCGCTCCCGCTCCGGACCTGAGCATCCTTACCATTGTGTCCCCGGTCTCATCCATGATCCCGGATGCAACCATGCCGGGTCTTTCGAGACCGATCCTTCCGATTCTGACCTTGAGGTCGCTCATGGCCACCGTATCCCCTACTACGAATTTAAAGAGTGGGCGGATGCGGGTCCCGGGGGACGGCGCTCCGCGGTACGTGGGTATAAAGGGAAGTACGGGATTCGAGGTCGCATGGACGTTCAATCCGTTCGCAGGGACTTCCCCACAGTCAGGAATTCGGACACGGTGTACATGGACAGCGCGTGCCAGTCGCTGAAACCGGACTGTGTCATCGATGCCGTGATGAGGTATTACGTGGAGTTCCCCGCCTGCGGAGGCAGGTCCGTCCACTCCATGGCCACCGCCGTGTCCGTCGGTATCGACGAATCCAGGGAGAAGCTCGCGGATTTCTTCAACGGGGAGTCCCCCGAATGTTTCGCGTTCACCAAGAACTGTACCGAGGGCATGAACATCGTGGCCCGCGGTTTCGGACTGAGGAGGGGCGATGCCGTCCTCACCACCGATGTGGAGCACAACTCCAACCACGTGCAGTGGATACAGATGGCCGAGGACACCGGGATAAGGAGGCGCTTCTGCAGGACGTCCCGCGACGGCATCTTCGACATAGAGGAGTTCAAGAGATCCCTCACCAAGGATGTGAAACTCGTATCCCTGGGTCATGTCAGCAACGTCACCGGGTGCACCGTCCCTCTGAAAGAAGCGGTCGAGATAGCGCACGACCGCGGGATCCCCGTGCTCGCGGACGGGGCCCAGGCCGCGCCGCACATGAAGGTGGATCTTAAAGAATTGGATGTGGATTTCTACTGTGCCAGTCTCCACAAGATGCTGGCACCCACCGGCGTCGGTATGATGTACGGCAAGATGGATATTCTGAAGGCTCTGAGGCCGATGACCGGCGGAGGCGGCATAGTGGGTCTGAGCACCTATGACAGCGTCAAGATCTCCCCGCCCCCGGAGAAGTTCGAGGCGGGCCTGTCCAACTATTCCGGGATATATGCCGTGAAACACGCGTTGGAGTATCTCGAGAGGATAGGCATGGAGAACATACCGAAGCACGAGGAGATGCTCCAGAGGCGCATACAGAAGGGTATCGAGGATGTCAAGGGGATATCGATCGTAGGTCCCGAGGATCCCGCACTCAGGGGAGGGGTGTTCTCGTTCAACATAGCGGGTCTGAACTCCCACGATATCGCGATGATGCTGGACAACATGGGTAAAGTGATGATCAGATCGGGCATGCATTGTGCGCATCCGTTCTTCGTATCGCGCGGCATAGACGGATGTGCCAGAGCTTCCGTGTACATCTACAACGACGAGAAGGACGTGGACCGTTTCACGGAACTGCTGGCGAAGATCGCGGACACGTTCGCCTGATCATCCGGCCACGGTCACGCTGAGACGGTCCCCGATTTTGGTCAGGACTATCACGTCGTTGGGGGTGAGCGTACATCCGCAGACGACCTCGTTCCTGAGTATGTATGTATACGATCCGCCCGCATAGTCCATCCTCAGTATGCGGCCTTCGAAGGACATCCTGGCATCCGCACCCGGCATGTACGTGCCGAGGGACAGCACGGATTCGTCCGCGCTGCCGGACATGAAACGGTCCAACGCAACCCCTATGGCGTCGCAGTTCCTCTCCCTGCCGGCATCCGTCCCGTCATCGAAATGGTCCATCACCGGTGCCGACAGGAGTACCAGTATCACCGCGGCGCATATGCACGCCGAGGTGCGTGACAGTATGAATTCCATCATACGACCGCCACCTTGGTGGATCCGTCGGAGAAGGATATGCTGAGCGTCCGTGTCCCGGAGATCTCGGTGATGTCGGAGAACGGGATTATCGGTTTCTCCATCCAGTGCTCCGACGACAGGATCCCGTTGCGATACATGTGTATGGCGAACGCATCGTCGCCGCTGCCGCCGATGACCATGCTGCACCCGTCGGGTATGTTGACCTCCAGGGTGCGTGTGGCACCGTTCACGGAATAGTACACGGAGGCCGCCGCGTCCGCGATCCTTCTCGATTCGTTCTCCATGGTGCTCACGTCCATCGTCCTCTCGCCGGATTCCAATGCCTCCGCCATGACGGGGAATGAGATGGTCAGGATCACAGAAATCATAAGGAGTTTCACGGGGGTCGAGACGACCCCCTTCCTGTTCATCCTCATTTTGTCACCAGCACCGAGGTCTTGTAGGTGGACATCCCGGGTTTGGAGATCTCCACGTTCAGGTATCCGTATGTGTCGAGGCTGTTGAGCGTGACCCTCAGGGTCACGGACCCTGTGGACCCGGTCTTTCCGGTGGGGACGCTGTTGGTGGAGTAGGAGTAGTTCTTGGCCCCGAGTCCGGTGATCACGACGTCCGCATCGGAGACGGCGTTGCCGTTGTTGTCGTATGCCGAAACGGTCACGTCGTAGTAGGAACCCATCTTCTTCACCGTCACGCCCGCATCGTCGATGGTGGACGGTTCTTCGATGTTGTTCATCCATCCGACCATGGTGGTCAGACCGATGCTTGCGATGACGATGATGATCAGGAGCTGCAGGGGCAGTCCCTCGATCCCGCCTTTCTTGTTCTTGTTCAGTCTTCTTCTCATGAAAGCTCCGTTCTGCTTCATGATACACAGTTCGCATTCCGAGGGTATATCAAGCCGGGGTTAACGTTACGGAGTTAACATTGGAGGGTCTTGGGACGGTCACACGGATGCTGTCCCGTGAACGGATGCGTTGCCGTCCTTCATGTATGCGCCCGTACATATGCGCGGGCCTCGTATTTCGTAATATGTTAAATACTGCCGTCATGATGGCCCGTCATGTCAGGTGAACCAATAGAGATCGTCAACCTGAGAAGGGAGTTCGGTTCCTTCGTGGCGGTGGACAATCTCAATCTAGAGATCAAGAAGAACAGTTTCACCGGATTCCTCGGACCGAACGGTGCGGGAAAGAGCACCACGCTCAAGATCCTCACCAATCTGATCCATGCCACATCCGGTCAGGCCTATCTCAACGGGATCGATGTGGTCTCCAATCCCCGTGAGGCACTGTCGAACGTCGGTACCGTCGTGGAGACCCCCGAATTCTATCCGTATCTCACCCCCAGGCAGACCATGAGGTACGTCGGCGAGATCATCGGTATGGACAGGGAGTCCATCTCCGCACAGACCGAGGAGATCCTCGAGAAGGTCAAGATGACCGAGTGGGGGGACAAGAAGCTCGGAACGTTCTCCAAGGGTATGAGACAGAGGATCGCGTTGGGTCAGGCACTCCTCAACGACCCGAAGGTGATCATCCTCGACGAGCCCACCTCGGGATTGGACCCCAGGGGTATGGCCGAGATGAGGGAGATCCTGAAGAACCTCAGGACGGACACCAACGACCTGACCATCATGATGTCGTCGCACATCCTCCACGAGGTCAGCGACCTCTGCGACCGTGTCGCGATGATCAACCACGGCAAGCTCCTGGTCCATGACACCATAGACATGGTGAAGGCGATCGCGGATTACCGCGGTATCAACATCAGGATGCTGGAGGAACCCACGCCGCAGATCCTCGAGAAGATAAGGGGACTCGACAACGTCGTGGATGCCCAGCGCAACGGAGGCAACGAATGCATAGTGAAGATCAAGGGCGGCGCCTACGAACAGGAGAAGCTGTTCAACGACATCGGTTCGCTCGGCATCAGGATATTCAGCCTCTCGGAGATAGAGAACTCGCTCGAGACAGTGTATCTCGACCTCATCAAGGAGACCAGGTGATCCCATGTCCCAATCGAAGATGGCAAAGATGGACAACCCCGTCCTCGAATCCGCCAGGCAGGCGTACGTCGTCATGAAGAACGAGATCAAGAAGTACTTCAGCGGGAAGAGGATGCTGCTCTTCCTGGTGCTCCTTGCGATCGTCCTCGCCATACTCACATCCGCACCGTTCCTCATCGGGACCGATTTCTCCGAGGGACAGATGCTCAGCATGTACCTCACCATGTCCCCGCTCATCGTGCTGATGGCCGCGACCCTGTTCGCATCCATCACCATCGTGTCGGAGTACGAGGAGAGGACCGCTCTCATCGTGTTCACCAGGCCGATAAGCAAGGCATCGATCTTCTTCGGAAAGCTCGCCGCTTCCCTGATAGTCACCATCGGGTTCGTGCTGCTGTACTACCTGTACGCGGTCATCATGATGGCGATCCAGTTCGGGTCCGTCGATCCTGGCCTTCCCACGTCCTTCGGGCTCGCATGCGCCTACGCGTTCGGATGCATCGGTATCGCGATGATGATCAGTTCGTTCATGAAGAAGTCCAACACCGCCACCATCCTGACGTTCGTCGCATTGATGATCGTCATCTCCGCGGCATCCATGGTGCTCGGTCTCGCCGGTATGGACGTCTCCTGGATGATCGATCAGGCCTCCGGATCCATATCCACCTGTTCGCCCGGATACAGGGACTACACCAACGAACAGTTCCAGCTCATGGCCCAGATGATGATGGATCCCGCGAGCTTCATCGACTTCGAAACCTTCGTCACCGCCCTCGCATCCAGCTTCCCTCCGTTCTCGGCCACTGCCGAGGCGGTGAAGACCGTGATGGTGGATTCTGGATCGTGGACGTTCGGTGCCATCGGAGAGCTGTTCGGCAGCATGTCCGTCAGTGAACCCGATGTCCTGAAGAACACGGTGACCATGCTCGCATGGGGAGCCGTCAGTCTGGTCGGATCCTTCGTCCTGTTCCTCAGGCGCGAATTCTGATCGGAAAAACCGGAGGGTCCGCCCAGGAGGGCGGTCCCCTCCATCAGAAAAATCATACCTTCTTTATCTCGTAGGATC
>JBJEZZ010000076.1:0-33453 GCA_051887655.1 Candidatus Methanomethylophilaceae archaeon | reverse complement strand
AGCCATACAAATTACGTTTAACAAGCTTTTAATTTAATATATATTTAATATGATGTAGCCATACATACTATACGATGGGCAGCATCTTCTACATCGAGAGGAACGGGAACAGATACGCATACGAGAGCATATCGATGAGGGTCCCCGGAAAGAAGAACCCCCGGACGGTCAAGACATACCTAGGCAAGGTGGACCCCGTGACCGGAGAGATAATACCGAAGAGGAAGGAGAACTGCGGCCTCTCCGTGAGATCCTACGGTGCGGTGATGCTGATGCACGGCATACAGAAGGAGCTCCGTCTCGGGGAGGATCTTGAAAGCGCCTTCGAGGGGTACGGCAGGGAGGTCCTCGGTACCGCCATAGCACTGGCGATATCCCCCGCATCCTTCACCAACATCCCTGCGATCGAGGAGGGCACACTGCTCCGCGAGATCAACGGTCACGATATCGGACTGGACCGCAACAACGTCGACAGGATCCTGCACAAGATAGGAGGGTCCCACGGTTCGATCAAGAGATTCTTCAGGCTGAGGGCGGAAAGGAATCACGGACGCACCATCGCATTCGGATCCGATATCAAAGGACACCTGGGAACGTACGACTCGCATACCGACGACCGTACCGCGGGGGAATCGTACGGATTGATGGTGGTGACCGATACCGACGGTATCCCGGAGAGGTACTTCGTATCGGACCCCGGCAACATAAAAGGATACGATCCGCTGGTACTGAGCGGCGGGTCGCCCGAACGCACCGACATCGTACTCCACCGCAGGATACGTGACGTTGAGGATCTGTCAGACATCATATCGTCCGGCACGAGGTTCTCCGCTCTGGTGAGCATCGATTCCGACCGTCTCAAGAGGTTGGTGACCGTGGCCGCCAGGGAGATGATCCAACAGGATGACGGCGGGGAACTGGCACATCGCGAATACGACCTGTACGTATCCGACACGGACGGAAGCTGGAACATATCGCCCGATGCGTCCGGCAGCTGGACCGCCCTGAAGGCGTTCGTCATCAGGGACCATACCGCAGCGCGTTCGGAACACGAACGCATGAGTGCATATCTGGAGGAGATAGAGGAGAGGATACGCGCGTCCACACAGTCCGATGCGAACAGGCTGTTCTCGAGGATATCGCCGTCGCTCAGGAGATGCATCGACTATACCGTATCCGAGGACGGCACGTTGCAACCCGTACGCAGACAGAACGCGATAACCTTCGCCAGGAACCGTGCCGGCCTGTACGTGGTGATCGCATCGCCCGACAGGACCTGGGACACCATCATGTCAGACTACGATACCGTCATCGCCTCCGACAGGATGCTGGGTATATTCGACGACAACGTCTACATCGACGGGAAGGGCAGGAACACGAGGAACGGGATGATATTCGTGAGATTCCTGTCCCAGATACTGCGCATGCATCTCAGGAAGGTCCTCGCGGAGAACATCCCGTCGGACAGGAGGAAGGATGTGCCGGACAACATAACGGTGGACTCCGTGCTGATGCACCTTGGGATACTGTACGCGGTGAAGGACGGGGGATCGTGGGTGTGCACCGAACACGGCAGCACCGCGGACCGCATACTGTCCCTCTTGGGATACCCCGTCCAGCATGCCGGAGAGACGGTCCGCCTGACGTTCGACGGACCCGAAGCTGTAGAAGATGATTAATAAGGAAAGGCGGATGCCAAAAACATGGAAGGGGACGCCGGAACGACCGCGAAGAAACAGAACTATGTCCTCCACTCGCTCACGGGGATAATACTCATAGTGCTGACCGGCGTCAAGTTCAACATGGGCGCGGTATCCCAGGAAGGGATACTGGCATTGGGCCGTTTCGCGATGCCCTTCTTCTTCATCATCTCCGGATACTATCTGTTCTCCGAGGACGGACATTCTGAGAGGGCCCTGCCGAGGAAGATCAAGCACATCTTCGGCATCATAATCTTCCTCAAACTCACCTTCCTGGCACTCGATATCATCTACTACTTCGCGGGCATCGTGACGATGGATTACCTCATCAAGGCGTTCGTCATATCCGAGGAGACGACGATGCACGTGTGGTTCGTGTACGCACTCTTCCTGCTCTACATCTGGTGGTACCTCATGATCCGCTACGACCTGAACGTGAAGGGGATATCCTCCGTCCTGTCCGTGGTGGTGCTGGTGCTGAGCCTGTTCTTCGGTGTCGTCCTCCGCGGATTCGGTGTCGACGAGATCGGAGGCGTATCCACCCTCTACATCAACGAGGTCATCTACCCCTTCATCGGGATACCTTTCTTCACCATCGGGTACTACCTGCACATGTACCATAAGGAGTTCGACATGAGGTTCAGCACCAGGACGCTCGTCGTCCTGACCGTCCTGGGTGCAATCCTCCCCTTCCTCACGTCGTTCACGATCCCGAGCTCCACGCTGTACCTCGGTTCGATACTCACATCCGTGGGACTGTTCATGCTCACATTCAGGGTGCCGGAGGACAGACTCAGATGCAGGGCCACGGAATTCATAGGGAGATGTCTGAAACCGTTCCTCTACATGTTCTTCCCCGCGGTCGTGTTCTTCATGCAGAACGTGGGTCTGAAATGGCTCAAATACAACGCGGTCGCGTATGCCGCGGTGGGTGCGTTCGCATCGATCGCCGCGAACCTCCTCCTGTCGTACACCGCGTACAGAGCGATAATGTACTTCGGAAGGAAGCGCCCCGCATCCGCGTGACCGGTTATGTCATTCCTTCCGTTTTTCGACACCTTCGTAACATCATCCGTACCGGCCAGTAACACGAATTGAAAATTATTATTAATAGTGGGAACAATATTCCAACCTATGGAAAGGCAAGGTACCGGAGCGATCGGAGACAGTGAGGTCCATGGCCCCGGATCGGTCACATCGGCCTGCAGGAGCAGATACACGGCGCTCTTCGCCGACCTTCATGACACAGATATACTGGTGATAGGCGGCGGACCCGTTGCGCTGAGGAAATGCAGATACCTTTCCGATGCCGATATACATGTGATAGCGAAGACCGTCCTCCCGGAACTGGAGGAGATCGCGGACAGGGTCGAATGCAGGTGCGTGGACCTCGAGAAGGACATAGTACCAGGATGCGCCGACATGGTCGTGGCCGCGACCAACAGCAAGGAGATGAACGGTGCCATCCGCGACCGCGCACTCTCCATGGGCATAAGGGTGAACTCGGCCCACGGGGGAGGTGACGTCCTGATACCTTCCGTCCTGGAGAGGAGAGGGTACACCGTGGCCGTGTCGTCCGGAGGCAGCGTCCCCGCATTCCCGCCGTTCGTCATAGAGGAGTTGGACGGATTCCTGGACGAGAGGTTCGATACCTTGTTGGATGCGCTCTCGGACATACGCAACATAATAAGGGTCAACATACACGATCAGAAGGAGAGACGCGAATTCCTCGCTGACATCCTCAGGGACAGGGAGTTCCTGGACATCGTCAAAGGCGGTGACAGGACGATGGCGGTGAGACATGCCGTCGCGGGGAGGGGTTGGGATTGCTGATCAGCTTCCACGTCACGCACTCCTCGTTGGGAGCCAGCAGGATGGCGGATGCCAAGGATTCCCTGAACAGGAACGGGAAGGCCATGGTGTCGTCCATGGACGGACTCAACGGATACGTCCTGCTGTCCACCTGCAACAGGTTCGAGATCTACGCGGACGTGGTGGACAAGGAGGAAGGGACCGCCGCACTCTCCGAGTTCGGCAGGAGGACCATAGGTACGGACCGCGGATGGTTCATCCTCTCCGGTATGGATTCCGTGAAACAGCTGTTCCGTGTGGTGTCCGGATTGGATTCCATCGTCCTCGGAGAGGACCAGATACAGGGACAGGTGAGGGATGCCTACAACGCATCCAAGGAAGAGGGTCATTCGTCAGGGATGATCACATACATCTTCGAACGCGCACTGTTCGTGGGGAAGAAGGTCAGGAACGAGACCGATCTGAACGCGGGCATACTGTCCGTGGGCTCCGCATCCGTGGTGCTCGCGGAGAGGGGACTCGGTTCCCTGGAGAACCTCACCGCATCCGTGATAGGTGCGGGGGAGATGAGCAGACTGATCGTGAAGCATCTGTCCGACAGGAGGCTCGGATCCATCACCGTCTGCAACCGTACGCTCTCCAGAGCGGTGGAGCTCGCCAACACCGTAGACGGGGAGGCGGTCGGCATGGACATGCTCCCGTCCGTGATAGCGAGGAGCGATGTGGTGTTCGTCGCCACCGATGCGCGCACGCACATCATCACCGAGGAGACCCTGTCCCTGTGCAAGGACGGCAGACACATCCTCCTCGTGGACATCTCCGCACCCAGGAACGTATCGGACAAGGTGATGAGGGTCCCCGGGATAGAGCTGTTCTCCATGGAGGAGATCGGGCTCATGACCGAGAGCACCCTCTCCAAGAGGAGGGGCGAGAAGGAGGCCGCGGAATCCATCATAAGGTCCGAGCTGGACCGTCTGGAGACCGAACAGATGGAATCCATGGCGAATGCCGTCATAGGAGGCATGGCCAGGAAGGCATCGGCGATCCGCGAGAAGGAACTGGCGATCGCACTTAACAAGCTCAACAGCGGCGCGGACCCGTACACCGTGATGGAGGACATGTCCAAATCACTGGTGTCCAGGATCATGGCCGATTCATTCGAGAACCTTAAATTCGCATCCCGCAGAGGACAAAGGGAGCTCTGCGAGGCCGCCACAGACATCTTTGGAGTTGACAAGAAATGTATCCCCAGAATAGAATGAGAAGACTAAGGGCCACGGAAGGACTGAGGGAGATGGTCGAGGAGACCACCGTCAGGGCATCCGACCTCATACTTCCGATATTCTTCGACGAGACCATCGACGAGAGACGCACCACACCCTCCATGCCGGGGGTCGTCACCTACCCCCTGAAGGACTTCGGGGACATCGCATCCGAGATAATGGATTCCGGTGTTAAGAGCGTCATCGTGTTCGGCGTGCCTTCGGAGAAGGACCCGTACGGGAAACAGGCGTATTCGAAGGACGGTGTGGTCCAGAGAGCGATACGCGGCCTCAAGGAATGTTCGGACCTCACGGTGATAGCCGACCTGTGCCTGTGCGAGTACACCGATCACGGACACTGCGGGGTACTGAATGACGGACACGTCGACAATGACAGCACCCTCGAACTGTACGGTGCCACGGCGGTATCCCAGGCCGATGCGGGGGCGGACATGATCGCACCCAGCGGGATGATGGACGGACAGGTGGCCGCCATAAGGGAGGCTCTGGACGAGGGAGGATATTCCATGACGCCCATCATGGCGTACAGCGCGAAATACTGCAGCGCGTTCTACGGCCCCTTCAGGGACGTGGCCTGCTCCTGTCTCGGAAGAGGGAACAGGAAGGAGTACCAGATGCAGTGCGGCAACAGGCGCGAGGCCATAAGGGAGGCGATGCTGGATGTGGAGGAGGGTGCGGACATAATAATGGTGAAGCCCGCCATGTCGTATCTGGACATCATACGCGACCTGAGGGAGCGCACCGATGTGCCGATCGCCGCATACCAGGTCTCCGGGGAATACGCGATGATAAAGGCGGCCGCTGCCAACGGATGGGTTGACGGTACCGCGATCATGAAGGAATCCATACAGTCCATCAAACGTGCCGGTGCCGACATCGTGATAACGTACTTCGCCAAGGAGATGGCGGAACTCCTGAAGGGATGAACATGGGAAGGAACGTGTCCAAGGACCTCTACGACGAAATGTGCAACCTCACCCCCGGAGGCGTATCCAGTCCCGTGAGGGCGTTCAAACCGTACCCCATATTCGCGGGTTCCGGTTCCGGCAGCACCATCATAGATGTGGACGGGAACGAGTACACCGATTACTGCATGGCGTACGGACCTCTGATCCTGGGTCATTCCAACCAGGCGGTCATAACCGCCGTGAGGAAGCAACTCAGGAAGGGTACCGTGTACGGCATGCCGTCCGAACCCGAGTACGGACTGCTGAAGAGGATCTGCGAGTCCGTACCCTGTGCGGACGAGGTCAGACTCACCAGCACCGGTACCGAGGCCACCATGCATGCGGTGCGTCTCGCCAGGGGATACACCGGGAAGAACAAGATAATCAAGATAGACGGAGGTTTCCACGGGGCCAACGACCACCTCATGTTCAACGGTCAGGGCCCGGATCTGAAGCCCAGGGCGTTCTCTGTCGGAGTGCCGGAGTGCATGTCCGACAATATACGCATAGCCAGATACAACGATCTGGAATCCTTCGAGAGGATCATCGAAGGGGACGACGACATAGCGGCCGTCATCATCGAACCGTACATGGGGAACTCCGGCATAATCCCGCCGAAGAACGGGTTCCTGAAGGGCCTGAGGAAGCTCACCTCCGATCACGGGGTGCTGCTGATATTCGACGAGGTCATCACCGGATTCCGCGTGGCCAAAGGAGGCGTCCAGGAGCTCAGCGGGGTCACGCCCGACATGTGCACCCTAGGTAAGATTATCGGAGGGGGATTCCCCGCAGGTGCGATCGCAGGTGAGAGGGACATCATGGAGCACATGGCACCGTTCGGCGAGGTCTATGCCGCAGGTACGTTCTCCGGAAACCCGGTGACAGCTGCGGCGGGATGCGCCACCATCGACCTCCTCTCGTCGGCACAGTACGGCAAGCTCGAAAGATACACAGATCGCATCGTCAAGGGACTTACCGATCACATATACGACAGCGGTACGAAGGCCTGCGTCAACAGCGCACCGTCGATGTTCCAGGTGTTCTTCGGATGCAACAGCGTGACCAACAACGAGGAGTCCAAGCAGTCGGCCAGGAACAGATATATGATGCTGTTCAGGCACATGCTCTCCAACGGGATCTACATGCCGCCGTCCGGCGGCGAGGTCAACTTCCTCTCCACCGCCCACGACCGTCATACCACCGACGCGTTCATCGATGCATTCGGCGACTTCGTGAGGAGGGGCGGGGAATGAGGATATGCACGCGCGACAGCGAACTGGCAATGAGACAGACCGAGATGTTCATGGAGCTCCTGGCAGCCAAGCATCCGGATGCGAAGATGGATGTCATGCCCATGAAATCGTCCGGGGACCTCGACCTCTCGTCGCCCCTGGACAAGCTCCAGGGATTCGGCGCGTTCGTGAAGGAACTCGATGCCGCACTCCTCTCCGGGAAGGCGGACGTCTCCGTCAACTCGATGAAGGACATGCCCGTGGACGTCCCCGAGGGACTCTGCGTTGCGGCCATCCTTCCCAGGGGGCCGATATGCGATGTGTCCATCCCCTGTGCGCTCTCGGACATCCCCGAGGGTGCCGTCGTCGGTACGTCCTCCATCAGAAGATCGGCCGAGATAAAGGAGCACAGGCCGGACATCGTGCTGAAGAATCTCCGCGGGAACGTCAGGACACGTCTCTCCAAACTCGAATCCGGGATGTACGACGCGATAATACTGGCACATGCCGGCGTATACCGCCTTGGCATCGATATGGAGATGCACATGCTGCCTCCGGACGAGTTCATACCCGCACCCGCACAGGGTGCCATAGCCGTCGTCTGCAGGAGCGACGACAAAGATATGATCGAACTGCTGTCATCCGTCGATGACCCGGATACGAGGCACGAGACGAATGCCGAACGCAGACTGATGAAGCTCCTCGGTGCGGGATGTTCGTCGCCCGTGGGGATCAATGCCCGTGTCACCGGCGACGTGATGCACATCAACGCCGTCACCTACTTCGACGGCATATGCAGGAAATCCGTACGCGACATACCCATCGAGGACAACGAGAAGGAGCTGTCCGAGATGGCAGAAGAACTGGTGGGATCCGAATGAAAGGACATGTATATCTTGTGGGGGCCGGTCCCGGAGATACCGGACTTATGACTGTCAAGGGATTGGAACTCCTCAGGTCCGCCGAGGTCGTGGTGTACGACGCTCTGGCATCCCATTCCCTCCTGGACGAATGTCCCGACGCGGAACTGGTGGATGTGGGGAAGAGGAGCTGCAACCATAAGAAGACCCAGACGGAGATCAATCAGATACTCGTCGACTACGGGAGACAGGGCAAGAGGGTCGTACGCCTGAAGGGCGGGGACCCGTTCCTGTTCGGACGCGGTGCCGAGGAGGCACTGGCACTCAGGGAGGCAGGGGTGGACGTCACCGTCGTCCCCGGCGTGTCCTCATCCATCTCCGTTCCCGAGATATGCGGTATCCCGGTCACCAGAAGGGGCTCGGCATCGTCCGTGACCATCGTCACCGGACACTCCATGGACGGGGGCGAGGTGGATTGGAAGGCCCTCGCCAAGACCGGATCGACACTCGTCATACTGATGGGGATGTCCAACGCCGGAAGGATATCAGCGGAGCTGATCGAGGGCGGCCTGTCCGCCGACACGCCCGCGGCCGTACTCACCGACGGGACCCGCGACACCGGAAGGGCGGAGACCGCCACACTCGGTACCCTTGAAAGTACGATCATCGAGAAGGGACTCGAGGCGCCCGGGATCATGGTCATCGGCGACGTCGTGAGAGAACGTGACAGGCTCGGGGACCTCGGATGACCACCATAGCGTTCACAAGGCCGGAGAGGAGACTCGAGGAATCCCTCAGAGTGGCCGAGTCCCTCGGCCTGTCCGCCGTATGCGCACCGTCCCTGGACATCGTCCAAGGCGATGCGGAGGACTTCGCACGCGTGAGGAAGGCGTTGGAGGACGGACGTTACGGCATCGCCGTGTTCTGCTCACCCACGGCCGTAGAGGAATGCGTGGACGTGTGGAAGGACGATACCGCATCCCTGTTCGAAGGCGTGCGCTGCGTCCCCATCGGCACATCCACGAAGGCATCCCTGGAATCCGCCGGGATCGAAACTTTTGATCTTCCCGAGGTGTACTCCTCCGAGGGCATAGTCGGATACGCGGGGGCGAACGGGATAAGGGATCCGACGATCGTCATCCATTCGGATCACGGTTCTCCCGCACTCATCGACGGTCTGAACGCATTGGACATAGACACCGACGAACTGATCGCGTACCGTCTCTCCATGCACAGCGGCGACGGACGCACCGAGACCATGAGGGAGATGGGGCTGAGAGGGGAGATCGATTGGTTCCTGTTCACCAGCCGTATGTCCGTAGGTTCGTTCTTCGAGGCCATGGGGGACGATTCCGCCAGACTCCTGAAGGGCGCCCGTATCGGTGCCATCGGCGCACCCACCGCAGGGGAGCTCGCCGCGAGGGGATTCGCTCCGGACGTCGTTCCGGAGGAATACACGTTCAGGTGCCTGTTGGAATCCGTGATCTCCTTCGACCTGCATCATCAATAAATGCGGAGAGTGCCTTCTTATGCACGTATCCGCACATGCGGCACGGCCGCGTATGACGGAGAAGGAGATACAATCATGACAGAGAAGCGCCCCGAATCCATGGAAAGGATCAACACTCCCGAACTCGCCAGGAAATTCATAGACGGACAGATCGACGCACTTCGCGAACAGATCGGGGACAGGGGCGTGCTTCTCGCACTGTCCGGAGGTGTGGACTCCTCCGTCGTCGCCGCACTCCTCATCAAGGCCGTCGGCAGACAGCTCACCTGCGTCCACGTGAACCACGGACTCCTGCGCAAGGGCGAACCCGAACAGGTCGTCAGGGCGTTCCGCGACGAGATGGACGCGAATCTCGTATACGTGGATGCATCGGAGAGGTTCCTGGAGAAGCTCAGGGACGTGGACGAACCCGAGAGGAAGAGGAAGATCATCGGTGCGGAGTTCATCCGCGTGTTCGAGGAGGAGGCCCGCAAGCTCGACGGCATAGGTTTCCTCGCTCAGGGTACCATCTATCCCGACATCATCGAGAGCGGACCGGTCAAGGCACATCACAACGTGGGAGGGCTTCCCGACGACATGAAGTTCGAGCTCGTCGAACCCATCAAGTTCCTGTTCAAGGACGAGGTACGCGTTGTGGGGAAGGAATTGGGACTTCCTGACAGCATGGTGTTCAGACAGCCGTTCCCGGGACCCGGGCTCGGTGTCCGCTGCGTCGGTGCGATCACCCGCGACAGGCTCGAGGCCGTCAGGGAATCGGATGCCATCCTCAGGGAGGAGTTCGCCAAGGCGGGTCTCGAGGGCAAGGTGTGGCAGTACTTCACCATCGTGCCCGATTTCAAGACCGTCGGTGTGAAGGATGACAAGAGGAGCTTCGAATGGCCGGTGGTCATCCGCGCCGTCAACACCGTGGATGCCATGACCGCTACGATCGAGGAGATACCCTACGCTCTCCTCAACAGGATCGCGGACCGCATCACACATGAGGTGAAGGGTGTCAACAGATGCCTCTACGACCTCACGCCCAAGCCCACCGGCACCATCGAGTGGGAATGAACGATAAGAAGGTGCCCTCCGGGGCACCTTGACCCTTTCGTCATAAACAGGACGTTCGAATCGTATGATGTGATGTACGTCAATCGACGAACAGCGAGGGGATCTCCGATATTGATCCGACGCTGACGCCCATGGGCCTCCCTTTGAGGTCTATGTGTATGGGCCTCATTCCCGCGGATACTGATCCGGTATAATCGTTCACGGGATCGTCCCCGACGAAGTACACATCCCCGTTGTCGGCACCCATGCGTTCCGCCAGGATGTCGAACGCCTCCCTGCGGGGCTTCATGTATCCGATGTCCGCACTGGAGATCAGGAGGTCCACATACCTGTACAGACCGAGTTTCTCCAACAGGCCGATCAATGTGCTGCCTTTGAAGTAACTGTTGCTGAGGACCGCCACACGGTAACCGTTGTCCCTGAAGAAACGCAACGTGTCCTCCGCACCCTCCATGGACACCACGAAACCCCCGTCCACCAGAACGGACCTCTCCACCTCCTCGTACGGAACGTCGATCGTGACACCGAAATCGGACGCGGTCAGGGATGCCACCTCCTCGAAGGTCACCTCCATGTTCTCCGGGGACCTCTCGATCATGAGCTCGGTGACGTGTCCGTAGAACGCGCGCTTCACATCCGCGATCGGACGGTCGGACATACGGTCCGCGTAGAACTTCATGAAGACCTCGGTCTCCTTCTTGCCGTGGACCATCCTCACGATGGTGTTGAACATGTCGAAAGCGACGAATCTCCTTCCTGTATCGGGTTCATGGCGAAGAACGGGCTCGATGCGTGTCATCCTGTCCATGGACCGCAAGGACCATCCTGCGATTTTAATGTTACATATCCCCCGGGTATGGCCGTCCGCATCCGGGACATGCCCGATATATCCGGTCGGTTCAGGGATGCTGTCGGCACACTGCGATGACCGCTGACGCTTATCGACGTACAACACCGCTTGAAATAAAGCTTCGATGTTGATTAAGAACGTCAATGGTCGTACACATCCGCCATCATACAGAAGGTTATATAATCGGTCCGGAAGATTTGCGATCATGCAACCCAACATGGAGAGATTCTATCTGAACAAGTCCGAGATCTACACCGTCCTCGACAGGACCAAGGAGGGTGTACTGTCCACCGTCGGCAAGGACGGATACCCCTACGGTACCCCCGTCAACTTCGTACGCATCGATGATGCGATCTACTTCCACGGAAGGAAGGTCGGAGAGAAGGTCGACAACATCAAGGCATGCGACAAGGTCTGCCTCACCGCGATGATCCTCGGAGGGTTCGAACACTGCGGACCCGACGGATGCAACACCACCTCCATCTACGAATCCGTGATCGTCCGCGGTACCGTCTCCGAGGTCACCGACACGGATGAGAAGATCGCCGCCCTCAAGGCGACCATCGCCAAACTCACCCCCGAGCGCGTGAACGATCCCATGAACAAGAAGCTCGCGGATGTCGCAGCGATCTACCGCATCGGCATCGATTCCGCCACGGGCAAGTACCACAGACCCATGGCCGGCAACAGGATCATGCACTGATCCCCTGAAACATCCATCGCCCCGGGCACGTCCCGGGGTACTTTCTGTTCTCCCGTTACGATACGGAGGTCCCGATCCTCGGGACATCCTTCTGGCATACATACCTGCACCGATCCCATATCCGCCGCGGTGCTGGACGATCCTCCCTGCGAAGTATTGTGACATTATTCTTAATAAGTGTTATTTTTTATCCAAATATTATTAATCAACTTTCACCATATGGGGCATCGTGAGAAGAATCGCTATCTATGGCAAAGGAGGGATCGGTAAATCCACCACGTCCGCCAACATCAGTGCCGCGCTTGCGGACATGGGATTGAAGGTAATGCAGATCGGGTGCGATCCGAAATCCGATTCCACCAGGATGTTGCTGAACGGGAGGAGGATACCCTCCGTCCTCGACACCATGAGGGGCGGTTCGGACGTATCCCTGGAGGACATCGTGCACGAAGGATACAAAGGGGTGCTCTGCGTCGAATGCGGAGGGCCCAGCCCCGGTACGGGATGTGCGGGCAGAGGTATCATCGCGGCGTTCGAGACGTTGGAGAGATTGGGTGCCACCGACACGTACCGTCCGGATGTGATCATATACGATGTGCTCGGGGATGTCGTATGCGGAGGTTTCGCGATGCCCATCAGGAACGGCTACGCATCCGACGTGTTCATAGTGTCCTCCGGCGAGATGATGTCGCTCTATGCGGCGTCGAACATAGCATCCGCCGTGGCCAACTTCTCATCCAGCGGATATGCGAGACTGTGCGGGCTCATACAGAACTCCAGAGGCATAGATTCGGAGGACGGCCTGGTCGATACCGCATGCAGGGAGATCGGCACCGGTGTGATCGCACGCATCGCCAGGTCTCAGACCGTCCAGGACTGCGAGGCCAAGAACATGACGGTCATAGAGGGCGCACCGGATTCCGGACAGGCCGCATCCTACCGCGCACTCGCAGGAACGATATTGGAACTTTCCAAGGATGCCGAAGGCGGCATGAGGGCCATATGAGGTGATTCCGATGTACGGTGATTTCAGGAAACAGGAAGGGGACTCTCCCGAGAAGGTATTGATCATGGACATGGTGCACGGCGGTGACATAATCGCGAGGAGACTCCTCCCGCTCGGATACGACGTGACCTGTGCCGACGTGTACGGTATCGCCAAACAGCAGCTCAAGGATGAACTGACCGGTCTCGGGGCACGCGTGAGCGGCCCCGTACCGAAGGACGATTACGATCTCGTGATCTCCCCCGCCCACTGTCCGGACACGTTCCTCGAAGGTTCGGTGTTCAAAGAGAGGATGACCTTCAGCGCGGCGGTGGGACGTCTCGTCGGTAAGGGACCGTTCAGGATCGAGGTGACCGGCGTGAAGGGGAAGACCTCCACCTGCTACCTCATAGCGCACATATTGGACGCCTGCGGGAGGAAGGTCTACCTGCACACGTCCAGGGGCGACGGACCGTACGTCGGGGGCACCCATTACGTGGAGGAGCTGCGCAGCATAGCCCCCACATCCATACTCGTCCTGCCCGACACGGATTACGATGTCGTAATATCGGAGGTCTCCCTCGGAGGCAGCTCCAAGGCTAATATCTCCGTGATAACCAACCTCGCTGAGGACTATGGTATCGCCAAGGATTCCCGCAAGGCATCCTGCGCGAAGGCCGAGATATTCAACACGGACGGGGTCAACATCGTCATGGGATCCGAAAGGGACGTATGGTCCGCATACACGGACCGTCTGGAGCTCCATGAGGACAATATAAGGAAATTGAACGCACCTGGACTGGGAGAGCCGCTCAGGATCGGATACACCTATGACGGCAAGGAATACGAGACGGAATTGGACGGTTCGTACCTGTCCCTGCAGTACCTGCAGGCCATGGACATGGCGATGACCGTATGTTCCCATCTCCACGTCCACCCGTCCTCGGTATCCAAGGCGCTGTCGTCCTTCAGAGGCGTACCCGGAAGGGGAGAGATCTCCGAGAGGGACGGCACATGGTACGTCACCGAACGCAACCCCGGGATATCGCACATATCCGTCAACCGCACGATGGAGTGCCTGAAGGAGATGGGTGCCCTCGGCAATGCGTTCGTCATCGTGGACCCCGTCAGCAAGAAGGTCTGCGACAAGATGAAGGCACATCTCATAAGGCATGTGCTGGACCTTTACGAGACGGAATACGTGTTCACCGACGGGGTGAACAACGACGTGGCCATCCCCGAGGGGAAGGATACGGTCATAAGGTTCGTCAAAGAGGGATTCCAATGAAGGTCATCCATCCGCGCCCGAATCCCATTGTCGCGGCGATGTACACGCTCAGAGACCTGGACGTGGATGTCATCGTGGTGCACGGCCCCGCCGGATGCAGCTTCATGGCATCCAGGATGATCGAGGAGGCCGGCGTCAGGGTGGTCACCAGCGGTATGAAGGATGACGACCTCATTTTCGGAGGCTCCGATTCGCTCGTGGAGACACTTAAACTAGTAAAGGAGAGGTTCGATCCGAAGAACGTGGCCGTGATCGGAACATGCGCCAGCATGATCATCGGAGAGGACCTCAGAGCCGCGATAGCACGCGCGGCCATCGGATGCAACGTGTTCCCCGTGGACTGTCACGGATGCATGACCAACAACACCGACGGTGCCATCAAGGCCATCGAGGGTGCCTGCAGAGCGGGGATAATAGACGATACGGAGAAGGAGAGGCAGATAAGGCTCCTCAAATCGGCCACCGCGGCCGAGAGGTCCACCGGACTGACGTCCAAGCAGTATCTCACGCCCGTAAGAGGGCCGACCAAGATGAACGTGGCCAACACCATCGCGGACGCGTTCCGTTCCGGGAAGCGCGTGGCATGCGTGATGCTGGCGAAGAAGGAACTCGCATACCGTTTCGCGGACATGTTCCTGGCATTGGACACCGCCAGGAGGAAGCTCGGAGGGGAACTGTTCCTCGCAGGGAACCTGGACACCGGACTCGGACTCCCCAGGATAAGGCGCTATGCGCGCGACATCACCGAGGAGCTCGGATCCAAGGGCGTCGAGGTGGATGCGGTGATCGGAGGCCTCGACGAGTACGCGGTCGTAGGGGACAGGATGAAGGAGGCGGTGGACGGGTTCGCACCGGACCTCCTGATACTGGTCGGCATGCCTCACATGTATCCCGGATTCTCCGAGAACGATGTGCTGATAACCGATCAGCCGAGACAGCTGTCCAACTACCTCTCGATGGGATGCCGTCTCGCCGTGGGCGAGATATCCTCGCATTCGATGGTCATGGGGACCAGGACAATCGTGCCCATGGAGACGGGGGACACGCTCAGAGAGATCGTCGGTGAGTGACGATGAAGGGAGTGGTGATCTCCGGCATCGGCAGCGGCAGCGGGAAGACGTCGATATCCACGGGGCTGATGTCCGCACTCTCCAAGAGGATGAGGGTACAGCCGTACAAGGTCGGTCCCGATTTCATCGATCCCATGTACCACACGGTGGCCACGGGGCGCAGGAGCAGGAATCTCGACACCTTCATGACATCCCCCGATACCGTGAGGAACATCGTAGGGTATTCCTCCAGGGATGCGGACCTCTGCATCATAGAGGGCGTCCGCGGACTGTTCGAGGGACAGAGCGGCACCGACGAGAGGGGATCCACTGCCGAGATCGCGAAGATCCTCGGACTCCCGGTCCTTCTGGTGATAGACGCGCGTTCGCTCACCAGGTCCGCGGCGGCGATAATAAATGGATTCTCTGCTTTCGACAGGGACCTCCGCATCGGCGGGGTGATACTGAACAACGTATCCGGAACACAGCACGAGAGGAAGCTCAGGGATGCCATCGGCAAGTACTGCGACGTCGAGATCGTAGGGGCGGTGAGGAAACAGGACTCCCCTCCCACGAGGGAGAGGCATCTCGGACTGCACACGGTGAACGAACGTTCCAGATCCGTCATAGAGGGATTGGAATGTCTCCTGGACGGCATAGACACCGACAGACTGCTGGACATCTGCAGGGAGCCCGCCTCGGAACTGCCCGACACATCGCCGTACGCGGAGCATGACTGCGGTCTGAAGGCCGCCGTACCCATGGACGATGCGTATTGTTTCTACTACCGCGACAACATCGAATGCATGGAGGCCGCGGGGATGGATGTCACGTATTTCAGCCCGACCGAGGGCGATCTGCTCCCCGATGCCGACGTGTACTACATCGGCGGAGGCTATCCCGAACTGCACTGCGACAGGATCTCCGGGAACGTCGATTTCCTGGAAGGTCTGAAGAACGCATCCGACGAAGGGCGCGCGGTCATAGGCGAATGCGGAGGATTGATGACCATGTGCTCTTCGATCGTGTCCGCGGACGGTACGCACCACAGGATGGCAGGGATATTCGACGGCGATGCCGTGATGTCCGGCAGACACGGACCCACATACAACATCGCGGTACCGAACGGCGACAACCCGCTGTTCGGAAGGAAGGTGAAGGGACATTCGTTCCATTATTCCGAGATAGTGCTCCGCAGGGAGTACCCTCTCGGTTTCGACATGGAGAGAGGTGCGGGCGTCACCCCGCACATGGACGGACTCGTGTCCGGGAACTCCATCGGATCCTACACCCATCAGCATGCGCTCTCGGACACCGATTGGGTGTCCGGTATCATCGAGGCATGCCGTTAGAACGGAAGACATCACGATACGACATGGAGAGAGAACTATGAAGACGAACATGATAGTAGCGATATGCCTCGCCGCACTGGTGGTCGCCGGAGGCGCCGCCGTGGTGATAGGCAATCAGAAC
This sequence comes from Candidatus Methanomethylophilaceae archaeon, assembly GCA_051887655.1. Classification (GTDB taxonomy): domain Archaea; phylum Thermoplasmatota; class Thermoplasmata; order Methanomassiliicoccales; family Methanomethylophilaceae; genus SIG5. The sequence continues at coordinate 16,708 of JBJEZZ010000076.1, read as the reverse complement.
AACGATACGACACAGGACAGCATCACCGTGAATGACAGTTTGGGGAACGACGTCACGCTGCCATTCCCGATAAAGAAGATCGCGACGGTCAACACCCACGCGGCCGAATTCCTGGAGATCGTGGGTGCATCCGATCTCGTGGTCGCGGCCGACAACAGCACGATCGATATCTTCCCGGAGATCTACGGGGGATGCGTCGATCTCGGAAAATACAACGATCCCAGCGGAGAACTGGCCGCGGACGCGGGCGTGCAGGTACTGATCTGCCAGTCAGCATCCAGATCGTTCTCCGCCGCCACGGAATCCGCTCTGCTGAACAACTTCAATATCAAGGTGCTCCGTCTCGACTGCTACGGTTCCACCATGCTGAAGGACGTGGAGGAATTGCTGAAGCTCATCGATTCCGCAGATTCGAACGACAGATACGACACGTACAAGGAGAAACGTGCGGACATCATCGACAGCATAAACGATGCCGCGTCGCTCCTCCCGGGAGAACCGGGCTATATGTTCATGTTCGCTACGATGGGTAGCTTCTACAACGCCAATTCCGAGCTGAACAGCGCGATAACGGCCATCCACGGGAAGGATGTGATCACCAAGATAATGGACGGGAACATAGGTACCGGGGTGACCAGCAAACCCAGTAACGAGAACATATGCAACTACGACAACGAGACCGGCATAGATTATGTGTTCATCCGTTCCATCGAGGGTAAATCGATGGATGATGCGTACCAGAAGTTAGCGGATTACATGAGCGGACTGGGTCTGGATAGGCCCGTGAAGAGTGCCAGGATATTTGTCATCGAGACCGATGTCCTCGCGGGACCCAAGGACTATGTAGGACTCGCCTGCATCGCGGGACTGTTCGGTGCGGACATCGGTGTGACGCCTCAGGAACTGATCGCGGACTACAACGCCTCGTTCGGACTGTCCGAGACGTACGACTGCCTCACGAAGGAATACGCGACAATCGTCTGAGCGGGTATGGACATGGACAGCATCAGCGATGTGGAATGCGCCTACGGCGAATCCTCCAGGAAGGGTATCGTCTTCATCGTCATACTGACGGTATGCACCCTGGCCGCGTTCCTCGTATCGCTGTGCATAGGTCCGGTCACAATAGGGGTGGAGGACGTCCTGAGAAGCATAGGGCACTCCATCCTGCCGAACCTCGTGGACGGTCCGGACAAGGCCTGGTATCAGAACATCGTGATCAACGGCAGGATGTCCCGTTCGCTGCTGTGCATACTGTGCGGGATCAGTCTCGGCATATCCGGTGCGGTGATGCAGAACATCCTCCGCAACCCTCTCGTGAGTCCGTTCACGCTCGGTGTGTCATCGGCTGCATCCTTCGGTGCGGCCATGGCGATCGTGTTCGGTTCGACGCTGTTCGGGTCGTTCATAAACGGCAGCTTCGAACTGCTGGGTATGCAGTTCATGAACGAGAATCTGATCATCGTGCTGTTCGCGTTCCTGTCCGGTATGCTGAGCATAGCCATCGTGATCATGCTCTCCAGGAGGAAGGGGATCTCGCGTTCCACCATAATCCTGGCCGGTGTGATCATCAGCTACCTCTTCCAGGCCGGCGTGTCCCTCGCGAAGTACATCTCCACCGATGACGCACTGCGCGAGATCACGCTCTGGCTCATGGGCGGTATGTGGAACGCGTCCTGGAGCGTGGACATCATACTGATCCCTATAGTGATCGCATCGTTCGCCGTACTGGAATCGATGTCCATGAAGGTCAACATCCTCTCCGCGGGGGAGGAGGTCGCCGAGAGCCTCGGTGTCAGGGTGTCCCGCCTGAGGACGGCGGGACTGGTAATATCCACCCTGGTCACGTCCGCATGTCTGGCATTCACCGGGGTCATAGGATTCATCGGCCTGATGGCACCGCACATCTGCAGGATGTTCATAGGGAACGACTGCAGGTTCCTCTTCCCTGCCGCATCGGTCCTCGGCGCACTCATACTGATCGTGTCGGACACGGTGGCCAGGGTGGTCATATCCCCAGAGGAGCTGCCCGTGGGAATCATAATGTACATCATCGGAGGGATATTCTTCATCTGGCTCATCTCCCGCAGGAACAAGGAGGTGAACATGTGACGCTGAGCATACGTTCGCTCACGCAGGGATACGGCGACACAACGATCCTGGATTCGATAGACATCGATGTGGAGAGGGGCGAGTTCGTATCCGTCCTGGGACCCAACGGTTCCGGAAAATCCACGCTCATCAAGACCGTGTGCAGGGTGATGAGACCCCGCGGCGGCACCATAACCATCGACGGGGATGACATAACCCAGGCCGATCCGAGGAGGTTCTCCAGGATGATCGGGTACGTACCGCAGAGATACGTGACCGCCGACTACATGCAGGTGTTCAACGCGGTATTGGTCGGGAGGGCACCGTACATGTCGTGGTCGTACTCCAGGAAGGATTTCGAGGCCGCATCGTCGGCCATCGATGCCATGGGTCTGAACGACCTGATGAGGAAGTACACCAACGACCTGTCGGGAGGACAATTGCAGAAGGTCATCATCGCACGTGCGCTGGCACAATGTCCCGACTATTACGTCCTCGACGAACCCACGTCCGCTCTGGACCTCAGGAACCAGCTGGATACGCTCAGGGCCGTCAAGACGTTCATGACGGACAGGGGGTCCGGAGCACTCATCGCACTGCACGACCTGAACCTCGCCATGAGGTTCTCCGACAGGGTCGTCATGCTGAAGGACGGTCACATCCACGCCTGCGGTACGCCGGAGGAAGTGATCACCGAGAAGAACATCTCGGACGTGTACAATGTATCGTCCGAGATAGTGGAGGGCAGGGACGGTACCTACGTGCATATCTGCGAGGACCGTCCGCGCCCTTAGACCGTCATCCGAGGAGCCAATCGCAGAGATTGACCAGACGGGCCTTTCCGAAGGTCTCCGGCAGACCGGAGTCCATGGAGAGCACGGTGGACGCACCGACGACACCCTCGTCCTTCAGGACGGAGTCCGCGGCCTCCACGGACGGCAGCACATGGAAGAACCCGGTGGCACCGTCCTTTATCACCGTGAAGGACACTCCCGCCTCGTGGACGCTGCCGGCACGCACGGTGTATCCGCGCCTGACGAGTTCGAGGTACACGATGTTCTCCATTGCGATGCGGAAATCGATCCCCATGTCGTACTTCAGCGCGAAGTTCCTGATCCCGTTGTCAGTGGCGTAGAGACGGAACGGGTGCTCCTTGAGCATGCCCATGTTCACGTCGTACCTGTCGACGCGCTTCACGAGGTATGCGCTCTCCAGGGCGCGTACGTACCTCTCCGCGGCGGATGCGCTTATGTGGCATGCTTTCGCGATGTCTGCATAGGTCATCTCCTTGCCGACGTTCCTGAACAGGTGGTTGGTGACATCGAAGAGGACCGTGGGATCCTCCTTGGTCCTGAGGATGAGGTCGTTGAGCACGATGGTGTTGAATATCCCCTCCAGCTCACTGTCGCACACCCTCTCGCCGTCGGACGGGTCCACGCCGGGGAGCCCTCCGTAGACGGCATACTCTCTGAACCTGGTGTTCACGTCCTCCATGGGATACGCGGTCATGAATTCCGCGAACGACAGGGGCGTGACCTCTATGTCCTTCACCTTGATACCGCCGAGCGCGTGGTGGATGGGCTCGGAGAACGTCTCCGTGACGTACACGTCGCACGTGGAGAGGGCGATCAGCCTCGAAAGGACGGACTCCCAACCCTTGACGCGGCAGACGTTGTTCAGGAAGACGTAGGACTGTTCCCCGTCGCCGGCCTTGCCGGCGAGATATGCGTCCAGCTTGTCCGCATCGTCGAGGTCCTGTCCGCTGCGCTTCTCAAAATCAAGATAGATTATGTCGGAATCGCGGATCCCGGAACACTTCAGCTGTTTGATGTACTCCTCCAGGATCGCGGTCTTTCCGGATCTGCGCATACCGCAGATGACCTTCACCGTATCGTTGGTCCCCTTGCAGGCATTCAATGCCGCGAGGTATGATGCCCTTGTGACGGTTCTCTTCATGCCACGGTAATGTCCTTGCCTACATAAGAGATATGGCTTTGAAGGATGATACGCACGCGATGGAAATGGAATGGGTATGCAGACCGTACGGAAGAATGCCCGACGGCACCGAGGTGCATCTCTACAGCATGTGGAACGGCAGGGTGCAGCTGGATGTCACCGATTACGGCGCACATATGGTCAGGGTATGCGTACCGGACATCGACGGTTCCGTGAGCGACGTCATACTCGGATATGACAGATGCGAGGATTACCTCGCCAACCGCACCAGCTACGGGGCCGTGATGGGCAGACACGCCGGAAGGATCGCCGGCGGATCCTTCTCCATGGACGGCGTAAGGTACGAACTGGAGAAGGACGGGAACGGGAACAACCTGCACAGCGGGAAGGAGCGCTACGGGCGCAGGATGTGGGAGACGGTATCCGCGAATGAGAACGGTGTCGTGTTCCGTATCGAGAGCCCCGACGGCGACCAGGGATTCCCGGGGAATGCAGTCGTCACCGTCACATATTCGATAACCGAGGACAACGCCGTCCGTATAGAGTACGATGCGGTATCCGACAGGGACACCGTGTTCAACATGACCAACCATTCCTACTTCAACCTCGACGGACCGTACAGCGATTCCGTCGCCGACCATCTGCTGAGGATCGATTCGGACATGATCACGAAGGACCGCGAGGACGGGGTGTCCACGGATGACACCGTCGATGTCGCCGGCACCATATTCGATTTCCGTACCGTACGCAGGATCGGGGACGGATTCGGGGACCCGTCCTCCAAGGACGGAGGCTACGACAACACGTACCTCCTGAACGGGAAGGGCATGAGGAAGGTGGCCACCCTCGCATCCGACGTGTCCGGGATATGCATGGACGTGCTCACCGACATGCCTGCCATGGTCCTCTACACCGCGAACGGTCTGAACGAGACCGGACGTTGCGGAAGGGTCAACGGCAGCCGCTCCGCGGTATGTCTGGAGACCCAGTACGTCCCCGGCGCCATAGAGACGGACCGCTACGACAGATGCGTGTTCCGCGGCGGCGAGAGGTTCCGTTCCGTCACGGAGTACAAATTCCATGAGGAGCATTCCGAGAGATGGGAGGAGATAATATGATTCTAAGAGACATCGAATTCAACGGACCGTACGGTCCCGAAGGGCTTCCGGATGAACCAGGGGTATATCTCGTGTGCACGGAATCCTCCGGCGGGATACGCATACTGGGAGTGTATGAGGGCGACGACATGCGTTCGCACGCATCAACCAATCCGAGGTCCCCGGAATGGAAGGACCACGAGGACAACAACGGCATCTTCTTCTACGGATCCGGGACCATCCGCGACAGGGATGCGAGGGTATCCAAGGTCCTGGACATCATCGACACCAGGCCTTACGACGTCCCCTGCGTGGACCGCATCGCCGACGATTGGTGATCACGTCTCTATGCGGAGACTGCTTCCCTTGCCGCCCATCCTGGCGTTGGTGACCACGATCTTACGGTCGATGTTCTCCTTCAGCGTCTGCACGTGGGATATGACGCCGACCAGACGGTTCCCGTCCGTGCTGAGCTGATCCAGGACCTGCATGGCGGACCTCATGGACTCCGCATCCAGCGTACCGAATCCCTCGTCCACGAACAGTGTGTCTATCCTTATGCCTCCGCTGGAGGCCTGGACGGCATCGGAGAGACCCAGTGCCAGGGAGAGAGACGCTTTGAATGTCTCACCGCCGGACAGGGTGTTCGCGGAACGTATGCGTCCGGTGAAGGCATCCATGACGTTCAGGTCCAACCCGTATGACGACCTCCCGTCCCTGATCTCGGAGGACAGTCTCAGTTCGAACCTTCCGGACGTCATCATGCTCAGTCTTCTGTTGGCATACCTCAGCACGTTCGCGAAATACATCGCCTGCACATAGGTCTCGAAATCGATCCTGTTGCCCGAGGAACCCAGTGCCACGTCGTATATCGGTTTGAATTCCGTGTATCTCCTGTTGAGTTCGCCGATCCCGGCCATGATCCTTCCGACCGAAGCTATTATGTCGGCATTGTGCTCCATGCGGCGGTTCACCGCATTGCGTCTCTCGGAGATATCGTTGTATCTTCTGTCCGCGGCCTCGGCCTCGGCCTTCAAAGCGTCCGCATCCTCCGATTCCCTGCCGCCGATCATCTCTTCGTTGGTCCTTATCGTGGCCGTCAGCCTGTTGTAGGAGTTGTCGTATTCCCTGACGTTGGATTTGAGACCCTCCAGCTCCCCTTCCCTCTCGAGTTCGGATTTGAACGCGTCGAGATCCAGATCCAATTCGGACAGTCTGGAATCGAGGACGGCATCGTATCCCGCCTTGCGTTTCTCCTCTTCGGCCAGACTGCTCCCGATGCTTTCGATCTCCCCGCGGAGTCTGCTGAGCTCGTTGCCGCATTCTCTGACCTTCCCTTCGGCATCCCGGACCCTCTTCTCCATCCCGGAGATCTCGGAGCCCAGTTCGGATATGCGTCCGTTCACCTCATCCTTGGACAGATTGCCGATACTCTTGGATTTCTCATCGATTATGGCATCGGCGGCAGACTGTTTTTCCTTGAGATCCGTGATCTTCTTGTCGAGACGGTCTTTCTCCTCGGTAAGCCTGTTCTCCTCGGCATCGAGGGAATTGTTCAGTTCGTCGGTCATCTCCTTTATCTTGTTTTCGATCCCGGTCAGTTCTTCGATCCTGCCCCTGAGGTCCTCCTCCTTCCGGGATACCGAATCCTTGTACTTCTTCAGGATGCGGGGGACGTCGTCCGCGGAGCCGGGTGTCTCCCCCGTCAGGATGGCCGTGTTCTCGAAGAGGGTCTTCTTCTCGGCTTCGATCGAACCGTCGAGTGTATCCAATTTCGACTTCAGTTTACCGAGATCCTCATAGGCCGCCTCGGATCTCTTCCTGAGGGTATCGACCTCTTTCTCGGTCGGTGCATCGGGATCGCGCATCGCCGGGGACGGATGTTCGGTCGAACCGCAGAGCGGACAGGGACAGCCGTCCGTGAGCCTGTCTATGAAGATACCGAGGGTGGACAGCCTGTAACGCTCCTCCTTGTCATTGTAATCGCTATGTATGCCGCGATAGGTTTCGAGAGCGGAATCGAAGTCCTTCTTCATGTCGGACCTCTTTGCGATCGAGGTCGAAAGACTCTCGGCCCGGGACTCCAACCTGCCGATCTCGGACATCGTCTTCTTCAGATTGTCCATGTCCGATCTGCATCCGGATAACGAGGATACAGCGTCACTGTTATCGTTGATGTATGCCCTGTACTCTTTCTTGGTATCCTTGACAGAGTTCAACCTATCCGATACGTCCCTGAGGGATGATCCTGCGGCATCCAATTCCGATGCGATCTTCGAACGGTCACGTTTCAATCCTTCGATCGTGTCGAAGACCTTCTTCTTCTCATTGAGGTTGTTGAGTTCCGTACGTTTCTCGTCGATGACGGGTAGGTTCTTTTTCTCGGCTTCCGATTCGGACTCCAGTTTCTTCAATTCCTCTGTCATCGAAGCGTACTTCCCGTCCGATTCCTCCTTTTTGGCCTTCAGATCGTTTATACGCTGTTCGCTGCCGCATACATTGCCGTAATCGGCCTTTGCGGCGATGACGTTCTCGAGCAATGCTATCGTATCGCGGTCGGCATCGACATCGCCCTTACTGCCCAGCAGCGTCTCCAGTTCACACTTGGCGGCATTCAGACTCTCGATGTTCCTGAGAAGCTCGTTGTTGCTTCCGACCCTTGTATGGATCTCGTTCTTCTTCTCTTCCGCTTCCTTGAGTTCCGCGTCGTATGATTTGAGGGACCTGCCGTCCTCATCGACGGAGGATCTCAGCAATTCGATCATCTCGTTGATGTATTCCCTCTTTCCGCGCATCGTATTGAACTTGGCCTCGAGTTCCGATCCTTCGGTCAGGACCGCACCGTCGGTGAGGGAGATCACCTTCTCATAGAAGGACGAGATGTTGCCGTCCAATTCCCTGAACCTGTCGGATACCAGATTCTGGAAGTCCACCAGGCATCCGGTCTTGAACAGTGTCCTGAGGATCTCCTTCCTCTCCTTGGAATCTGCGGTCAGTATCTTTCCGAACTGACCCTGTGCGATCATCACGATCTGTTCCCACTGCTCGAACTTGATGCCCAGTATGTCAACTATCTTGGCATTCACATCGGCCTTTTTGGTGATGACCGTATCATCGCACTCCAGCTCCGCGGTCTCCGAGACCGATTTCGTACCCTTGCCTCTCTTCTTGACGATGTCCTGTTTCGGTGTCCTCGTCACCGTGTACGTCTTCCCGGCATTCTCGAACACCAGTCTCACCGACGTGGTCACATCCTGCTCGGCGAAATCGCTCCTCATCATGTGACCCTCGCGCTCGCCGCTGATCTTGCCGTACAGTGCGTACGTTATCGCGTTGAATATGGTGGTCTTCCCCGAACCCGTATCCCCGGTTATCAGGAACAGCCCTCCCTTCCCGAAGGCATCGAAATCCACCGTCTCGGTACCCGCATACGGACCGAACGCGGTCATCTCCAGGAGGATCGGCCTCATCCGATCACCCCCGACTCCTCCATCAGACTGCGCACTGCGGCCTCCTGGTCCTCGGACAGTTCCGTGTCCTTCATCTCGAGGAACATCCTCCTGAACATGTCCATCAGATCCAGCCTCTCCGCCTCCGGTATGGGTACGGGTGCCACGTCGCGGCCGGCATCCCTTACGAAGGTCAGATTGAGGGTGTTGGGATACACCTCCCTCAGTCTCGACATGGCATCGATGGGGTCGTCCGTGATCTCGGCGTAGATGAAATCCATGGGGGACGGGTCGTCCTTCCCCGCCTCTATTATCTGGTCGAGGGTCCCTCTGACCTTCCTCACATCCCTCAGCGGCGTGAGCGGTATCGTGCGTATCCCTATCCCGTCACCCAGTTCCACGACGGTGATGCTCTTCGGCACACCGCATTCCGATTTGGAATACTTCAGGGGAGTGCCGCAATAGCGTACGGTGGGACGGCCGACGGATTGCGGTCTGTGGAGATGACCCAGTGCCACATAGTCGAATCCGTCGAACACGGATACGTCCACGTCGTCCAACCCTCCGATGGGGATGTCCTCGGAATCGCACCTCTCCGGTGAGCCGCTGCCGGAGGATACGAACTGGTGCGCCATGATCACGCGGTATCTGGAATCCGTGCGGGGTATGGAACCGATGACGGTGCGCACGGCCGATGTGTAATCATCGATCTCCGCATCCGGGAAGAATCTCCTGACCGTATGCGGTTTCACGAATGGCAGCATGCAGATGTCCGCGGTGATGCCGTCCCCGTCCTCCACCGTGACCGGTTCCACCTTCCCGTCGAACACCCCTGCCACATGGATACCGTTCCTCTCGAATATCGAACCGCCGTAATCGATCCTCTCGGGGGAATCGTGGTTCCCGCTGATCATGAACGTCCTCACGCCGGTCTCGGACAGGTCGGTGAGGAAATCGTCGAGTATCCTCATAGATTCGGCACTGGGCTGCGAACTGTCGTACACATCCCCGGCGATCAGTATGCAGTCGGCCTTCTCGTCGCGTACGGCCTCCACGATCCTGCCGAGTATGTACGTCTGATCCTCCGCCAGGGATGTCTCGCTCATCTTCTTGCCAATGTGCAGATCGGAAACGTGTATCAGCCTCATCCAATTCCTCCGCGACCTGGTGATTCCCGGATATACGATACAATCCTGGCACATGTATATAAAACAGAATCAGGGAACGGTCATGCGGCTGCAAACCGCGACTTGCAATTAAATACGGGTCGGGCGATTGCACCCGTATGAACGACCAGACGATTCAGGATTTGGAAGAGGAGATCGATCTCACCCAGTACACCGCCGAGGAGATCGAGGGCATGATCCTCAGGACCCGCGACCGCAAACTCGCCAAGATCGCCGAGCTCGAAGCATCCATCGGATCTCTGGACGGAGAGGAGAGGCTCCTTGCCGAGACGCTCCGTGCAGGCCTGCTGTACGAGGTGGAGGACATCAGGAACATGATCGACGGACCCTCAAAGGACGGTTCTTCCGACCTCCCCGACTTCACCCCCGAGATGGAGGCCGTATACGAGCAGTCCTGTCTGAGATACGTCGAGGGACTTACTGAAGAAGAGACACACGAGGAGGCCGTATCCAATCAGGCCGTTCAGGAGGCCATCGACGCGATGCTCAAGGAGGTCATGAGCAAGGTCGGTATGGACATACTGAACCACCCCAAGCTCGCGAGGTCCGTGATCAAGGATACGGACATCCCCTGGATGCTGGCCATCTTCGTGATGGGCGACCCCGGTGCAAGGGAGGCATACTATAAGGGCAGCAACCTCGACAAGAGGGATCTCGAGATACTCAGGAGCTACGAACAGTGATCGGGGCATCCGCGGGGAAACCGATATAAGGCGAACCCGTGATGTACCTCCGGTTCCGCGTAATGGGTCGATACCGACCGCAACGCCGGTTCCGTACCGGCAAAGCGGGAGATCTTCTATTGCGTGGGCCGCTTCTTCATATCGCATACGGCAGAGGATATCATGGACAGGAAGGAGGCCATCGATAAGATCAGGAAATGCCTGGCACTATCCGATTCCCCCAATGAGAACGAGGCCCGTACGGCCCTTCTGATGGCCCGGAGGCTGATGGCATCCTACAAGATCGGGGAGCCCGAACTGAAGGACACCTGCGAGGAGGAACCGGAGACCAGGAGGTCGTCCGTCACATACACCACGGTCCGCGACAACTGGGTACCGGAACTCATGTCCGTGATATCCGTACGTTTCTGCTGCAAAAGTTTCTCCGAGAGGGAATACGGCAAGAAGACCCGCACCGCATCGTTCGTAGGACTGAGCAGCGATGTGGACGTATGCGTCAGGGCATTCGAATACACGGTGAACACCATACGTGCCAACTGCGCCGGCAGGAATGCGAAGGATGCGTACCGCAACAGCTACGCCAAAGGATTCATAGACGGGCTGGAGAAGGCGTACAGGGACCAGGATGCCGAACTGGAATCTGTACTCTGCGACGAGGGGTCGCTCACCACGGTGATGGCGGTCCCCGATTCCGTCGAAAGATATTCGAAAGAGCATTTCACCGTCAGATCTGTGAGGTATAGGGCCTACGGCATGGATCGCACCGCATACTCCTCTGGATTCTCGGACGGAAGGAACCATCTCAACAAGAGATTGGACACCGATACGACGGATGTCACATCAGAGAGAGCACGTCTGCCGCCGAAGGGATGATCCTTATCCCGGGGTCGGTGGATGACCACAGCTCCAGTGAGCCGCTGCCGGTCATCACGCCCGCATAGTCCACGCCTGCATCGCGTGCCGACTGATAATCGGTGGGACTGTCGCCGACGAACAGCATCTCCGACAATCCCACACCCAGAGCGTCCGCCATGTGGTACATGGCCTTCGGTGAGGGCTTCGCATCCGCCATGCCGAAGTCGTCGCGTCCGTGGACCGCATCGAAGAATCCCAGCATACCGTATTGTGCCAGCACCATCTCGGCATACTCATGTCCCGCACGGGTGACCACACCGAGTCTGACACCCGAATCCTTCAACTCGGCGAGCGCATCGGTGATCCCGTCGATCATCGACGAGCTCTCGGCACCGAGCTTCTCTATCGCCAGGCATCTCTCATCCAGGAGCCTGTCGAGACGTTCCCTCTCGGGCGACCTCCCGTGATGTGCCAGCCAATCGTACAGCGGCTGTCTGGACGAACGATCCCTGTCCTCCCAGATCTCATCCACCGGGAATCCCATCGGCATCAGGACATAACGGTTCACATCGTCGAGAGCGAAACGATCCACGTCGGTGTTGACCAATGTGCCGTCCAAATCAAAAGCTATCGCCTTGTAGCGCACGGATATGTCATCCTCTATGAGAAAGATAACCGTTTCCCCTGCCCTCGGATCCGACGATTTTCACCCGCGGAACATGCTGGATATCGGATACGTGGCGCTCCGGGGCCGGAGATATGTATGCTGATGATCCGCCGCCGTGTCGCCCGTACGGGGGCATCATACGGCGGACCGTATCGTTATCCGACCGATGGACGCGATACCCCTACCCATAAAAGAAATACCCTCGGACCGATACGCGGGCATGGGCGTCCTTGCGAAGGTACCGATCCCCGCAGCGGGTGTGGCGTTGGGTACCGCATCCTTGGGGAATCTGTTGAATCCGTATTCCGAGATCGCACACTGGATATGTTTCGGTGTCGCAGCATTCTTCCTTATCCTGTTGGTGGCCAGATTGATCGCCGACCCGGAATCCGTACGCAGGGACCTTCGCGACCCGGTGATCGCAGGCGTCTCCGGGACGTTCCCGATGGCCCTGATGGTGATGTCCACTTACATCTCCGATACGTTATACGATCTGGCACTTGCAGTCTGGGGCACCGCCATGGTTCTGCACGTCCTGCTGATGGTGTATTTCACCAAGGAGTTCATCATCGGCATAGACATCAAAAAGATGTTCGCCAGCTGTTTCATCGTCTATGTCGGTATCGCGGTGGCAGGTGTGACCTCTCCGTTCCTGGATATGGCCACCGTCGGATCGATAACCGTATGGTTCGGATCGCTGGCACTCATACCACTCTTCATCCTGATCACCTACCGCTACCTGGGATTCATGGACATACCCAGACCGACGTTCCCGTTACTGTGCATCTATGCGGCGCCCGTCAGTCTCTGCATAGCGGGATACATCCAATCGTTCGATGCTGTATCTGATACGTTGATCGCGGTCGCCTATGCGGTTGCGTGCGTACTCTACGCATTCGGACTGTACGTCGCCGTGAAGACGCTTGCCATGGAGTTCTACCCCAGCTATGCGGCACTGACCTTCCCCCTTGTGATAAGTGCCATAGCCTCGAAGAACGTGTCATCCGTACTTACCGGCGGCATATCCGACGTCGTCTCCGTCATAGCCGATGCGGAGACCGTCATATGCACGGTGTTGGTGTCATACGTGATTGTCAGATATCTGATGTACATCGCCGGTATTATGAGGCACAGAGCCACGTGACCGTTCGCAAATGAAAGAAAAAATGGATGGGCGGTCCGGGGACCGCCCTGTTTGACGGTCAGAGGACCTTCGAGAGGAACTCCTTCAGACGGCCGTTCTGCGGGTTCTCGAACAGCTCCTTGGGGGTGTTCTCCTCGGCCACACATCCCTCGTTGAGGAAGATGACCCTGTCGGAGATCTCCTTGGCGAATCCCATCTCGTGGGTGACGATGACCATCGTCATCCCGCTGTCGGCCAGATCCCTGATCAGGGAGAGGACCTCCCCGACCATCTCGGGATCCAAAGCGGATGTGGGTTCGTCGAACAGCATGACCTCGGGGTTCATCGCAAGCGCTCTCACGATGGCGACACGCTGCTGCTGACCTCCGGAGAGCCTGGACGGGTGCTGGTCCGCCTTGTCGGACAGACCGATCCTGGCGAGGAGCTCGTCCGCCTTGGCGGATGCCTCCTCCTCGGTCATCAGGCCCAGCTTCACCGGCGCCAACATGATGTTCTTCTTGACGGTCATGTGCGGGAAGAGGTTGAAGCTCTGGAACACCATACCGATCCTCTGACGGACCCTGTTGTCATCCACACCGTCGGCGAGCACGTTCTCGCCGTCGAAGAGGATCTCTCCGCTGTCCGCCTTCTCCAGAAGGACGAGCGAACGGATGAATGTGGATTTACCGCATCCGGACGGTCCGATGATGGAGATGACCTCTCCCTTGTGAACGGTCATGGATACGCCCTTCAGGACCTCGTTGTCCCCGAAGGACTTGTGGAGATCCGTGACCTTTATCACGACGTTGTTATCAGTACGCATTGTTCAGCCTCCTTTCGAGCTTCTTGATGAGGAACTGCAGGAACAGGACGATGACCAGATAGATCAATGCCACCGCAAGCAGAGGGATCAATGCATCATAGGTCTGTCCTCTGATGATATCCGCTGCCCTGGTGAGATCGATGATTCCGATGAATCCAGCGATGGATGTCTCCTTCAGCAGGGAGATGGATTCGTTACCGAGTGCGGGCAGGATGTTCCTGATCGCCTGAGGCACGATGACCGATTTCATCGAGGTCGTGGTATTCAGACCGAGACACCTTGCCGCCTCCATCTGTCCCTTAGGAACGGAGTTGATACCTGAACGTACTATCTCCGTCACATATGCTCCCGAGTTGATACCGAATGCTATCGCGGCCACTAATACAGGATTGAGATTGGCCGATGCGAACACCACATAGTAGATGAGCAGCAGCTGAACCATCGCAGGCGTTCCGCGTATCACGGTGACATACAGCTTACAGATCGCCGCGAGTATCCTGAGTCTGCCGGTCTGGGCGTTCATGCTCAGTACCGCTGCGATGAGGATACCCACCACCATTCCGATGATGAGTGCGATCAGCGTTATCTTCAGGGTGTTGCCGAGACCGGTAATGATCAGCTGATATCTGTCGTTCTCGAGGAATGCCCTCTCGATCCTGTCCCACAGTTTTCCCCAGAACGAATTGTCCGTATCGTCGTAGTAGGACGGGGTGTTGAGACTGTATCCGTTGTCCGCGTAGTACTTCTCGATATCCGCAATGGTACCGTTCTCGGTGAGTCTGGCGAGCGAATCGTTCACCAGGGATATGAGTTCGGTCGCGGAACTGGAGAAGAGGAACGCGTATTCGGTCACGGGTGCATCGGTGAGGACGTCATCGATCTCGAGATAATCCCTGTAACCGACCATGTATGCCTCCGCACTCGCATTATCCACGATCGCATAATCCGTCTCACCTCTCTTGACGGAATCCATCGCATAATTGGCGGATGCGTATTCGGTGACGGATTCGGCACCCTTGGACTCTGCGTATCCTTTGGCGGCCGAATTCACGACTACGGCGACCTTCTTTCCGGACAGACTGTCCGAATCGGCGGCGGCCTCACCTTTCGGGGACACGACGATCAGCTTATCGGTGCCGACGGTGTTGGAGAAGGTGAAATCCTCACCGAGATCGGTCTTACCCAATCCTCCTATCGCGATGTAGTTGGGGGACTCGGAAAGCCTCGTCTCGATGTCCTTGGCGGCCACATCGATGAACCTTATCCTGTAGCCGATATCCTTCGCGACGGCGTTCATGATGTCGACGTCGATACCCGCGCTGGAACCGAGGTTCTGGTAGGAATAGGGTGCGACCGTGTCGCTGATGACGAAGAGCGTGGGTTCCTGATCGAAGTATGAAGGCGTATCGGTACGGAATCCATTGTCGGCATACCATTTGATGATGCTGTCCACGGTACCGTCATCCTTGAGTCTCTGCAGGGAGGTGTTGAATTCGAGAAGGAGCGCATCATCATCCTTGTTGAATACGAATCCATACTCTTCGATTCCCGCTTCGAGGATGTCCAGGATCTTGAGTTCCGTGGGGTGTGCAGCCACCTGTGCCAATGCGACGGGCTGGTCGACGACCTCACAATCGATGGTACCGTTGAGGAGCGCAAGAACGATGTCGGAATACGTGTTCATACGTACGGGCTCTATCCCCAGATCATCGTTGACGTAATAGTCCCCGGATGTACCCATCTGAACACCGATTTTCTTGCCTTCAAGGTCATCCTCGCTCGTATAGACCTTGTGGATGGTGTACACACCAGGAGGAGATTCGGTTAAGGTCATCCTCGCTCGTATAGACCTTGTCCGTCTTTACGACGACCACCTGTTTGATCTCGGCATAGGGGATGGAGAAATTGACACTCTCCTTTCTTTCATCCGTGATCGTGAAACCGGAAGCTCCCAGATCGGACTTCTTGCTCTCGATGGACATGATGATGTAATCGAACGTATTCTGCTTGAACTGGATTTCATAGCCTAGATCCTGTCCGATGGCGCGGATGATATCCATATCGATACCCACGAACTCGCTACCGTAATAGTAATCATAAGGTACGAAGTCGGGACTGGTTTCCACGACAAGGGTCCTCTTCGCCGCGTCCGTCTCATCCGCAGATGAGACCATGACACCGCAAGAGGACAGGATGAAGACTGTTGCCATCAGAATGGCCAGTATCTTCTTGTTCATGATATCGGTTGAAGACGGAGAACAGGGGTTATAAGTCTTGTTGGACAATATGACCCACCGGATACAGATTAGTGAACAGTATGACTTAATCAAGGATTAGTGTCCCGTATCGGACACATTCCACGCAGAAAAGTATAATAATCAAAACGTTTCGCCGCCACCGGATGCGGGACATAAGCACCATTGGCACATATGGCACGCATCCGCCGGGGCCGTCAGATCTTCCATCTTTTCAGAGTGGGGAAGACCTTGGTACAGTGTTCGCGCATCTGTTCGTTCGTCATGCCCGCCTGTTCGCCGAACTGCGAACATGCTTCGATGAACTCCTCCATCGTTACGTCATGGATGAACTCACCGTTGTCATAACAGTACTTGCAATAATCCTGGTTCAGGGAACCGTCCTTTTCCTTCCCAAGGACGGAATCGTCTGGCATAGGCATCGCGCAGCTCTGACAGTATCTCTCGTTACAGACCAAACACACCACCTGTCCTGTGACCGCGGTATCGCATATTTATGTATGGCCGGACACTGAAAGGAGA
>JBJEZZ010000075.1:0-1999 GCA_051887655.1 Candidatus Methanomethylophilaceae archaeon | reverse complement strand
CCTCTCCCAGCCAGATACATTTTGGATCTCGTCGATGAAGACGTAATTGATTCTGTTGTTAACAATCTCTTCATGTATCGCTTTCTTGAGTCCACTCCAATCCGGTATCTCATCGATATGACTTTCATTCATGCTGATGATATTGTCTTCTTCGCTGAGTGTACTGCGGAATTGTTTCAGGAGTGTTGACTTCCCGCTTCTGCGCATACCTGTTATTATCTTGACAAGGTCGGTCTTCCCCCTGGCCGCTTCAAGTAACGATAGGTATCTCGTTCTTTGGACTTCCATCGATCATGCACCATCGTGTCCGTATAAAATTTTTTAAGTAAACTTAGGATTTTCTACAAAATACCAAATTTTCCTAAATCAACTTAGGATTTTTCAATCGACATATTGACAATATCCTTATCATCCCATTCCGTAATCACTGTTCATGCCACTCGGAGATCCCTGCGGAGGGAATTTCACATACACGGATGAAGGGCTGCCGAAATGTCTGTCTGCCTGCACGATCCCTGTATCCTCTATCGACAGAGGCAAAGGGTTCTACTGCGGTCTTCTGGGATTCGAGGAGTTCGCATGCGACGGGAGACAATCCTTCCTGAAGCGCGGCGATTGCGTACTCATCCTCAAGGTGAGCAAGGATACCGGTATCGATACTGGGGTCTACATCGGAGTGGAGAATCCCTTCGACATACACAGGCGTCTCATCGACGAGAATGTGGTGTTCGTACGCGATCCCATGAACAGTCCCATAGGGGTGTACACATCATTCAAGGACGATGACGGCAATACCATCCACGCGGTGGACGCACTGGGAAAAGTGGAATGAGCGCCGGGATCGCTCCCGGCTTTTTTATTAAGATCAATTACCCAGATTGGCCTTCTCGACGGCGTCGTCGATCTCCCTCTTGAGGTTCTCGGGGAGTCCTTTGATGCCGCCTACCAGGAATCCGCGGACGATCATGCTGACCGCATCGTCCTCGGTGAGTCCCCTGGACATCAGATACTCGATCTGGTCCCTGTCGATCTTACCGACGGCCGCCTCATGGGTCATCTCCACATCCGCGACGGTGGATTCCAGTTCCGGTACCGCAAGAGTGAGACCGCCGTCCTCCAGGACGATGCTCCTGCACTCCAGGTGCGCCTTCACCTTCTCCGCGTTACCGGAGAGCCTTCCGCGCGCGATCATCTTCCCGCCCTTGTTGAGGCTCCTGGACATGATCTCCGCGCTGGTGTAGGGTGCGTTCATTATCACCGCTCCGCCGGTATCGATGTTGGAATCCTTGTGTGCCAGACAGATGGTGTTGTACTTGCATGAAGCGCCTTCGCCGTTCAGGTATGTGACGGGGAAGCTCTGCAGGGTACCGACAGGGTTCAGGATCACGTAGTTGTTGACGTACTTGGCATCCTTGCCCAGTATACATGCGGTCCTGGGTCTTACGACGGTGTCGGATCCCCAGTTGTGGATCATAGAGAACGATAAGGATCCTCCGTCCTTCACGTATATCTCCGAGACTCCGATGTGCAGCGCGTTGTTGGCATGTCTGTCGGTGGTGCATCCGGTGATGATCTCCAGCGACGCGTCCTCCTCCACGATGATGATGTTGTGGAGGTTCTGCATGGTGTTCCTGTTCTTCAGGAGCATGCAGGTCTGCACGGGGTTCTTGGCGTGGTATCCCTTCTTCACGCGGATGAAGTATCCGTCGGAATCCTCCAGATAGGTCTTGGCGGTGAACTTGTCCTTCTCGGGGTCCATGGCCTTCCAGAAGTAATCCTTGAGCCAGTCGTACTTGGCGACCGCGTCCCTGGTGGACATGAGCTCCACGCCGTCCTCGGTCCTGTTGGAGCAGTGGCTCATACCGTTGTCGATGAAGATGATGGATCCGTCGCGTCCGGACTCGTCGGCGACCACGCCTACGTTGACCATGAGGTCCTTGGTGGTCTCGTCCGCCTTGCCGAGGTCCTCGATCCTGTCGGCGTCCCTGCTCCCGACCTC
>JBJEZZ010000074.1:0-7745 GCA_051887655.1 Candidatus Methanomethylophilaceae archaeon | reverse complement strand
CTGTTTGGCACCCTGAAAACCTCCTCGTTCAGCCAGTTCTTGAACTCGGTCTCCATGACCCTGATCTTCCTGACGATCAGGACGTCGGAGCTGCTGCCCAGTTTGATCTTGTCGCCGATGCGGAACGGACGGGTGGCCATCAGCTGCAGACCGCAGAAGAACTGGTTCAGGGTGTTCTGCGCACCCATGGATATGGCCAGGGACACCAGTCCCGCGCTGGTGACTATCGTACCGAGGTTGAGTCCGAAGATGCTCATGATGGACGCCAGTGCGAACACGCAGACAACGATGCGTCCGACCATCTTGAACAGGGGGATCAGGGAATCGTCGATACGGTCCTCCTTGTCGAGTCTGACGACGATGTTGTAGATCAGTATCTTGTATATGTCCCAGGCGATGACGGCACCGATCACGATGAATATGACGCTGATGAAATCGGTGGTTATCCCGGTCATGTACTCGGATGCGCCGTAGATCTTCAGGCACATCGAGATGCCTATGAGCATGATGATGCAGAACAGCATCTTGGCGACGCTCTTGATGTCCTTCCCGCTCTCGCTCCTGGCATCCGTTCTCCATTTGAATCCGATGATCCTGTACGTGGCGTAACTGATCGCCGATGCTATGACGGTCCATATCAGGAGACTGACGAGTGCGGTCACAATCGGCGAGTCGAGGGGCTCCGGCAGGGTGTTGGGGTAGACCCCCATGAACTTGTTGTAGAAGTCTCCGGCGGCGTAGTTGGACTCTATCGTCACGGGGAAGCTGAACGTCTTGGTCTCATCGTGACCGCCATCGCTGTCGGAGACGGAGACCGTCACCGTGAGGGTATGCGTACCGGATTTGGCGTATTTGTCGGGATTGAGCTTTATGACGGTCTCCGCGTTCTTCCCGCTATCGATCAATATGTTGCCGGTATCGAAGGATATGGTGCCGAAGCCCATGTCGGACATGGAGACGTCCCTGATGTTCACGATCTTCCTTATTCCGCCGGCGTTGTAGAGAGTGAATCTCAGATCGACCGCCTCTCCTGCGGTCATGTCAACGGACGAATCGAACGAGTGTATGTTGACCTCGTTCACCATGTCGTTGAAACCGGTATCATCCGCCGATGAATCACCGCCCATGAAGGGAAGTGCCAGCATCAGCAGGATGACGACGGTCGCCATCGTTCTGCGGTCCATCTGCGCCACCCTGACGTGATTCACTCCTCGGGGATCGCACCGCATCCGATGGCGGCATCCAGACATCCGCAGCGGGACGGGAGTCTCTGGAGTTTGGGAAGTCCGCGTTCGAGGATCTCGGTGATCTTGGCGAGGCATGCGGCCATGGTGTCCAGGACCATCTGGATCTCCACGGTCTCCTCCTTCCACGCGTCGTAGTCGGTGATGGTGGCGAGGCTGCAGTAGCACATACCAAGTTCCCTGGCGAGCTGGCACTCCGGCACCATGGTCATACCGATGATGTCCGCATAGTTCCTGAACATGGCGCTCTCGGCCCTGGTGGAGAATCTGGGACCTTCGATGCACAGGTACGTCCCGCCGTTGTGGTATCTGATGCCCATGTCCTTGGCGGCCCTGTCGAAGACCTCCGCCATGCGGGGGCAGCAGGGATCGGCGATGGAGATGTGCACGGTCCTGTCGTCGAAGAAGGTGTAGTCGCGCTTCTTGGTGAAATCGATGTACTGGTCCACGATCACGAGGTCCCCGGGGACGTAGTCCTCCCTGAGGGATCCCACCGCGCAGGGGGACACGATCATCTCTACGCCCAGGTCCTTCATGGCCTGTATGTTCGCCCTGTAGGGGACGGACGTCGGAGGGTGCTGGTGGTTCTTCCCGTGTCTGGGCAGGAAGGCCACTTCCACACCGTTGATCTTCCCGATGAGTATCTCGTCGGACGGTTTCCCGTAAGGGGTATCGGGGAACACGGTCTCCGTGAGCTCGAACTTGTCGGGATTGTAGACTCCCGATCCGCCTATGATTCCGATTCTCGGCATGCATCCGTAATTGACGTACCCTTATTAAGGGAACCGCATGGACGGACGGATTCAGAGGTTCCTGATGATGTCGAAGGGAGTGACGTTGATCGCCAGTTCCGTCTCCTTCTGGGTCATGCCCGCTCCCAGGGCGACCGTCCTGGCGGCGGCCTCGTCCATGAGGTTCTCGGGGGCATGCGTGTCGGAATCGATGACCATCATCGCACCGACCCTGCGGGCCATGTTGACCACGTGGCCGTTGGTGATGTTGTGCCCTGCCCTTCCCGTGACCTCCAGCGCGACACCGTTGTCCTTGGCGATCTGTGCCTCCTCCTCGGTGATGAAACCGGGATGACCCAGCACGTCCACGTCCGGATTCATGACGGCGGCCATGTCGGTGCCTTTGGCGACGGGTTCGGTGACGGTCTCCCCGTGGACGACGATGATCCTCGCGCCGAATCTCTTGGCATCGGCGATGACCCTGTCCATCTTGGACGGGGGCACGTGCGTGATCTCCACGCCGGGGATGACCTCGATCTCGTCCGTGGTGAGCTCCGCCGCCTTGACGACGTTGCGTACGACGAATTCCACGTTGGTCATGTCCACGTGGTCGGTGATGGCTATGGCGTCATGGCCGATCGCGGCGGCCCTTCTGACGAGTTCCGCCGGTATCAGTTCGCCGTCGCTGAATATGGAATGGGTGTGCAGATCGGCCCTCATGGTTCACCTTCTCTCCGCAAGCTTCTCGTAGACATCCTTCATGTCCACGTCCTCCTTCTCCATCGCCACCATGGTGTGATAGATCAGATCCGCGAGTTCCCATGCGACCTCGTCCTTGTCCCTGTCCTTGATGGCAAGGACGTACTCCGTCGCTTCTTCGACGATCTTCTTGCACATCTTGGTCTCGTCGTTGAAGAGTTTGCAGGTGTAGCTTCCCTCGTCAGGATTCACCTTGCGGTCGTGGATCACCCTCCTTAGATCGGAGAGGATCATGGATGTGGATGACGGATCGCCGTATATCGTCTTGAAGAAGCAGGTGGGGTTGCCGGTGTGGCAGGCGCAGTCGTTCTTCTGTATGACCCTCACGAGGAGCGTGTCGTCGTCGCAGTCCGACTGTATGGATATGATCCTCTGGGTATTGCCTGATTCCTCGCCCTTCATCCAGAGCTTCTGCCTGCTCCTGGACCAGAAGTGCGTGTATCCGGTCTCTTTCATCTTGGCGATGGCCTCCTCGTTGGCCCAGGCCACCATGAGGACCTCTCCCGTTATGTGGTCCTGGACCACGACCGGTATGAGTCCCTTGTCGTCGAATTCGAATTCGCTCATCTGACTGCAACTCCTCTGTCCTTCAGGTACTGTTTGACGTCACCTACGGTGTACTCGTTGTAATGGAATATCGATGCGGCGAGCGCTGCGGCGGCATCGGTCTGTGTGAACACCTCGTATATGTGCTCCACGGAACCGCATCCTCCGGACGCTATCACCGGGATGCTGACCGCTTCGGATATGGCCGCGGTCAGCGGGATGTCGTATCCGGTCTTCACGCCGTCAGCGTCCATCGATGTGAGCAGGATCTCCCCGGCTCCCAGGTCCTCGACCCTCTGCGCCCATTCGATGGCGTCGAGTTCGGTCCTCTTGGTACCGCCGTGGGTGAATACGTTCCATCCGTTCTCCGTCCTCTTGGCGTCTATGGCGACGACGACGCACTGTCTTCCGAACCTCTCGGCACATTCCGTTATCATGTCCGGATCGTTCACCGCCGCGGAGTTGACGGAGACCTTGTCCGCTCCCGCGTTGAGAGCATCTCTCATATCCTCGAACGTCCTTATCCCTCCGCCCACGGTCAGGGGTACGAAGAGGCGTCTCGCCGTCTCGGATACGATGTTGAGCATGTTGCCCCTGCTCTCCAGGGATGCGCTTATGTCCAGGAACGTGACCTCATCGGCACCCTGCTTCTCGTACGCCTCGGCGAGTTCGGGGGGACTTCCCACATCCCTCAGGTTCTTGAAATTGATCCCTTTGACGACCTTGCCGTCCTTCACGTCGAGACACGGGATTATCCTCTTGGTCAGCACGGCGTCATCCCTCCCTTACCTTGTCCTTGGTGCTGAGTTCCGTGTCCCTGCGCTTCACCGCCGCCTTCAGTGCCATCCCCATGGATTTGAAGGATGCCTCTATGATGTGGTGCTCGTCGAATCCTCTGAACTTCACGATGTGGAGGGATATCGCCGCGGACATGGCGAAGCTCCTGAAGAAGTGTACGTACAGCGGATCGGGACAGTCCGCTTCGCAGTACGGTCTGTCGACTATGTCCAGTGATGTCATCACCAGGGCATCGTCCATGACGACGGTGGACGTGGCCATCCTCTCGATGGGCTCCCCGTCCAACGCCTTGGCGAACGTCTTGCCCAATGCGATGGCCACATCCTCCACCAGGTGGTGGAGGTTGTCGCCGGTGGCTGACATGGTTATGTCCATGCCGGAGTATCTGGCAAGCGTCTCGATCATGTGCTTGAGGAACTGATCGTCCGATTCAACGTCGAACCTCCCGCTCCCGTCGATATTCAGGTCTATGGATATCTGGGTCTCGCGTGTGGTCCTTTCCATCTTGGCGGTTCTGCAGGACATGGTAATATGTTACCGTAGGGTGGCACCGATTATAAGATATGCGTTCATATGGAAGTGCGGTGTAGAGAAGAAATCCATGGGTTCCCCCATTCGATATATCACAGGGGCGAAAATGTTGTGGACACATGATCGCAGACCCATTTATCCGCTCATACCGAGAGGCCGCCGGGAACGTCCATTCCCGTGACTGAACGGATATACTCTATCCGTCCTTACGGAGAGACCGCTATCCGGGTCCCGAACCTGCAATCTACAGTCCTTTATCTTACTACATGATCGTCAGACCGATGCCGGAGTAGATAAAGGTGCGTGTCTGTGCCGTCAGTCATCGTACGGTCTCTATATCCCGTTGTTCTCCGACAGCCAATCCTTCAATTGTACGATCCTGATGCCGTCGATCTCATCCATGATGAACGGAAGGATGTACGATTCGCGGATCTGTGACATATGACGTTCGCGGAGGATGTCGGACGTTTTCAAATTGATATGTTATAACAACATCAATTTTACATAATCGCCTGTAAGATGGTCATGTATAGCGGCATGGCCGGATTGGAAGATGTGAACATCCTGTCGATGATGACCGGGATATCGGCCTTCATCAAGATTTGGATGTTCCGCAGGTCCGGCAGGGATGTGTCATCGGTGTTCGATCCCTTCGGAGGGGATCTGTCGGAATGGATATGTGCCGTCATGCGGGGCGATAGTCCGTGATATCGTCCCGTATGCGGATCATTCGGATCCCGGTGATCCGTTCCGATCCCTGTCATCATCATCAAGGTTCATCATACCCTTCTGCGCTTTGAAGTCCTTTCCCAATATCTCGATGACCCAGTCGTTGCTGTCGTTGATCATCTGGACGCCCAATTCGTAGAATATGTTCAGTTTCGCCTGGACGATCTTCCCTTTGGTGGTCTTCGTGCGGATGTCCAGTTTGTTCAACGCGATATCATACATCCGGCCCCTTGCGGATACCCTTCCGTCGCTCTCCTTGAAAATCATGTTCCTTGCGGACAGTGCGGAATTGATGATGACGGTGACCAGCACCATGGTCAGTTTAATCAGCATGTATCCGTCGATCTCGGTGTACGGTGCTACGATTGTATCCCTTATCATGATCTCGGATACGCTGAACAAAGAATCATCGAAGTGTTCCATGATGAACAGTGCGATGATCACGGATATCGCGGACAGAAGAAGACTCAGTGTGTTGAATGTGTTGAGCACACGTCCGAACACCATATCCACGATCCCTTTCCGAGCTGAATCATCCTCATGCGCCTTCTTCTGGGAACATATCCAGGACTGTCTGCAGCATCCGATCCTGGTGTCCACGTCCATCTTGTTGACCGCGGAATAATCGTTCATGAAATATGACGAATAACCTTTCAGGATCGTACCTGCCCAGATCATATCGTTCTTCTGGTATCCGCTGAAATTGCTGGAGACATCCTCGTTGATGCCCAATATGGACCAGTAGAACTGTACGCGTATCGATTCCGATACGGCATGGTATTCCACGAATCTCCTGTGTTCGTTCGTACCTGTATGGATCGTAAGGAGTATCGTTGCCGCTATGTTCAGCAGCATGTACAGCATGGACAGCAGTATGGAACCGCTGAACAGCATCATGTAATAGAAGAACAGGGAGCACAATGCGGACACCGCAATCAGGACGATCGTCTTCCTCTTGCTGCTGATACGGAACCTCTCCGATGTCCTGGATACGATGTCGAAACGTTTCGACATCTCCTTCATGCATCCCGATCCTTTGACGGTCTGCGTATCCGGGTCGTCGGATGACAGTAATCCTGTGATATCACCGTCGGATGCGGGGCCGGTAACATTCAGGTCTCTGTTGAATACGGATATGCGTTTGAATGACACATCTATGTTCCCGGGGATCGCGGATGAGACGGAACCGCTCACATCCTTGTCATCAATCCGTAATACGCCGTCGAACACGCATCCCGTGTCATGCGGGCGACCGAACCCCCTGTCATACAGACGTCCTTTGATCCTCTCCAGACGGCTCTCGGCGATCTTCGGTCTCCCTTCCCAGATGTATCCGCAGAAACGGCCGACCTCTCTGTTAGGGTCTCTGCACATCTTGTCCAACAGGACATCGGTACCGCATTCCCTCTCGGCCTCGATCCAATATACGGGGATGGTCTCGAACGCATCCAGGAATCTGGTCGGATTCATCGCGGGGTTGGATGATACGGACGTCATAGGGTTTATCCTGCCTGTGAGGTCTGGATCTATCCCGTTGACGGCCATACGTACGCAATCATACGTCCCTCCTTTCACGCCGTATCTTCTCCCGTCCCATACGGCTATGAGAAGATGGGAGTTCTTCACCATGTATGCGGATTGGACACGGTATGCTTTGTCCGGATTAGTCTTCTCGTCGCATAATACGCAGGGGGAATAACAGAGGTCGTCGTTAAGCAGCGATTCGAAATCCTCTATGGATCCGTCCACATCGTCATAACCCTTCCCGGAGAAGCTTTTCTTGAAACATTCTATCGGCTTGGGAAGCACCGGTGCTATGTGCACACCCAGTTCCATGACGGCCTTCGCGACGATCCTGTCGGCGCCCTCTCCCAGTCCGGTCATGAGGATGATTTCCACATCGGGATATCTGGTCCTGAATGCCTTCACCAACGATTGTGTGTGACGTACGATATCCTCTCTGTATCCGGGTGCGACATCCGCGTGACCGGATACGGACAGGATGATGGGTGCGTTCACGTCACGGTCGAATTTGAAATCCTTCAATACGATCTCTTTTCGTTTGGGTCTGCAGACCTCCATGCCGATGCTTCTCACCAGCTTGATGATGTTGTCCGTCGTTTCGAAATCGTATCTCTTGATATCGTCGGGTATGTCCTCCCACGGTGCTATGTATGGGGATGTGAGCTTGTCCACATCCTTCTTCGCACCGTAGGTCCATCCGTTCTCCTCCCTTTCCTCGACCCAGAGCTCATGCTCCTTCATCGAGAGTATCTCAGCTTCCTCTGCCGTGAACTGCTCTACGATCTCCGCATCGGTACCGTCGCCGATGTAGCATCCGATCGCTTCCAGTTTCTTCGGGATGTTCATCGCCTGTCTGATGTTGGAGTATCTTATGCTCTCGGGC
>JBJEZZ010000073.1:0-2017 GCA_051887655.1 Candidatus Methanomethylophilaceae archaeon | reverse complement strand
ATCTCCAGGGACAGGACCGGATTCGCCGGTACGAAGGACAAAAGGGCCATCACATCCCAGCTCATGTCCGTCTACGGAACACCGGACCTCCTGGAGAAGGTGTCCCTGAAGGACGTGGAGATCACCGACCCCTATAGAGGGAGCCGCGGCATCCAGATCGGAGACCTCATCGGCAACGAGTTCGAGATCCGCGTCAGGGACTGCACCATGCCCCTGTCCGAGATCACATCCGTTCTGGAGCAGAACGTCTCCACCATCAGGAAGACCGGAGGATTCCCCAACTACTTCGGAGTTCAGAGGTTCGGCGTGGTCAGGCCGGTCACCCACCTCGTGGGCGAGAGGCTGGTGAGAGGCGACATCGAAGGTGCTGTGAGGACATACATCACGTTCACGACACCCGAGGAGGAGCCCGAACTCCAGGAGAAGAGGAAGGAACTCGTCGGATGCGAGAACTGGGGGCCCGTCATGAACGGCATCCCCGAGAGGATGAGCTACGAGAAGATGATGGCCGGCGTGCTGGTCAACAACCCCGAGGATTGGATCGGGGCGATATCCATCCTCCCGAACAACCTCCAGATGATGTTCGTCCACGCCTATCAGTCGTATCTTTTCAACGAGATGCTCAGCAGGAGGATGGACGCGGGACTCCCGCTCAACATGCCCGTGATCGGCGACCTTGTGATCCCCACGGACTCCAACGGCATCCCCGACCATGAGAACCCCATTCTGACGACCGCCAAGAACATAGACCTGGTGACAAGGCAGGTTCGTGCTGGAAGGGCGTTCGTCACGATCACCCTGTTCGGATGCGAGGGTCAGCTCGCGGAGGGGGAGATGGGTGAGATCGAGAGGAAGGTAATCGAGGAACAGAAACTGGAGCAGGAGGACTTCGTGATCCCGGGACTGCCCAGATGCACTTCCAAGGGAAGCAGGAGGGAGATCGTCTGCCCCATGAAGGACCTCAAGTTCGGCATGGAGGATGACGGTTACACCCTCAGGTTCTCGCTACCCAAGGGCAACTACGCCACATGCCTCCTCAGGGAGTTCATGAAGTCGGAGATGCGCGACTACTGATCCTCAGATGATCAGGGATTGTACCTGCCTCGCCTCGTAGACGCCTATCCCGCATTCGGACATTATCTCATAGACACTCATGCCCTTCGGCAGACGCATTGACAGGTCCTCCACACGGGGATCCGCCTTCCTGCCGACGTCGCAGTGCATGACCTTGAACACATATGCCACCAGATTCTTCGCATCGTCTGCGTCCTTGAATCCGCCGGATACGAAGACCCTCTCCAACGGAAGCTGCGGTTCGGATTCCAGGTCCCTCCATCCGATCTTGACTATGACGTCATGGGACTGGGCCTCCATCCTGCGGAACTCATCACTTCCCACGTCTATGCGGCCGTACTCCTCGATATCACCGAGATAGTCGGCAACCATAGCCGACATAGACGGCTCCAATCCCAATGACAATAACAGGTCCGGATCGTCTATGGGGGTCTTGGTGACGACCGCCCTGCGCAGGGCCTTCTCGGCATACCTCTTCACGGACTTGTCCGCATCCGGTGCCTTCGGCTTGGCACCCATCAGTATGCGGGCCTCCTCCCTGTGGCCGCTACCCTCGAGGACCTTGACCATCCTCACCGTGAGGTCGGCACCTGGGTTCACGCACCCCCTGAAACGATTGTAGGATTCCAATATGGCATCGTCATCACGACGCTCTCCCTCCAGCTCCGCCCTCAACACAATGGTGCGTGGGGACGAGGGATCGACCTTCTCCATGGAGGATATCTGACGGTCCGCACCCATCAGGTCGCCACGGGAGATCATGAGGACTATCAGCTTCTCCGCCGTGTCCATGTCGGAGGGGTCCTTGGCGACCGCGATGGAATAGCTCTCCACCGCACGGTCATGGTTCCCGATATGCTCCTGGACATCGCCGCGCTTGGCGAACACAGATGCGGAATCCCTACCGAACATGATGGCCGCCTCGTACTCCTGCAGGGCACCG
>JBJEZZ010000072.1:0-2054 GCA_051887655.1 Candidatus Methanomethylophilaceae archaeon | reverse complement strand
CTCCTCGTCCCTTCTCTCGAGGTAGTCACGATGTATCATTTTGGCCAGGTTCAGGATGTTGGCGGCCAAGGCATCCGGGAGCATATCCGTATCAATGTGATATCAGACTATTAACCTGTCCCCGGAATCACACGGTCCGTGATATTTCCCATGTCCGTGGACCGTGACGGTCCGGCATATCGATGATGTCATAAAGTATCGATGAACGTCGTGTCAGGGTTCGAACGATATGTCCGAATACGCATCCTTGGCCTCCGCGGAACCCAGATCGGCCGCCTTCTTGAAGAGTTCCATCGCCTTGGACTTGGAACTCTCGCATTCGTATCCGTTCTCATAGAACACGCCGAGATTGTACAGGGCATCGGGATGGTTCTGTTCGGCGGCCTTCTCGAACCATCTCTTCGCGACGGAAAGGGATCTGTCCACCCCGTGTCCGTTGAGATACATCACGCCGAGGTTGTATTGGCCGTACGAGAACCCTCTTTCGGCCGATTCGGTGTACCACGTGACCGCCGATATGTCCGATCTGTCCACTCCCAGACCGTGCTGGTACAGATATCCCAGGAAGTTCTGTGCCATCGGATGGCCCTGATTGGCCGCCGCGAGAAGGTACTCCACCGCTGTGGTATCGGATGCCTCCACGCCCTGTCCGTAATGGTACATCAGCGCAAGGTGGTATTGCGCACGCGCATAGTTCTGATTGGCCGCCGATTTGAACATATCGAAGGCATCCTTGTATGATCTGTCCGTACCGATCCCGTCCCTGTACATCACACCGAGGATGTTCTGTGCTCTGGCATATCCCTGGTTCGCGGATTTCCTGTACCATTCCAGGGCATCCTTGTACGACTGACGGCATCCCTTCCCGTATTGGTACATCCAACCCACATCGCATTGTGCGATGGGGTTGCCCTCTTCGGCCAGGGATATGAATCTGTCGGAATTCCTCTCCATCCACGATCCGAGGTCCTCGTCTGACACCTCCTTCTCGGACGGTACGAGACTGTGCAGTACGCTGCGTGCCATTAGGTGGCCCTGCGCGGATGCCTCTTTGTAGAGTTTCACGGCCTCGGAGTACGATCCAGTGACGATGTAACCTCCCCCGTACATCCTGCCGAGTATGTACTGGCTCCACATGTCCCCCATCGCAGCCTTCTTTCTGATGGAGTCCACATTGTTCATCCCTCCGTCGGAATTGACGGTCTGCACGGAGGATACCGTTCCTGCTTCGGTCGTGATCTTGAAGTCGTGCTGGCGTATGCGTTTGGACGGGGATACCCTGGCACCTGCGGCATTTGTGATCTCAGGGATATGGTCCTGGATGTTACCGTCGCTCATATCGACCCATTGGTATCTGCTGAGAAGGAACTCGTACTCCTCGTTGAACGAGTAGTCCTTCTGCATGAACACGCTTATGATCAATTTCTTGCGTCTCTTGGCCGCGTTGATCTCGTCCAGCATGTAATCCGAGGAGTGGATGTTATCCGTACAGACCACGATCATCACCGGACAGATCTCTATCCCCTTCATTATCGCCAGTTCGTATTTGCACCCGGCGGGTATGTCACGCGGTGCGATCCAGCATGAGAAACCGAATTTTTCCAACAGGACACAGAGCTCCCATGCGAGATCCTTATCCTTGGATGTGTGACTGATGAAGATCTGATAGTTCTCAGAGACGTCCGGCATATCGTTCACTGTTGGGGATGCAGGTCCTGGGTATATACTGTGTTCTGTTCAGGAGGCAGGATTTCCGATATGAGTGGCTGTGAACAAATATGATCGGTGAACATCCGCGAGGTTATCGCTGTAAGATATGTTAGGGGAGTCCTACTTTTATGTAAGAAATATGCAATTTTGTTGTTACAATTGGACTAAATTATTGTTAATAACATTAATAACGATACGATTATATAGACTGGTATCGATGTTGCAAAAAACAGGGAATTCAACCCGAGCCCTCCCCTCTCATCGATAAATATGAGGGGGGGGGGTCAGTGATTCCGACCGTAGCGATACCGAGATGCGATGCACCTGTTAAGATTGGTGAGTCG
>JBJEZZ010000071.1:0-8020 GCA_051887655.1 Candidatus Methanomethylophilaceae archaeon | reverse complement strand
AACACGACGGTATGCTAAAAGAGATGGCCGAACAGGTGTCCCCCAGCGAATATGGATCGATATACAGATGAAGATATGATGTGATGTTTTACATGTGGACAGATATGCGAGATTGGTTAATCGATCCTGTCCAATTCTCGTATGTCCGTGTATTCATATCGTCTCTACGATGATTTTCCATCAATTAGGTAATGGCCGTCGATGTTCACGAAGTCTATCTTTGGAACAATCGGCGTGATCCGTTGGGAATGTCGATGCAGTGGACAGTACAGCGAATTGCTGTGTGTGATGATTTTTGGGTCTGTCATTTGCAATACAGAGTGTACGACATTCGTCGAATATACATATGAAAAAGATATCCCGCCGGCCCTCCTGGGCCGGTCGGTAATACAGTCCTTCACAGGACCTTGTTCACTTTGACGTTCACATCGATACTGACGTCGCCGAACTCGTTGACGAGGTATGCCAACGGATACTTGTCATTGAGGATGATCGGTTCCCTATCGGTATCGAATACGGTCTTGCCGTCCTCGTCCGTGGCTTTCAATTCCACGGTGTATCTGTATTCGTTACCGTCATCTCCCAACTTCGTACCGCTGAATACGAACTTCTCACCATCGAATACTGCGGAATCCCATGTTATGGAATTATCATAGGTTGCGATCTGGTTGACGTCCGCATAATCGAATCCGCACTGTCCGAGTGGGACGATCGTCCTGCTATTGATCTCCAACAGCGGTACATAGGACGTACTGCCGGAGGAACTGTATCCCAGGGTCTTGTGCTGGTACCAGATCGCATACAGATCGGTCCCGCCCTCCACGGGATCCCCTTCTTTGTACGATGTCCCGCTTCCGTCGGCTTTGTCGTTCCATTCCTTGAAGATGCGGCCCGTATCGCTGTAGAAGACGTTCTGTAAAACGGTCTTGTTGGTGACCTTCCATACATCGGCGCCGTCGTCCGTGTGTCCTCCGTTCCCGTGATATGCGACCGTGTCGTTCGACGGACTCTCCCCGGGGAGCGAGAATGCTATACCGCCGATCGTGACCGCAAGTGCGACCACTACGACCACGGCTATGATCTGTTTCTGTTCCAATGCCATGTTATTACCGTCATCCGAATCTCCTGCTGGATATTTCATTGTTGTCCAGACATGCCATGTCCGGAGGGTCAGAACGATGTCGTCAATTGACGTTAACACGCCTCTTTTGTATATTTTGTCGTTATAATTGTTAAAAAGAAATGTTTTATTATATGAAATATGATATTCCCCCGGTGGGATATTGACCTCGGGTAAGAGGGATACTGTAATAATTTCATGCGTTACGTTCGAAGTTGACAAAATAGTCTCACCGGTACTTCATTACGAGGCTGCACGTGTGCACCTTCTCAACACCTCGCCTCCGGGCGACGTGTACGAAGAGTTCTACAACGAGGTGTGCGACAGGATCTCATCCGAATCACCCAAGACGGAGATCGTCCCGCACAGATCCGTCGCCGACGAGAACGGCGACTACGATTTCACGGTATATGATTTCCAGTCGGTCATGAACGAGGTGCTCTGCATCATAGAGAAGGAGAAGCGCGACTGCCCCACACCCCCATCGATATTCGTCAACATATCGGCGGGTACGTCCGAGTACTCGGCGGCATCCCTGATCGCATCGATGATGCATCACGACGTCGCCGTGCCTTTCACGGTTTCAGCTGCGGAGTATACGGTCCCCGAGGACAAGGTAAAGGAGGTCTACTACCGCGACGGAAGGCCTGTCGGTCAGACGCTGAGGAGCAAGGGCCCCTACGGTATAGTGTCATATCCCCTCCAGAGGCCCGACGAGACACGCGTTCTTGGTCTGGCCGTGCTGAAGGAACAGATCGAGATCGGCGACACCTGCGCCGCCACCATGATAAGGCGCCTCAACGAGGAGGGTCTGTTCGACGATTATGCCAAGAAGTACAACGACAAGCCCGAACAGAAGGACATCATGAAGTACCAGCGCAACTTCATGGATCTCTGGCTCAAGGACGGATGGGTGGAGAAGGTCTCCAAGAGGAAGACCCGCATCACCGCCGAGGGCGAGAGCATCCTCAAGGTGTTCGCCAAAGGGTACAGGATCGGAAGACGTACGGAGTGAACCGTACCGTCAGATGTTTATCCTCGGACACTCGCTGCACCTGGTCAGCGGCGTCGGGGAACCCTGGTTCCTGTAGATCTCGTCGATCATCCCGGAATCCTTGAAGAACCTGCACAGGTTGCAGAGTTCCACGGAGAAGTCCGCACCTTCCGCGAGGTTCTTCGCTATCTTCTTCAGGTTGTCGTAGAATTCGTCCCTGTGGCTGCTGCCGTCGACGTACTTGTTCCCTCCGCGGAGTCCCTTCACGTACTGGGATATCGCCACGTTGGTCACGCCGAAGATGGATGCCACCTTGGACTGGGTGTATCCGTAATCGTCCACCAGGATCTTGGCTATGGATCCCCTGGCCGTCGGGAGCAGTTCGAAGACGACCAGTTCGCAGGGCATCTTCCTGGACACCATGTTCACGCCTCCCAGGGGGTGTCCCAGTTCCAGGGTTCCATCAGGCCGGTGTACACGGACACGCCGACGACGGCACTGTCCACGCCGTACCTGGCCAGGATCTTCGCGTCCTCACGGGAGCTGACGCCTCCGGACGCGATCACCCTGTGCTTGCACATGGATGTGAACTTGGATATCCACGATTCGTCGATGCCCTTACCCTGGCCTTCGACGTCGATGTTGGTGTTCAGGATCCCGTATATGGGCAGGTCCTCTATGGAACCGAGCATCCATCCGAGGGTGATCATGGACGCCTCCTGCCATCCTTTGACGGTGATCTGTCCGTTCTTGGTGTCCAATGCGAGGACCAGCTTGTCGGGGAAGGTCATGGCCATCTCTTTGAACCATTCGCGGTCGGTGATCGCCCTGGTGCCCACGATGACCCTGTCCACTCCGGAATCCAGGAGCTTCTTGATGACGGACTCCTTCCTCACCCCTCCGCCGACCTCTACGGGTACGTTGGAGTTCCTGGCGATCTTCCTTATGACCTCGATGTTGTCCTCCTCGCCGAACGCGGCATCCAGGTCCACGATGTGCAGGTACTTCGCGCCCTTGTCCACCCAGGACTGCGCGACCTCCAACGGGTCGGGGAGCTTGATCTTCTCTGTGCCGGGCACGCCGCCCACGAGCTGGACGACCTGATGGTCCATGATGTCGATTGCAGGTATGATCCTCATTGGCATTCCTCCGCGAATCTAACGAAGTTGGAGATGAATTGCAGACCTGACGTGCTACTCTTCTCGGGGTGGAACTGTGTACCGACGAAGTTCCTCTTCCTGAACATCGTGGGTATCCTGATACCCTCGTATTCGGTGGTGCCCCTTATCAGGGATGCGTCGTCCGGTTCGCAGTAGTAGGAGTGTGCGAAGTAGAAGTGGCGGTTCTCTATGCCGTCCATGAGGGGGTCGTCGGTATCGACCATGTTCCACCCCATGTGCGGCACCTGTTTGGCCTTCAGTCTGACGGTCCTGCCGTCGATGAATCCGAGCCCGGGGGAGGTCCCTTCCTCGCTCCCTCCGGTGAGGATCTGCGTTCCGATGCAGATGCCGATGCCGGGGACGCCGGATTCCAGTCTCCTGCATATCTCCTCCCTGTACGGGAGCAGCGCCTCCATGGTCTTGTCGAAGGCCCCGACCCCGGGGAATGCGAGGCATTCCGCATCCAGGAGGTCCTTCATGTCGGTGACCACGGTGACCTTCGCACCGCAGTTCTCCAGTGATTTCTTGAGCGAGTGGAGGTTGCCCACCCTGTAATCGGCGAGACTGATGTTCAGCATTCCCGGATCACCTCCTCCATCTTCTCCAGCATGATGTCGTTGAGCTCCTTGGTACCGATGGTGGTCCTGATGCAGTTCTCTGTCCTGCGCTTCGCACCGAAGTCGCGGATCATGACCCCCTTCCTCTTCAGACCGGACACCAGTTCAGTGTGGTCGATGGGAGATCTAGCCAATATGAAGTTGGAATCCGAACGGAACGTCTCGAATCCCAGTCTCCTGAGTCCCGCATCCAGATAGGGACGCTGTTCGTCCACCATCCTCACGCTCCTCCTGATGAACTCCTGGTCCTTCACCGCGGCGGTGGCCGCCAGCTCGCTGACCATGTTCAGCGAGTACGGTATCTTCACGCAGGTCATCATGTCCGCTATGGGCTTGCTCGCGATAGCGTATCCCACCCTGAGTCCGGCCATCGCGTATGCCTTGGAGAACGTCCTGAGGACGATCAGGTTGTCGAACTCGTTGACCTTGGGGATCATGGATTCCTTCGCATATTCCCCGTACGCCTCGTCGACGATGACGATGCCGTCGGTCCTCACGAGTATCTCCTCCAGGTCCTTGGTCCTGAAGGTGTTCCCGGTGGGGTTGTTGGGGGAGGGCATGATCATGACCTTTCCCTTGGGCGCCAGCATGGCGTCCACATCCAGCTGGAACTCCTCGTCCAGATCCACATTGACGGCCTTCCCGCCGTTCAGCTCGATGAAGTAGTTGTAGAGTGTGTACGACGGTACCGGCGACACGCAGGTGTCGCCCCATTCCGTGAACGTCTTGAAGGAGACGTCCAGCATCTCGTCGGATCCCGAACCGACGACGAAGTTGTCGCGTTCCAGACCGTAGAGTTCGGCGAGCGCGTCGCGGAGCCCGTCCGAGTATGTGTTGGGATATCCGTTGATGTCCACCTTCAGGTCGCCGAGGACCGCGGATGCGGCGGGGTTGTTGCCGAGGACGTTGGTGTTCGTGTCCATGCGGATCTCGCCGTGGAGCTCCGGGTTGTAGTACTTCTCGAACGAACGGGTGGAGGACCTCATCATGTCCCTTGTGACCATCTCACTGCACCAGCCTTTCGATCGGGAGGGTGAGGATCCCGGTGCCTCCCAGCTCTTTCAGTGTGTTCACCGCGTCGTAGACCTCGTTGCTGTCCACGACCACGTGGATGGCGACCATGTCGGGGGATCCCGCGAGCTCCATGACGGTGGGTCCGGCGAGTCCGGGGAAGATCTTCTCGATCTCTCCGAGTCTGGCACGCGGAACGTCCGCCATCAGGTACTTCTTGGTCTCGGCGTTGATGACGCTTGTGATGGCGTTGGTGATACCGGTGATGTCCTGTCCGCATCTCTCGAGGGATGCGCGGTTAGCGATGACCACTGCCTCGGATTCCAGAATGGCATGGATCTCGACGAGACGGTTGGTCTTGAGCGTGGAACCGCTGGACACGAGATCCACGATGAAATCTGATACGCCCATGTAGGGCATGATCTCCGCGGCGCCGGTGACCTCCACGATCTCCACCTTCTTCCCTGCGGATGCGAAGAAGTCCCTGGCCACGTTGACGAAGGATGTTGCGATGCGGCTTCCGTCGGGGATGTCGTCGATGCACCTGACGCCGGATGCCTCCGGTACCGCCACGGAGAGGCGGCAGCGTCCGAATCCCAGGGGGAGGACCTCCTTGACGTCCACGCACGCGTTGGCGACCTGGTCCTGGCCGGTGATACCTATGTCCACCGCACCGGAGTTGACGAACACGGGGATGTCCTGGGCACGTACGAAGATGACCTCGATGTCTTTGTTCCTTACCTTGGTGTAGAGCCTCCTTCCCCAGTCCTCTCCGATGTCCAATCCGGATCTGACCAGAAGTTCCACAGCTCTCTCGTTGAGTCTCCCTTTGTTCGGTACCGCCATTCTGAGGGTCATTGGTATTACCTCTGTCTGACCGTACGCCTATCCAATAATAAACCCTTTTACGCGCGACTAGTAACGCACGGACGTGATGAGGGAGGTGTCGGCGTCCGCGCGGACCATCTCGGGTATGTCCCCGCACATCGAGATGAGACCGTTGCACACGCAGACGCATCCGTCCACGCCCCCGATGGATGCGATCCTCTCGGATGCGGCGGTCATCTCGTCCCTCTCCCCGCGCCTGACCATGTTGCCGAACGCGGTGGCACAGCAGTCCGCGAGTATGGGGTCATTGGAGAATACCGTGCATATCCCGCTGTTGCCCAGGGATATGGACGGACCTATCCTGCCGGACGACGAGCATATGCCGTACATACCGCCGGTCGGAGGCAATCTGAACGCTATGTCCCTGAATTTCGCGTCGCCCGAGAACACCCCTATCGTGGACGGTTCGGAGGTGTACATGGCGATGTCCCCTCCGTTCTCCACGATGATGTGCCTGCAGCCTTTCGAGACCGCATGTTCCACCGCGCGGACGGATACCGCGGCCGCCACCCCCGCCATCGGGCCGACGTCCGCGAGTGCGGATGCCTGGCACATCCTGACGATCAGGGGATCGTCATCCTTGGAGGGAGGATAGGGTTCGAAGGTGGTGCCGAAGAAGGGATCCTCCGATATCTTGGATTCGATTATGGCTCTGGCACTGTGCACGGCCCCGCGCACCCCGTCCAGGTACGCAGGGTCGCACACGATGGCCAGGGCGGTCTGGCCCACCTCGTAGTGAACCCTGTCCGCACTCATATCGTCAGTGTGACCGCGTGCGTGGGACATGCGGTGAGACACGATCCGCAGGCGATGCACTTCTCGAAGTTGAGGTGGATCTCCCACGAATCCGGGTCTATGCTGAACGCCCTCGCGGGACATACGGACACGCACGACCCGCAGTCTATGCAGACATCGTGGTCGCGGAGTATGTGCTTGTTGAGCTGTATCGCGTCGGTACCGATCTGTTTCAGGTACTCGATACCGTTCTCGATGTTCTCCTCGCTGCCGCGGAGCCTGACGATCATCATCCCGCCGTTGTCGTCGATCTCCGCCCTGAGGATGTTGGGTTCCAGGTCGAACTTGGTCACCAGAGCGTACGTTATCGATTCCTGCATGTCGTGGTCGTTGAATATGAACTTGTACTTCCTGTCGACCATCGTATCACTCCCTTATCTCCAAAGATTTCACCACGCCGGTGTCCGGCAGTCTGAAGGACGGTACGGTGAGTTCGAACTCCCTCTTCTCGATCCAATCCTTCAGCTCGTTGGCGATGGCGCGTGCGTTCCTGTACGAGGACAGCGGCGACGTGCGTACGCCGTGTCCCTCATATTCGATCACACCTCTCTTGAGTTCGGCGTAGCTGTACTGCTTCATCACCGGCCTGTTGCTGCTGGTGATGCTGTAGTCCATCATGTTGGCGTAGATGTCGTCGTCCGCGATCGAGCAGTTCTTCATGATCCCGGGATTGAGGATCGGGATCGGTACACCGACACCGATGGCCAGGGACGTACCGTATCCGTAGATGTCCAGACCTCTGACGTACTTGCTGTCCATCTGCTTCATGTCACCGATGAGCGCCAGCGTGCGTGCCCCGGATACGGGCACGCCGTTCTTCTCCGGTTTCGTGGTGTTGAACTGCGTACCGTTCCATGCGACGTATCCTATGCCTCCTCCGAGGAAGATCCTCGTACCGGCACCGATGGTCTCCAGGTGCGGGTCGTTCAGCAGCGGGGACAGCTGTCCCGCGGAGCTGTAGGTGGCGTTCTTCATCCTGGGCAGGAGCTTCCCCATGTAGGTGTGGAGCGTCCTGTCGGACGTGTTGGTGGCCACGCCGTAGTTCTGATAGACGTTCCTGGGGTTGAACAGGTACGCCTCGTTAAGTTCGTCTAGCGTGAAGGACGATTTGATGCTCTTCCTGACGTAGCAGTCGGTACCGGGGCCCCATGCCTCGAGGTCGATCCTCTTCCCGGCGATCAGGTCGGCGATCACGTGCGCACCGCCGTATCCCTTGATGGTCTGGCTCTCCGCGGTGGCTCCGATATATGTGTCCACCGCGGCTAGGCCTCCGTACGCCTCGACGCCGTTCACCCTGATGTTGACCATCCTGATGGGCGGGTCGCTGTGCCCGAAGTTCATGAACGCACCGGAGGAGCACATGGCACCGAACGTACCGGTCGTGACCACGTCCACCTCCTCGGCGGCCTTCTCCACGCCCTTCTCCCTGACGAGG
>JBJEZZ010000070.1:0-34769 GCA_051887655.1 Candidatus Methanomethylophilaceae archaeon | reverse complement strand
CTTCGTATGGATGGTCGGCAACAGGAGATGGAGCAAGAGACTATGAGGGTGGATGTGGAGGACCTTGTGCAGGGTTACGGGAACAGGACGATCCTGGACGGTGTATCGTTATCCGTGGATGAGGGTGAGGTCATGACCGTCCTCGGACCGAACGGTTCCGGGAAGTCCACCCTGATAAAGACCATCTGCAGGATAATGGAACCGCGGTCCGGGAGGATAACGTTGGACGGGAAGGACGCATCGTCTATACCCAAGGAGGAGTTCGCCAGATTGGTCGGGTATGTCCCCCAGAATCCCGAGTTCATAGGGTACACGAACGTGTACGACGCGGTCCTGGTCGGAAGGCGTCCGTACGTCAAATGGAACTATTCCAGGGAGGACATCCGCATGGCGGCGGAGTCCATGAGGCTGATGAGGTTGGAGGAGTTCTTCGACAGACAGGTCACCGAGATGTCCGGCGGACAGAGGCAGAGGGTGACGCTCGCACGCGCACTCACGCAGGACCCCCGTCTCTACGTGTTCGACGAACCCACATCCGCGTTGGATCTGAGGCATCAACTGGATACCCTTAGACTCATGCGTTCCGTGATAAGGGACAGGGGCTCGTCGATGATCATCGCCCTGCACGATCTGAACCTCGCCATACGCTATTCCGACAAGGTCATGGTGCTGAAGGACGGGAAGGTCTACGGTTTCGGCAGTTCGGAGGAGGTCATCACCGAACGCATGATACGCGACGTCTACGGTGTGGAATCCGAGATCGTGGAAGGTAAGAACGGCCGTTACATACACGCATACGACGGCAGCGATGACGATTATCTAGTCTGAGCGCGATACGGTATTGATAAGATGGATTGCATGACCGATGTGGTTAGGAAGGAGCTCGAACGCGGATGCGTGGGTTCCAATACCAAATGCAAGTACTACCCGTGCCATCACGAGGGTCAGGACTGCACGTTCTGTTACTGTCCGTTCTATCCGTGCAACGACCCGGACGTGGGCGGGGAGGAGATCATCTCCCCCAGGAGGGGCACCCCCGTATGGTCGTGCATGAACTGCCATTTCATGCACACCGGGCCCGTGGCCGAATTCGTCCATGAGAGGCTCAGGGACACGGATTACCCGGACGGGGCGGATCTCGACGCACTGTTCCTGGAGGCGAAGACCAGGTTCCTGGATTCGTGCGGCGACTATCCCAGGAAGTCCCACAGGAAGTACGGCGAATGAACCGTGACGATCCATACTGTCGATAAAACGACAGCCGATATGCATTGTTTGAAATACTGCGGCATAGTAGTGAGGGTGTCCGATAACCATGAACAGCAAAGGTCCGGCCATCCTCGTAGTCGTCATCCTAGCCGTATCAGGCATGGTATATGCCGTGATGCCGTTCGCGGATTCATCACAGGACCGCATCTATTCCATCACGTACGTCATGGACGGCGGTGTCAACAATTCCGAGAACCCGACCGAATATGTGGCCGGGACCGGGGCCGTCCTGCTGGATCCGTATAAGGAAGGATACATCTTCGAGGGCTGGTACACGGACAGCTCCTTCACCAACAGGGTATCGTCGATATCCAAGACCTCCGCCGGCGACATAAAGCTGTATGCGCTGTGGAGCGTGAATCTCGTAGGCAGGTCGTTCGTATTGGACTTCAACGGCGATGTCACACAGTCCACAAGGCATTTCATGCAGACCGAGAGCACCGTCATCGCCACCATCACCGGCACGGAGAAGTACACCTATGTGGCGTACGACCCGGAAAGAGGGTACCAGATGACGTTGGATTACTCTTATCTGACCGTCACCTCGTCGGAACCCGATGGGACGGAGGAATCCGGATCCGACACCTATTGGACCGGCGAGATGGAGAGCGAAGGCACCTGGTACACGCTCAACGATGAGGAGGTGGATTACAACGGCGGTACCGTCATCTGCTCCGTGTACCGCAGGACGACCGGCAACACCGTGGAGACGCAGTGGATCATGGACGATTGGATCCCCTACAAGATAGATTACACCTCGACGCAGCAGACCTCCATCTTCAGTACCCAGACCGCCCATGTGGTGTACTCCATAAACAGCGTATCCTATTCCGTGGAGGGGATATCGTACGATGTCACCGGATACGGCGACGAGGGCATAACCGTCACCGGCTCCGGAACGTACGACGCGTTCGACAGCATCACCCTGACCGCTTCGGTCTCCGACGGATACGATTTCAGTGGATGGTACGATTCCAAAGGACGTCTCCTGTCCACTTCGCTGAGATACACCATACCCGCGGTCACATCCGACACCAGCGTATACGCGGCCAACACCGAGAGGTACGAGCGGTCCGTGGATATCGACGAGGATGCCTCGTTCTCCCTGTCCTACGGCCCCGGAACGTGGGACGTCACCGATCTCGATATCGGGACGTCGGTGTACACGTACGACGGTGCGACGTTGGACTACACGTTCGCATCGCCGGGGATCTACCGCATCAGCCACAGCACCTCATCCGGCGATTCTCCCATGGGGACGTATATAACCGTGTTCGTGGACGGGACGTCGGTGAAGACGTTCTCGTGGAAGGACAATGACAAAACATCCTATGAATACAGCATCGGCATCAGGTATTCCGATTTCATGGAGTACCGCGACAAGGACGTCTCCCGTTCCTTCGGTTCGTTCGAACACTGCAGGCAGTTCGTGACATACGAGGACCCGTACATCGTCAGGATCGCGGAGGAGTTCGATTCGATGCTCTCCGGCAAGAGCGATGCGAAGAGGATCGATGTGGTGCTCACTTTCACGCAGTACATCCAATACACCTACGACCAGGACAGTATGGGCGAGGAGGAGTACTGGAAGTATCCCGTGGAGACGCTGTTCGATATGAACGGGGACTGCGAGGACACATCGATACTCTTCTGCGCCATCGTCAAGGCGATGGGGTACGATTGCGCCATGCTCCTGTTCGACGGACACATGGCGGCCGGCGTTACCTTCGACGGTCAGCCCACCTCATACACGACGTTCGATGCGGACGGCAACTCGTATCTGTACTGCGAGACCACTGCCACGGGTTACAGGGTCGGTGCGATTCCGTCCGGCGAGCTGTACCACCGTTACACGATATCCGTCATCTGAACGGTGCGGTACGGTACCCGGAGAACGTATCCGAAATAATATCGTAGATATCGTAAAATACGTTATTATCGATGATACGTCATGTCCGACCAGGCTGTGCTCGAGGTCCAGAACCTCACGAAGCGGTACGGAGACTTCATCGCCGTGGATGACCTTTCCATGACTGTCAGGAAAGGGGAGTTCATGGGGCTCCTGGGTCCAAACGGTGCAGGCAAGAGTACCACTTTGAAATCCATAACCGGTCTCGTCACCCCGACATCCGGTACGATACGCGTCAACGGTATCGATACCAAGGATCACAGATCCGCAATGACCCACGTCGGGTGCGTCATCGAGACCCCGGAATGCTATCCGAACTTCTCTCCGGCGGAGATGCTGGAATACGTAGGGAAGGTGCACGGATTATCCAGATCAGAGATCAGGATACGCGCGAGAGACGTCCTCGAAGAGGTGAGGATGTGGAAATGGCGCGACAAGAACGTAGGCAAGTTCTCCAAGGGTATGAGGCAGAGGGTCGCCCTCGCGGCGGCGATGATGCCCAATCCCGAGATCATCATATTGGACGAACCCACGTCCGGACTGGATCCCAGGGGTATGATCGAGATCAGACAGACCCTGAACGATCTAAAGAAGAGGGACCTGTCGCTGCTGATCAGTACGCACATACTGAAGGAGGTGTCGGAGATGTGCACCTCGATGACGATGATCAACCACGGCAGGACCGTCATCAGCGGCGATGTCAACACACTCATCCATAATCTCGCTAAGGACTCCAAAGGTGTGGAGATCGAGCTCAGGACCCTCACGGAGATGAGCAGGGACTTCATGACCGACATCGAAGGGATGCAGGGCATCTCCGCACTGGAACGCACCGGGAGCAGGTCCGTCAGGTTCAGGTTCGTCGGTTCCGACGAACAGCAGGCCGATATCGTCGATATGGTGTACAGGCACAGGCTGAGGCTCCTGTCGATGAACGAATCCGGTGCCGATCTGGAATCTCTGTACATGAAACTCACCGAGAACGACGAGGTGAACGTGAAATGAGTCTCTTCAGGAAGGATGTGTCCGAGGAGGAGACCGTTACGGGATCGGAGGAGATCGCGGCGGAGGAGACCGTTAAGAAGGAGAGGCTCTCCAGGAAGGAGCGCAAGGCCAGGAAGAAGGCCGAGGAATCCATCGAGGATGCGTACGACGAGGACGAGAGGACCCTTCACGGGGACGACGCCCACAGGGACGTCACGTACGACATCGCATCATCGTTCAAACAGATGCGCGTCTGTTACATGACCCAGATGAAGAGGTTCACCAAGGAGAGGACGATATGGACCCTGTTGATCCTGCTCATCCTGATCCCCGTGATCTACTATGCCCTGAGCATGATCGGTCTGCCGAAGAGCAACATCACCAACGTCTTCGTCGCCACGCCTCTGGCCGCACTCCCGCTGATGTCCGCGTTCGTGGCATCCAATGTATGCGGAAGCATGCTGCCCCGCGAGTACAACGAGCGTACGGTCTATCTGTCGCTCCCTCTCCCGATGTCCAGGTTCACCTTCTACATAGGGAAGTTCCTTGCCGGGCTCACCCTCTCGCTGGGTGTCGTGGCCGCCGCGTACGGTATCTCGATACTGATGGCCCTGTTCATGGCGAAGACCACCGTCACGTATTCCGGGGCGCTGTTCGGTTCCCTGCTGATCTCGATGGCGGCGATGTTCTTCTTCTGTTCCTTCATCTACATGCTGAGCGCATCCTCCAAGAGGGGTTCCACCATGAAGGGACTGATACTGCTGTTCGTGGCATTGCCCGTATTGGTGATCATCGTGAACGCGCTGCCCAATCTGGAGTTCTTCGAATCGGTGAAGGGTCCATTGGAGACCATGGGCGGATACCTGTTGTATCTGCCTGTCTTTGCTCCGGATCTGGCCCTGAACAACCTGGGTACAACGGCGTTCGCTTCCACGTTCGGGATCAACTGTGTCTCGATCTATTCGTTCGTAAGTATGCTCCTGCCTGCGAAGTTGGACATCACGGTCGTGCAGATGACCGCCGTATCCTTGGTATTGGGCATACTGTGCCTCATCAGAGGTTTCTCCAAGGTCAAGAGG
Organism: Candidatus Methanomethylophilaceae archaeon; assembly: GCA_051887655.1. Classification (GTDB taxonomy): domain Archaea; phylum Thermoplasmatota; class Thermoplasmata; order Methanomassiliicoccales; family Methanomethylophilaceae; genus SIG5. The sequence goes on along the minus strand of JBJEZZ010000070.1, from coordinate 29,528 downwards.
AGGGATATGTGATGGTCAAGAAAATCATACCTGCGGCCGTATTGCTGTTGACCGTTCTTGCGGCGGTATTCGTCTGCTGCGACGGGTCGGATGCACAATCCGTGGAGATCCCTGACCCTTCGGAGATGGTGTTGGATAGGAATAGCGATTCCACATACGACATCCCACTCGCCGCCGGGGAGTATATGATCGTCCTGGGTAATCATTCCGGAAGCTGGTCCATCGACTGCGGATCGGGATCTGTCTATTCGGGGGGCACGAATTCCCTTCATGTGAAGGTCCCCTCCGCGGGGAAATGCGTCATCAGCATCTCTGACGGACCCGAGAGTTTGACGGTGTACGTCTGCACACCTATGACCGTGTATACGAAGAACAACAATGATACGTATACCACGATCGATCTGAGTGTGGGAAGATGTACCGTCTGTTACGGAGGGGTCGAAGGGAACTGTCTGACCTATATGTGGGCGAACGGTACGCAGCACGACGTTTACAGTATCCCTGGATTGCGCACAATATCCATGGACGCACATTCCGTGTACTTCGAAAGCGAGGTATCACAGATCTCCGTCTTCATATATGTGGAGCCCGAGGAGTACAACCATAAGAACCTCATCTGCAAACCCACATGGTCGTCCAACGGTTCGTATTCCATCTTCTGGTTGGACAGCGGTACGTATCAGATGAAGTTCAGCCGCGACGGTCAGCTGATGTCGGGTGAGGATTCGATCCTGAGCTTCACCGCAGGTGTCGAGCAGCAGGTCACGATCTCGAAGTCCGGCAGCTATTGTTACCGTGCCCTCTCGACCGGCAATCCCTCCGTCGTATATCTGAACATCACACCGGATGTGAAACTGTTCGATTCCCTCGATGATGCGGAGTTCTCCGATGTGCACTCATCCACGGCGTACAGGTGGGGGGTATTGGAGCTGGATCTATCCGATGGCCATCAGTGGGTCTATGTGTACAATGTCTCCCAATTCTTCTGTTTCATCAAGGATTCGCCCCAGGATGTGAGTTTCAGGACCGATGTGTTGGATACGGGGGCCATCGAGGCCAACGGTTATTACGGTGATACGGCATTCGATTCGCTGGGTCGCGATTTCAATCTGAAGGAGAGTTCCACCGTGGTCGTATACTATCTCCTGACCAGCTTGGATTTCGTGGATAATGTCTCGTATGCCCTGGGTGACTCCTCCCATGTGGAGAGGGTCGCGTATTACAAGGATACGGGTCCCGAGTCGCTCTATGCATCGGCCAATGTGCCTCTCAGGATACAGGCCGACTATGACATGTCCAAGTACACCATGTATCTGGTGTCCACCAACTACCAGAAGGTCATCGAGAGCGATGTGCTCGTGGAGGTCACATGCGAATCGGCAAGGGAGTTCCATATTCTGATGAAGCCCCTGATGTCCTCGGGTGAGGATGCGTATTACTGCGACTATGAGCTGTACACCGAAGGCGTACCCGAACCCGATGACAATGCCCCCATGTTCGCAGGCGTATGCATAGGTCTGTGCGCGGTGTTCTTCGGATTGCTGCTGCTGTCCGGACGTAAACCCAAGTGGTGATCCGCAGGGATCCCACCTGAAACCACTTACCTTTCCTATTTTCCATCGATCCATCCCCGAATCCGTGCCTGAAAACATGCGTTTTTCGGAAATTCCTTTTTGTTGTTACTAAAATAAATTATATATGTATAAAATCATACTAACGATATGGATGGAGTGTCCAGAATTGGGGTGTCGCTTGAACCGGAACTTCTCAAGCAGTTCGACGAATCCATCTCCAAGAAGGGTTACGTCAGCAGGTCGGAGGCCATACGCGATCTCGTGAGGGATTCGCTCGCGGAGAACGAATGGAAGGACCCCGAGGCATACATGACGGGTATCGTCGTCATCGTGTACAACAGCAAGGTGGTCGATGTCGTGGAACGTATGAACTCCGTGTATTCCAAGAACAACGATCTGATCAAATTCAAGGTGGATGTCACGCTGGACGATACCAACGTGATGGAGACCGTGTTCGTGAACGGGAAGCTCGGGGAGCTCAAGGTGTTCTCCACCGACATCACTGCGGTGAGGGGTGTTCTCAGAGGCAAGCTCACGATGGTATCCCCCAGCAAGGGCAACATGCACCACGTCGGTATGCGCAACTGAACCGATATCGCGTGCTTCGGAATCAGATATATAATGCCTGCATCTAATCGGATACAGAGGTAACCAGATGAGTAACATATGGCACGATATGAGTCCCAAGAGGATATCGCCCGATGATTTCATGGTAGTGGTCGAGATATCCAAGGGCAGCAAGAACAAGTACGAGCTGGACAAGGAGACCGGTCTCCTCATGCTCGACAGGATCCTGTACACGTCCACCCATTATCCTGCCAACTACGGTTTCATACCCAGGACCTATGCCGACGACGGCGATCCCCTGGATGCTCTCGTGCTCTGTTCCGAACCGATAGCGCCCATGACCCTCGTCAGATGCTATCCGATCGGTGCGATCAAGATGATCGACAACGGTGCCAACGACGAGAAGGTCATCGCCATCCCGTTCGACGACCCCACATACAACTCCTACAAGGACATATCCGAACTCCCCAAGCACATCTTCGATGAGATGGCACACTTCTTCACCGTCTACAAGCAGCTGGAGAACAAGACCACCGCGGTGGACGAGATCATCGGTGCCGACGAGGTGCACACCATAATCAGGAGCACCATCGAGAAATACAGGGACACTTTCTGCTGAATACAGCCTTACGTTCCGTGTCGTCCCGCACGGAACGGATACATTATATCATATATGATGACTATGATATGCCATCATGAGGATTTCCACGAGGGGCAGGTACGCGTTGCGTATAATGCTGGATATAGCTCAGAACAACGACGGCCGTCCCGTCAGTTTCAGGGATGTGTCCCAAAGACAGAGCATATCCGTGAAGTACATGGAACAGATCGGTTCCATACTTGTGCGCGGCGGTTTCCTGAGGAGCGTCCGCGGTTCGCAAGGCGGATACATCCTCGCCTCCGACCCGTCGGAACTGATGGTCGGCGACATCCTGCGTGCGACGGAGGGTTCGCTGCTGTCCGTCTCGTGCGTGGAGGAGGACTGCGAGCGTCTCGATATCTGTCTCACGTACCCGCTGTGGCAGAAGATCAACAAGGCCGTGGCGGATGTGGTGGACAACACCAGTCTGCAGGATCTCCTCGACGGTTCCGTCAGGGCACCCCCGATCGTCATCGAGTGAGATCAGCGGTATGCCCTGCCGATCTCGTACGGCGTCTGCTGATACACGTAATAGTTGAGCCAGTTCGTGAACAGCAGGGTGGCCGACGACCTCCATCTCATCGGAGGGTCGAATGACGGGTCGTCGTCCGGGAAGTAGCTGTACGGTACGCCGACGTTCATACCTGCTTTGACATCGCGCACGTACTCGTACGCGAGCGTGTTCGCGTCGTATTCCAGATGTCCGGTGATGAACACCTCTCCTTTGTCAGATATCACTATCCCGGGATCGCCGTTCTTCGCGACCGCCGCCACGGACAGATGTGGGCATGCGTTTATGTCGTCCTTATTGGGGCCTGCGAACCTGGACTGGGGTATCCGGATTATGTCGTCCATCCCTCTCAGCAGCGGATCGTTGGAGGATGTGTTCATGTACTCGTACACGCCGGAGAGCTTCTTCTCGAAGACATCCTTGCCGATCCCGTATCTGTAACCGAGCCCGGCCATCGATGCCCAGCATATGTACATGGTGGAGAACACGTGGCCATCCGTCCAGTCCATGATGTGCTTCATCTCGTTCCAGAAGTCCACGTCCTCGAACCTCATCTTCTCCAGCGGGGCGCCGGTGATGATCATCCCGTCGAAGTATTCCTTCTCTATCTCCACGAATCCCTTGTAGAACCTGGACAGGTAATCGGACGAGGTGTTCTTCGGGACATGGGTGGACGGGTGCGTAAGGGTTATGTCTATCTGGAGCGGGGTGTTGGAGAGCAGTCTCATCAGCTGTATCTCCGTCTCCGTCTTGGTGGGCATCAGGTTGAGTATAGCTATGCGCAGCGGCCTTATATCCTGACTCTCGGCACGGTCGGTGCTCATGACGAATATGTTCTCATACTGGAGTGCCCCGTACGCGGGAAGTCCTGCAGGTATGTTGATCGGCATATCCACGAAGATATCTTCTTCGTTTATATTCATTCCTACTAAACAGATAGGAAAGATATATTTACTAGACGATGATACTGATTACCGATAACATGAGCGGATACAGATTCGAGACCATGCAGGTACATGCGGGACAGGAGTCTCCCGATCCGGCAACGGACTCCAGGGCCGTCCCCATCTACATGACCACGGCATACGTGTTCAAGGATTCCCAACAGGCCGCGGGAAGGTTCGCACTGACCGAGCCCGGCAATATCTACACGAGACTGATGAATCCCACAACGTCGGTGTTCGAGGAGCGCATGGCGAAACTGGAAGGCGGGGTGGGCGCTCTCGCCACCGCGTCCGGATCCGCAGCGATCACACTCGCCATACAGAACATAGCGCGTGCCGGCGATCACATAGTGTCGTCCACAAACGTCTACGGCGGAACGTACAACCTGTTCGCCAACACCCTGAAGGAACAGGGGATAGACGTCACGTTCGTGGACCCCGAGGATCCGGAGAACTTCGCACGCGCGATAAGGCCCAACACCAAGCTACTGTACGGGGAGACCCTCGGGAATCCGAATTCGGATGTGTTCGATACCGAATCCGTTGCCGATATAGCGCACAGGAACGGCATCCCTCTGATCATGGATGCCACGTTCTCCTCGCCATATCTCTACAGACCCATCGAGCACGGTGCCGACATCGTGGTGCACTCGGCCACCAAGTTCATCGGAGGGCACGGCACGGCGATGGGAGGCATCATCGTGGACGGAGGCAGGTTCGATTGGAACAACGGCAAGTTCCCGGGACTCTCCGAGCCCAATCCCTCCTATCACGGTATAGTGTTCACCGATGCATGCGGACCCTCCGCATTCATCATCAAGGCGCGTACGACGCTGATGAGGGATCAGGGAGCCGCCATATCGCCGTTCAACTCGTTCCTGATGCTGCAGGGATTGGAGACCCTGTCCCTGCGTGTGGAGAGGCATGTGCAGAACGCACTGAAGGTGGTGGAGTTCCTCTCGAAACATCCGAAGGTGGAGCGCGTGAACCATCCCAGCCTCGCCACCGGACGTCAGAAGGAGCTGTATGATAAAGGGTATCCCAACGGTGGCGGTTCCATATTCACCTTCGAGGTCAAGGGCGGTGCGGAGGAGGCAAAACGCTTCGCGGAGTCCATGAAACTGTTCTCCCTGCTGGCTAACGTGGCCGACCTGAAGTCGCTGGTGATCCATCCCGCATCCACCACGCATTCGCAGATGGACGAGAAGGAGCTCCTGGCTGCCGGTATCAAGCCCAACACCGTGAGGCTCTCCATCGGTACGGAGCACATCGACGACATATTGGAGGACATCTCCCAGGCCCTTGACAGGGTCTGAGGGCCGGCCTCAGAGGCCGGATATCCTCTCTTTCATCCTCTGTGTCATCTCGGTGGGGTTGGAGTAATCCTTCGGATCCATCGGTTCTCCGAACACGATGCGGAGCTTCCTCCTCCTGCCGAGTCTGAACACCTTCGGATACTTCTTGTGGCGCGGGAATATCTCGAAGGAACCGTCCATCCTCACGGGCAGGATCTTCCTTCCCGTGAGCATCGACAGTTCCGCGGCGCCCGCCTTGAACGGGAGCATGGTGCCGTCGACGGAACGGGCACCCTCCGGGAAGATGAACATGATGTACTTCTCGTCGGTGATGCACTCCCTGGCCCTCTGGGTGGCGGGAATGGTGTTGCCGTACCTGTCCACCGGGATCGCTCCGAACATGTCGAACAGCCAGCGCTCAAGCCTGTTGTCGAGCCTCTCCATGGCGGCCAATCCCGCCACGCGGGAGTAGTCGATCCTTCCGTCCGCCGCGTTCAGGATCCAGAACGGATCGAGGAACGACGCGTGGTTGGCGCATACTATGTAGTTGCTTCCGTCGCCGGGTATGTTCTCCAATCCGGACACCTCGAACCTGTACGGGAGCGACATCGCCTTGGTCCAGCGTGCTAGGACCCTTCCGGTCCTCTCGTTCCTGGGGGACGGATATTTGCTGAGGTCCTCGGTGGCACAGGACTCCTCCATCTCGGGACGCTCCCCGTGCATGAGGTTCCACAGGTCTCCGACCGTCCTAGCGGTACCGAAGCGGCCTCCGAAGTCCAGGTTGTATCTGGATTCCAGGTCGCATTTGACGTTGAACAGGGTGATGGAATCCATACCGAGGTCCTCGATCAGCCTGCTGTCGAAGGTAACCTCCATCTCCGGTTTGTACTTCCTGATGACGGCGCACAGTCCGTCCTCGGACGCATCATCGGCCATGTCCGACTGCTGCGTGTCCTTCGTCTCGGACATCTTGATGCTGTCCCTCAGCATGAAGCGTCTGATCTTACCGACGGACGTCTTGGGTATGCTGTCGATGAAATGCACCTCGGCGACGTGATACATCGCGGGGGATACGGCGGACCTGTCCATGATCGCTTTCCTGATGTCGGATTTCCCGTGTTCGGTGTATCCGTCATCCTGCACGAATATGTGGACCTCCTCGCACCCGTCGTCGGTGGGGATCCCGCAGCATGCGAGGTTGTACCTGTTCTCCAACGATTTGAGATAGTAATTATCCACATCCTGCGCGGACACCTTCTTGCCGTTGCGGAGGACTATGCTCTCCTTTATGCGTCCGACGATGTGGAGCCTGTTCTTGTCGTCGATGTATCCCCTGTCCCCGGTGCGGAACCATCCGTCCTCGAACGCGGCGGCGGTGGCCTCGGGGTTCCTGAAGTATCCCTTCATTATGAGGTCGGTCTTGACCTGGATCTCGCCGATACCCTCGGTATCGATGTCCTGTATCCTGACCTTCACACCTTCGACGGATCCCACCGTACCGGTGTACCCGTACTTCATGCGGTCGGATGCGGCTATGGCCGCGATGGGGATGTTGGTCTCGGTGGTGGCGTAGAAGTTGACCCATTCCAGACCCATGCTGGCGAAGAACCTCGCCGTGGAATCCTTGCAGGGCGATGCGCCGGTGATTATGGATCTTATGTTGTCACCGAGGAACTGGGAGTAGATGCCGTGGAACACCTTCTTACCCAGCTTTATGCCGGTCTTCCCCCTGAAGAACGCGGAGAATCTGAACGCGGTCTTGAATATCCAATAGATGAAACGGCTCTTCTGACGGATCTTCTCGAAGGTCTTCTGTTCCATTATGTCGAAGACCGCGGGGACGGTCAGGAAGTGGGTGGGTTCGAAATGGTGCAGTCCCTCCAGATAGCGGAGGGGGGAGACGTTCTCCAGGAAGTCCAGTTCCGCACCCCAGAAGAACGCCACGAATGCGGACACGTATCCGGCGATGTGGTTCAGCGGCAGTACGTAGAAGTAGGTTATCCTCCCAGGTATGCCGTCGAGACCGACGATCTTGCTGTCGATCTCCATGGCGCGCATGATGGAATGGTATGTGATCTCCACACCCTTCATCTCCCCGGTGGTACCGGACGAGAACAGGATCAGCATGACGTCGGTGTCCTTGTCCCTGGTGCTCTTCACTGTCCTCTGGGGGCTCTTGGACACGTGGGTGAGCGCGTTCCTGTTCTCGTCGATGACGAACATGACCATACCGTCGGTCACGGTATCGTGCATCTCCGAGAAGTGCTTTCTGGTGGATATCACCGCCACGGGGTCGGAGAACGCCAGGAGGCGCTCTATCTCATCCATGGGCAGCGAATAGTCGATGAGGACGGAGGTCGCACCCATGTACGGCAGCGCCATGGCGACGATGATATAGAACGGGGACGGCGGTGCGATCATGACGACCCTGTCCCCGGACGTGATGCCGAATCCCTCCAAAATCCCGATCGTGGATCTTACCTGTTCCATCACGTCGGAGTATGTGAATTCCAGCTGGTCGCCGTTGTCGTACAGGTATTTGAACGCCATGTACTTCCCGAATCTCTCCGTCGTGGAGTCCAGAAGCCTGATGAAATCTGTACGTTCGAAACGTATGCTCCTGTCGTAAGGTATTATCTCGAAATCAGCCGTCTGACCCCTCTTCATTGTGCACCGTTACCCGATATATCGTCATGTATGTTAATTCTAATGTTCGCTGGCACGTGCCGTCTCATTCGGATACGGCCCGATCGTCCTTCCTCCCCTGCTCTTTGGAGATTGCGCACAGTACGATGGCACCTATCACACACACCGCCATGACGATCCACATCATCCTGAACTCCTCGGGGAGCTTCGACTGGATTATGAAGTACGACAGCGTGGACATGATCGAACCTCCTGCGAACAGGAAGGTGTTCATCGCCGCGGTGACGGTGCCGGACATCGAGATGGGGAAGCATTCCTTCACCTGCGTGAACGATACGGTCATGAACCCTCCGAACAGACCTAGGAGGAAGTTGACCGCCAGCCAGAATCCGTACGAATCCATCTCGCCTGCGGTGATGCAGAGAGGTATCCATGTGATCAGGAACAGTATGTTGCCGACGATCATCGTGCGCTTCGTGGATCCGTTCCTGGATGAGATGTATCTCCCTACGATGAGCGCACCGATCATCTTCCCGATACCGATGGCGGTGACGAACCATGCCACGTCGAGGGCGAACGAGTACACCGATCTGTAATACGATACGGCCCACGTGCCCTGATACGTGATGATCACGCCGTACATCAGCATGTATGCCAGTGCGGGCGCCCAGAAGCGCCTTCCGGACAGCACCGTTATGCGGAGCGCCTTGAGTGTCGGCATCGGCGGTTCCTTAGGAGCCTCCGGATGAATGTCGGACGGACGGTTCCTGATGAACAGCAGGCACACCGCAGACAGCACGGCGGTTATGATCCCCATGATCAGGAACACGTTCCTCCATCCGACGATGTCGTTGAGCATGCTGAGGGGAGCGCCCGCGGCTATCGCACCCAGATTGCCGACGGCGATCACGGTACCGGTCAGCACGGCGAAGTCGGTCTTGGGGAACCACACCGCTATTATCTTGATCAAGGGGATGTAGACGACCGCCATACCGCACGCGATCAGTGCCTTTCCCACGATCGCCTCGGTGAATGTGGTGGCGAACCCGGACAGGAGCGTACCTACCGCCGCTATCGCGAGGAATATCCCGGATGCCATCCTGGGTCCGAGACGGTCGGCCATGATCCCGCTGGGGATCTGCATGACCAGGTACACAGTGAAGTACGTGGAGCTCAGAAGCGCTATGGAACCTCCGATCTCGGAGGTCATGTCTATCCCCAACACCGAAACGGATACGCGCTGGAAGTAGACGAAGAAATACGCTATGAGCAGGATCGAGAAACCGATCCAACCGAAGACGTATCTCCTGTCCTTCGTGCCGTTCTCCATGGACGGCTCACCATCTGTTCTTGTATTCGGAGGAACAGTCGAGACAGAGGATCCTGCCGTCATGCAGTCTCGCCAGGTCCTCGCGTACGGATTCCCCGCACTCATCGCAGACTACGCTGGCGAACATCCTCGCCCTCTCCGGTACGTCGAAACCTGGTTCGCGGATCGTGAACACATCCTCCGCGGGGCTGTTCAGTATCAGATCTATGAGCTTCTCCTTCTCCATCGTCCTGTCGAAATGTCCGGCCACCAGCCTGACGGATCTCGACGTGCGTCTGTCGAAGAACGAATATGCGGGTTTCCCGCGCATGCGCATGATCATGTTGCCTTTTCCCAGGGTGCATGACAGCAGGCACTGTATGGCATCTATCCCGCAGGAATCGTTCTCCGTGACGCAGACGAGGTCCTCGTCCTCCGTGCGTTCCAGGTCGATGCCCAGCTGTTCGCAGGCCACCTCGCATGCCCTGTATCCTATGGCGAGACCTCCGCATGCGTGTCCGTGGAATTCGACGCACCTGTTCCAAAGCTCTTCGATCATCGGAGGGGATATGCGGTATCTGGTTTATAATGGTATTACGAATTTCCAATTCGTAACATCGTGATACGCGTTACGAAGATGCTCAGGAATTGTGTGTTTCTCATTATTCGAAATACCACCTTATTTATATATGCGGAGTAGAGGTAGATTCATGTCGCCCATGGTAACATACAGATGCGGGGTCTGCGGGAAGATCGTCCAAGAGGAATTCCCTTTCAAGGGGACGCTGTCTTGCTGCGGACAGGATATGCAGAGATTGGAACCGCGTTCCGCCGATACATCCTCGGAGAAGCACGTCCCATACGTCGAGAGACGCGACGGGGGTGTGATGGTGAGTATAGGCAGGGATGCCAAGCATCCGATGACGCCGGAACATCACATCATCTATATCGAGGTGAAGGCCGACGGTATCGTGATGAGGAAATATCTGAGGCCGGGTGACGAACCGGAGGCATTCTTCAGGACCGACGCGTCGCATATAGAGGCGGCCGAGGTCTGCAACATCCACGGTCTGTGGGTGTCCTGATCACCTTACGGCGGGAACGTGCACCACGCGCTCAGTGTGCGGTCCCGCCGCCGTTCTTCCTGCCGATGTCGGAGACGGCATCGGCGTATCCCTGTTCGGCGGACGACCTCAGCAATTCGTCCGCCTTCGATTCGGATTGGGTCACGCCGAGACCCTCCCTGTACAGCAGCGAAAGACGGTACTGCGCTCCGGGATTGCCCTGATCGGCGCTCCTCCTGTACCAATCCGCCGCTTTCTCGAAGGACTGTTCCACGCCTTCGCCGTATTGGTACATGATGCCCAGACTGAACTGTGCGTACGCATTGTCCTGCTCCGCGCTCTTGATGTACAGTTCGGCCGCTTTCTCAAAGGACTGTTCGACCCCGTACCCTCCGTAGTACGACAGTCCCAGATTGCATTGGGCATCGGCGTTCCCCTGTTCCGCAGCCTTGGCGAACCATGCCGCGGCGGCCTCGTAGGACTGCGGGACCGTATCCCCGTTGAAGTATGCCACTCCGAGTGCGGATTGTGCATCCGCACATCCGTTCCCTGCGGACATCACGAACCATCTTATCGCGCCCTCGGGGGATTGTTCCGTCCCCCTTCCCGTCCTGTACATCCATGCGAGGTGGAACTGCGCATCGGCATTGCCGTTCTCCGCCGCCTTGGAATACCATATGAAGGCATCATCATCCGACGGTTCGGTCCCTATCCCGTACTCGTACATCTGGCCGAGATAGAACTGTGCGGATCCGTGTCCGTTGTTCCCGGCAATGGTGAACCATCTGATCGTCTCCGGATAGGACTGTTCGGCACCTTCGCCGTAATAATGCATCCACCCCATGTGGAACTGGGCATCGACGTGGCCGCTCTCCGCGGCCATGGTGAACCATCTCAATGCCTCGTCATAGGATCTCTCCACACCGTCACCGTTGAAGTAGGATATCCCGAGGTGGTACTGTGCGGACGTGTCGCCGTTCTCCGCAAGGATGCGGCATCCTTCATCGATCATGCTCCGTGCGATATATCGACGGCGGTATAATCATGTCGATGATGACGAATCCTTCAGGAGGAGCCTTATCGAGATGTTCTCCACATTACCCGCGGCCTTGATCGTGACGGTCAGGGTCTCACCGGTGGTTCCCCATTTGATCTCAGATGACATGGCCACACTCGTGCCTTCCGTGTAGTAGTAATAGACGCTCGGTTCGTCTATCGAACCCACAGGCTGATCGTACGAAACCCTGCTGCCGTTCAGAGTGATGGTCACGGGATTGGGGTTGTTCTTGGACGAGGATGCGGTGATCATGAGGCAATACTCGACATTACTCGGGATCGTGAGCACGATGTTCTTCTCACTGCTGCTGCTCGTCCAACTTTCGCCGTCACCGGGCGGCAGAACATCGACGGCACCGTCGGCCCCATTCTCTATCTCCTCATCGGTGGGTGTGGAAGGTGTCACCGTCGCGGTACCGTTGTCCTCATTCGAGGACACGACCTCCTCGGTAATGCCGTTCTGCTTGGGAAGTATCTCCACGACACCGTCGGTGAGTACGGACGTGGATTCCAACGAGATGGAGAACGCCGGCTGTATGATGAACGTCATCATTACGATGGCTATTGTCACAATCGGTACCGTGAATCTGATACGCCCCACCTCCTTGTCCTTCTGGCTTCCCGCGGACGTGCGCCGGAATCCTTCAAATTTCATCGCCGTCTCCATATTTATCAATGTCCGACAGGATTTCCGGAACATCGGTGCGGCAGTTCATCTGTTTTTGCGGAATCCGCCCTTCCCGGTCCCTTTCCCGGGACCGTTCCTCACGGAACCTTTGCCGGAGTTCCCTTTGGGACGGGCGTCCTTTTTAGAGGATACAACTGTTGTTTTGTAGTGTTTATCCGAAGGTGCGCCCATACCTTTCGGCACCCTGTCGCGGGCGTTGCTCTTGACCGAGAGTACGATGTCCTTCTGGCGCTGTTTCATCTGCATGGAGTGTTCCGCTTTGATGTTGACCGTGTCGTTCCAATCCCTGCGCACGTGGTACATCATGGTGGACACCGTGGACGGTGTGGGGGTGAAGATCTGCACCTGTTCGGGTATGGTCTTCAAACGGTCGTGGCAGAACTCGACGAGCTCCTTCATGTGGTGCTCGTGGCATCCGGGATGGGCGGCTATCAGGTAGTACGTGAGATACACCTCCTTCCCGGTGTCCTTCTTCACCTTCTCGAACAGGTCCCTGAACTCCAGCAGTACGGAGCTCGGAGGTTTCCCCATGAGCCTCAGGACATCGTCGGACACATGCTCAGGCGCTATCTTCATCTGTCCGGATATGTGTCCGCCGACGATCAGTTCCCTGAGATACTCCTCCCCGTGCTCCTTATCCGCCAGTATCAGATCGTGTCTGATGCCGGATGCGATGAACACCTTCTTCACGCCGTCTATGGAGGATATCCTTCTCAGAAGTGCGATCTGACGCGAATGGTCGGGATTCAGCGAGGCGCACACCTTGGGGAACATGCATCTCTTGTCCTTGCATGCGCCGTTCCTCTTGCGCGGACACTCGATGCCGTACATGTTGGCGGTGGGACCTCCCACATCGCGAATGGTGCCGTCGAATCCAGGGGCAGATGCGATGCGTTCCGCCTCGGCGATTATCGACTCCTCGCTCCTGGAGACCACCTCGCGCCCCTGCATGACGGCGATGGCACAGAAGTTGCATTCGCCGTAGCATCCGCGGTGGGTGGTGATGGAATTCTTTATTGTATCCATCGCCTTCACGTGTCCCCCGGCGACATAGTACGGATGGACGCGGTATTCGAAGTCCATGCCGTATATCCTGTCCAACAGGGCGGTGTCAGCGGGTACAGACGGCGGGTTCTGTATCAGATACCTGTCGCCGTGTCTCTGCGCCAATCCCTTCGCGGTACGCGGATCGCTGTTGTCGTAGAACAGTTTGAACGCACGCATGAACGCCTTCGGATCCGCTTTGCATTCTTCGAACCCGGGTATCTCGATGTATCCGTCCGGGATCCTGTCGGACATGCGGCATATGCCCCTGACGGACGACCAATCGCGTCCGTCGCGCATCATCATCGCCAGCATGAGATTGGACCTCTCGGCCATGCCGTATGTGATGATGTCCGCTTTGGAATCCGGAAGTACGGATCTCCTGACGGAATCGGACCACGCATCGTAATGCGCCACGCGTCTGAGGCTCGCCTCTATTCCTCCCAATACAACAGGCACCCCTTTGCAGTACCTCTTGATCAGATTGGTGTACGCTATGCACGCCCTGTCGGGACGGCGGTCGTTGATCCCCCCGGGTGTGAAATCGTCGTCCTTGCGGAACTTCCCCGTGGGGGTGTGATTGGCCACCATCGAGTCCACGGAACCCGCGGACACGCTCCAGAAAAGCTTCGGTGCCCCGAGGCGCATGATGTCGTCCCCGCCGTCCATGGACGGCTGCGCTATGATGCCCACCCTGAACCCGTTCTCGATCAGCCAATGGCCGATGATGGCGGAACCGTTGTACGGCGAATCGATGTACGTATCGCCGGAGACCAATATGACATCGGCCCGATCCCATCCGAGGGATCCCATCTCCTCCATGGTGGTGGGTATGAACATTCAGAGCACTTTCTCCATGACGTAATCGTCCATGACGAATCCGTCGCCTATGTCCGTGACGATGCTCTGGATCGTCTTAAACCCATTGGACGTGTACGATCTTATCGCGCGCTCGTTGCGTTTGTTGACGGTGAGATAGACGGATCCGAGTCCCTCGTCCCTGCCGATCCTGAATATCTCGTGCATGGCGGCGGTACCGTACCCCCTGCCCCTGTACTCCTTCTTCAGGTACAGCTTGCTTATGAACATCCTGTTCCCGGAACTGCTTATCCCCGTGTATCCGACGCGTCCCTCGTCGGTGACGATGAACGCATATCTGTATCCCTTCTCGGCCACCTGTTGGACCATGGCCCTCTCGGATTGGTACAGGTCCACCATGTAGTCTATCTGCTTCTCCGACAGTATGAACGGGAAATACTCATGCCAGATCCCGTCGGCCATGTCCGCCACTTCGGACAATTCATCCTCACCCACGAACTCCAGTCTCAGAGACATCTTATCGCCTTCGTAAGATCGAAGAGACCCTCTTCGAAATCCACGCCGAAACGGACGTCCGTGCCCATATCGTGCGTTCTGATGATGCTCCCTACGGTGAAATCCACGGCTATGGATGCCGAATCCTCCAGGGAACGTCCGTTCATCAGCGATGCCACCAGGGCGGACGCGTACACATCGCCGGTACCGTGATAGATGCCGGGAACGGTCTCCCTGGAGACGAACGACGTCCTCCCCGTGGAGGAATCGTACGTGGCCGCGCCTGACCTCCCCTTCTCTACGGACACGCCCGTGAGCACGACCCTCTCCGGCCCCATGGCGGAGAGGTCCTTCATGATCCCCCTTACATATCCTTCGGTGTAGGGCCCCTCCTCATACTGGCGGCCAAGCATGAAGCAGGCCTCGGTCATGTTGGGTACGATGATATCAGCGTCCGCGCACAGTGTGCCCATCTCCTTCGCGAATCCCATGTCGAATAAGGGGTACATCTCTCCGTTGTCGGCCATCGCCGGATCCGCGATCTTCAGGGCATCCTTCCCGAATCTTTCGAACATGTCCCTGACGACGGAGATCTGTCTCGCCGATCCCAGGTATCCGGTGTATATCGCATCGAACCCGAGACCGAGGGAGCTCCAGTGGTCCGCGATCGGTACCATGTCGTCGGTCATGTCCCTGAACGTGAATCCCGTGAATCCGCCGGTGTGCGTCGACAGTACAGCCGTGGGCATGACGGTGCATTCCACGCCCGACGCCGAGATTATCGGCAAAGCTGCGGTGAGGGAGCATCTTCCGAAACAGGAGATGTCATGTATGGCGAGTACGCGCTTCCGGCGGCGGTCCATGGAGGGTGCAGAGTTCCATGATATTTAATCAAGGTGCGATAGGATGTATAATAATATTCAATATAGAATCAAAGAATACATCGGAATACGGACAAGGTTTTATCGGGAGCGGAAGATTGGCGGCACGATGTCGTCAGAGGAGCGTTTGGAAGAGGCACTTTCCGCATACAACACAAAGATCTCCCATCTCGAGGATGCCGGTGACAGCGACGAGCTGCTGGAGGCATACATCAACCGCGGTACTGTCCTCATGATGATGGAATCGTACGTGGCCGCCGAATCGGATTTCGAGGAGGCCATCGAGACCATACTGATCAGGGAGAGGAAGGGCATCCCCACCGATCTCGGTCTGTTCATCCGTGCGTACGAGAACCACGGACAGCTCTTCTGCGGCAGCGGCAACGACGTCATGGTGGCGGACTATTCGCGCATAGCCGAGAGGCTTCCCGAACTGAGGAGCGGCACCAGGTACTTCTCCCTGAAGGACATCGTGATCATGTGCATCAACTGCGCCGAGGACCTGATGGATGAAGGATATCATGCAGAGGCGATGCCGTTCCTCAGGAAGGCATCGGATTCCCTCTCCGGGAAGAACGACGTGTGGGCGGACAACAGGCGCATGGACGTCGAGGGCATAATGGGGGAGGCGCTGAAATCCTCCGGCGACCTGAAGGGATCGCTCGCACACTACGACATGGCCGTCAGGGTCGGACAGTACCTGTACGATCACGGCGAGATAGAGGATCCGTATCTGCTGACCCTGTGCTACATGTACAGAGGGGACGTGAGGGAGGACCTCGGGGACAGGAACGGATCGCTGGACGACCATATGGTCGCATGCGACCTCCTGGAGAGTTCTGTGCTCAACGGTGCCGTCGGCAACAAACAGATGCTCGTGGACCTCTGTCAGGACATAGCGTCCCGTCTGATGGAACAGGGCAATATAGAGAAGTCGGAGAAGTATCTCCTGAAATCGATGCGCCACGGCCTTCCCGAGATGGACGAGGCCATAGGCGCGTTGGGTATAAAGAGACCGGACGAGTGACGTCCGGTCAGAGATTCTTCCTGGATTCGATCTCCTGCAGGAGATCCTTCCTGATCATGGACATTATGTCCTTGATCTCATCATCGTTCTTTCCCCTGAGCACCATGGTGCACAGATGGGAACTGCTCGTGTAGTTCCCGGAGATGTACATGATGGACATCTCCCTCTCGAATTCGTCGATCAGGACATCGAGTTCCATAAGGAGCGTGCGCAACTTGCTGACCGGAAGTTCGGGGATTATCGCTTTGGTATCGACGAATTTCGCGATCAGGTCGTCGCATCTGCTCAAGTTCTCTGCCATGTCCCCGCGTATATCGACCGATGATTTAGGTATTTTGCAGGCACACCATCGCGTCGCTTTGCATACTGTATACGATATCCCAGCCATCTTTATATCGGACATCCGTGATTGGCCGGTATGGTCGAGTTCTGCGGCAGTTGCGGTTCGCTTTTGTACCCCGGGATGGAGAGGTGCCCCCAATGCAACAGGCCAAACACAGGACTCAAGAGCAACCAGATGGGTCTCTTCGAGATATCATCTAAAAGATCCGAACCGAAACTCGTCAGCGACAGGGAGCACATGTCCGCACCGTACCTCCCGTACGAACCGAGGGAAGGGCAGCTGACCATCATCTCCGACATAAGGGATGCTTTGGATCAGGGGAGGCATGCCGTCATAGAATCCGGTACCGGTACGGGGAAGACCATCGTCTCCCTCGCTTCCGCCTTGGAGCATTCCATCCCCCGCAACAAGAGGATCATCTACATGAGCCGTACGATCACCCAGAGCGATCAGGTGATGAAGGAGCTCAGGGCCATATCCAAACTGAGACCCGTGTTCGGCGTCACCATCCTCGGACGCAACAAATCCTGTCCGCAGTTCAGGGGAGCGCCCGGTACCGAGGGCGACGGATCGGGACTCCTGGCACGCATGTGCGAGGACAGCAAGTCCAAGAACAGGTGCCCGTACTTCCGCAACGTCAAGGACAGACTCTCCGAGGTGGAGTCGTACTGCAGGAAGAATTTCCCGCAATCGAACGACCTCGATGAATACTGCATAAAGCTGGGAGTATGCCCGTACGAGATGCGCAAACTGCTGATGAAGGGCGCGGACGTCGTCGCCGTACCCTATGTGCACATCCTGTCCGAGGAGATCAGGACGAATTTCATCAAGAACATGGATGTGGACGAGGATCACATCCTCCTGATCATAGACGAGGCGCACAACCTTGTGGATTCGGCCAGGAGCCAGGGGAGCTTCAGGATCTCCATCGCCGACGTATCCAACGCGATGGACGAGGCGACCACGATGAAGGAGGACGTCTACCTGTGCGAGGGCGTCAGACTGTCCAAGTTCCTGGAGTTCATGAAGGGTACCATACGTGCGCTGGCCAACGAGAAGCTGGGTCTGAAGAGCAAGGAGGCGCTTCTGAAGCCCGGCGAGGTGGAGGACAGGATATTCTCCAGATTCAACATCACACGCGCCAATCTGAATCTGGCGTTGGATCAGATGACCGGTCTGGGAGAGCAGAGGGTGCAGAAACTAGTAGAGAATAACGAGGTCGGGGAATCCCACATGCTGTCCCTCGGATTATCACTTAAGAAATGGATGATGACCTCCGACGACAGTTACATCCGCTCGATCAAGGTGGACGAGGACGGGGAGTTCCTGTCCGCTTCGTGCATAGACCCGCGCGACGTCACCTATTTCATCAGGAGACAGAAGGGTGCGATCCATATGTCCGGTACGCTGAGGCCGCTGGACCAGTACATCAGGACCCTCGGTCTCCCCAACGATACGTTCTCGAACACCTATCCTTCCCCGTTCCCCAAGGAGAACCGCAGGACGATCTATCTCACGGATGTGACCATGAGACAGGAGGATCTCAAGAGATATCCTTACATGAAGAACAACATCGAGCGCAGGATCGTCAAAGCGGTCAATTCGGTGTCCGTGAACACCATGGTGATGTTCACCTCCTACGACAAGATGAGGGACATGAGACCCATCCTGGACAGGGACATCAGGAAACCGAAGTACTGGGAGACATACGACAAGTTCAAGACCAAACGGGCGCTGGAGGCGTTCCGCTCCGGGAGGGACGGTGTGTTCTTCTGTGTCATGGGCGGATCCATCGCCGAGGGCATGGACTTCCCCGGCGATCAGCTGAACATGGTCATCATCGTCGGCGTCCCGTACGCCCCGCCGAACCTGGAGAACAATGCCATGAGGGATATGTTCGACAGCAAGTACGGCGACGGTGTCGGATTCAGATTCGTATCGGAGGTGCCTGCGATAAGGAAGATGAAGCAGGCCATCGGGCGTCTGATCAGGACCGAATCGGATTACGGCATGGCCATCATAATGGATCAGAGGGCGGGAAGGTTCGCCAAGGATCTGGATGCCGTCCCGGCCACGGACGTCGTGAAGGAGGTCAAGGAGTTCTTCCTCGACAGGGGCAGCGTGCGATACGGTTAATAATAACGTCACGTATGCCGTTCACAGGCGGAGTTAGCTAAGTTTGGCCTACGGCGCCGGTCTTGAAAACCGGTGGAGCATCTCCACGGGAGTTCGAATCTCCCACTCCGCGCTTTTTCGAATCGATCCGGACGGTAAGGATGGCACGGTCTTCGAGGTGGAGATCCCGGAGATCAAGACCGTGTACATCCACATGCTCGGACACGACTGCCACTCCATCGTCGCGGGTGCGGGACATGCGGATGCGATCATCGCCAACCTCCAGGGATATCCCGACAGAGGATTCACACTGTCCCTCTCATCCCATTACGGCCCCGAGAACAGGGAGGATGTGGAGACCAAGATCGCATATCTCAGGGAACTGAAGGGTATCGCATCCGTATCCACATCGGCAGAGGAGTTCACCGCCAAGGTCAACAAGAGGTACCCCGGATACTCCGGCGCCAACTACCTCGGCATGACCGCGGGATTCTTCTTCCCCCCGGTGAGGGATTGAAACAAGGGGGAGATCCCCCATCTTTTTTTCAGAGACAGTACATCATGCGGAACAGCCTTCTGGATGTACGGTCGGATATCCTTCGCCGATACCGTGGATACGGAACATATCCACTGTGCGGAGAATGTTACGTGACGGTTGGTTGCCCGAACATATTGAAATACGGAGGAGATCACATACACGGTACGCAAGCGTGAACATCATGACCTTCGACGGACTTGAGGAGAGGATCGTATCCGCGATACAGGAGATGCAGGTGAAGTTGGGCCAATCATCGGGTTCGGTCAGCCTCTACCTTCCCATGGACACCTCCGACACGGACATCGGGAAAGGTCTCGCCGCATTCAGGGAGGGTGTACGTCCCAGGCTCGGCGATGTGGAATGCTCCGTCGAGGACGGAAGGATCAGGATCACCGTCCCGGAGGAAGGGTGCGGATACGTGTCCGGGCTCCCCGTGAGTCCCGTCCTGAGGGTGATGGTGGATTCCGTCATGTCTCACGATACCCCGGACGTTCTGAGGGAGAGGCTGTCATCGATATCAGACGGTCTGGTGTGGAAGGGGGTGGAAGGGGACGGGTTCGATCATATCGCATACTTCACCGACGGTACCGACCCGTACATCTACTGCATAGACTCCGACTGCGGACCGATGACGTACCACAGGTTCACCCGCGGCGATTACGCCGCGTTCGGTTTCGACGGTCCGGAATCATGAGATTCGATCTTTGCCCACGCGTTTGCGCACGGTGAAGATGTTCCTGCCGCCGATCCTCTTGTAATGGGCGGAATCCGTGAGCTTTATGGACATGTGCACCCCGAGGCCGCCGATCGGCCATTTGGATATGTCCTCGTCCAGGACCACCTCCCCGCGTCCGGTGGGGTCGAAAGGTATCCCGGAATCCTCGAAGGTCATCTCCACGACGCCGTCCCTGATAGAATAACGTATGTCCGCGGGACCGTCGCCGTTCTCGTAGGAGTAGTTGCAGATGTTCACGAACAGCTCCTCCGTCACTATGTCGAGCTTCAGGGCATCCTTCTCGGGACATCCTTCGGATATGAGGTATCCGTGTATCTCGTCTATTATGCCGTTAAGAAGGGACTTGTCCGATCTGCAGGATATGTGCCTGCGGTCGCCGAAGTCCGCGGACATGCACAGCATGGTTATGTCGTCGGACATCTCCGCATCCCCCACGAACGACCTTATATCCTCTCTAACAGAATCGACTATCTCCTGCGGCCCGAGGGATGACGATCTCTCCAGTACGGATGCGAGTCTGTCCTGTCCGTACTGTTCCTGATCCTGATCGAATGCCTCGTTCACCCCGTCCGTGTAGAGGAATATCGCGTCCCCGTCCGAGAGCTCCACGGATTCGGTGACGTACTTCGCCTTCCTGCTGAATCCCATGACCAGGCCCTTGTTGCATTCCATCCTCCCGAAGCCTCCGGAACGGCGGATGTACGGAGGGGTATGTCCTGCATTGGAATATGTGAGCAGTCCGGTATCGGTGTCCAGTATCCCAACCCATACGGTGACGAACTGTCCCACATCGTTCCTTTGGATCAGTTCCATGTTGGAACGTCTCAGTATCTCGTGCGGCGGGAGTCCGGTCATGGCGTTGGCACGGATGGTGGCCTGGGCCCTCATCATGAACAATGCCGCCGGCAATCCTTTTCCGGAGACGTCCGCCATGACCATGCCTATGAGCCCTTCCTTTATGCCGAAAACGTCGTAGAAATCCCCTCCTACCTCGACGGCGGATTCCATGTGGGATCCGAAGCGCACGTATCCCTCCCCGGGGAACTCCTTCGGTACCGCAGACATCTGTATGTCGTGCGCGACCTGCAGATCGTTCCTGCTCCTCAGCGCATCGGACCTGAACGTCACGAACTGTATGATGAGTTCGTAACCTACGGTGGACAGTACGCCTGCCAATGCGAAGGGCATGAGCGAATAGATCAGCGAATTCACGAGGGAATCCTTCAGGGACATATCGTTGGAGAGTGCGGCGAAGGACGCCACAGCAGCGGTGAACGCGATGATCAGCGGGACAGGATACAGATTTATGCTCCCCGGTTCCGACGTGTCCCTGTCGGGCCACAGTCCGGAGACCGCTCCGGACACGATCAGCACGGATATCGATGCCAGGGTGTGCTCGTTCGGTCCGAAGAACACGATCTGCATCGCGGCGGAGATCAGCGTCACGGGGAGGCTGAGCCTCCATCCTCCGGCGAAACCCGCCATCATCGGTACTATGAACCCGAAGTTGAGGAGGAACGGTCTGGTGGGTTCGTTCACCCCCAGGCAGGTGAACATGGACATCACGGCGAATGCGAAGCACAATATCGCACCGTTCTTCAGGTCCACGTTCTCCCCGCAGATCCCCCTGTGGAGCACCGGGTTGATCATGGCCACCAGGAAGGCGATCATGGCCAACAGGTTCCACAGGGCCATCCTGTCGTATACTTCCAGCAGATCGTCGGTGAATGCGGACAGGACCGCCCCGGTGATGGCGGCGGCCAGTATCACGGATATCACGAACCATTTGAGACTGCGCCTCAGTATGGTCTCGATATCCGCGATGCCCATCATATCACCACTGTGAGGTTGTTGAGACCTATCGAATTGCTGTAGTTTATGGATTTGGCGGTGGCCCTCACCACCCTGATGCCCAGATGGTCTTCAGAGACCTCCTCCAACGGGTTGAAGGCAACACCGTCGTCCCTGAGACGGAATATCAGGTCGCCGTTCTGGAGCAGCACACGGATATCCATGCAGTGCTGTTTCTCGTCGGAGAACGCGAACTTGACGACGTTGCCTGCCATCTCCTCTATGCACAACGCGACCTTGTGCGCACGCTCCTCGTCCACCCCTTTTTCGAGGCAGGCTCCCTCGATGGAGGTTGTCAGCGCCATGACCTCATCGATGTCGTCGTGGATGGTGATCGAACAGATATCCGTTATGCCGTCGAACCCGTCGGGCGTGACAATCATGTCCTCCAGGGACCTGGGGAAGCGTCCAGTCTTGAAGCGTATCGCGACCATCAGCGTCAGGATCGAAAGCACATCCGCGAGGGCGAACGATATCCATACCGCATCCGTACCTATCGCAGGATACAGCGCGACAGATACCAACAGCACGTAGAGGAATCCGCGTGTGAGGGAGATCGCGTTGCAGAGCATCATGTTGCCCAGGGTCTGATGGAGGTACAGCAGGATCAGGCAGACGGTGGATGTGGGGAGACTGATCATGAACAGTCTGACCGCGTTCACACATTCCTCCGGATCCCCTCCGTCCTTGATGAACATGGTCGTGATGTCGGGTGCGAGTATGAACAGGGGTATCGCCACTAGCGTGGACAGTATGAATCCTGATCTCACGGACACGCGGAGGGTGGACACCATGGATGCCTTGTCCCTCTCGCCGTAGAACATACCGCACATCATGGCCACCGTGATGCCGTATCCGGTGCATATCGCGATCGTGAACTGATAGACGCTGGTCTGCACCGACAGTGCCACGACGGCCGACGTTCCGACCATGATCATCAGGTAGTTGTTGAGGAACAGGTTCTTGAGGGTCTGGGAACCGCGGTTTATCGCGGTGGGTATGCCCGCGGATACGACGTCCGAGAGCTCCCTCTTCACGTCATAGGGTCTGGCAAAACCCAACCTGCGGCCCTTCTTGAGGAAATGCAGTCCGCAGACGATCATACACAATATGTTGCTGACGCCTATGGCAAGACCCACTCCCGTCATCCCTATATCCGATGTGACGCTGAATATGGCGAATCCCACGTCGGAGATCACCGTCACCAGTATGGCCACCAGGGCCAGCTTCTGACTCCCGTCCATCCTGATGTACAGCAGGAGGTTCTGGGCTATGAGGAAAGGTATCGACGACAGTGCCAGCCCGATTATGTAACCGGTCATCATGTCGTGCATGGATTCGGTACCGCCCAGCGCCACGGTCAGAGGCGATGCCAACGCCGCCACCAAAAGTGTGCATACGGCACCCACGGCGACGGATGCGAGCATCGTCACGGTGAAGTTGTTGCGTATGGCGCGTGCGTCGCCGGGTCCGAGGTATCTCGCACATACGATGGTACCCCCGTTCCCGAACACACCGGCGAACGCGGAGAGCAGGATCAGCACCGGCGAAGACAGTCCGAACACGGCCAGCGCATCGGCGCCGAGATACCTTCCCACGATCAGACTGTTCAGTACTATGCTCAATGTGGCGGACAGGGTCACCAGTATGGTCACCAGAAGATTGGATCTAAGCACCTTGCCCGCGATGTAATCGTTGGGGGAACTCTCCTTCACGTGAGATTCACTCCAACGCCAGTATATCGGACAGCCCGGTCTCGGTGAACACTTCCATTATGAGGTCGGGCACATTGATTATCCTGAGGGAACCGTCCACGTTCTCCATCTTCTTCTCCAGGGCGAGGATCACCCTGAGTCCCGCACTGGAGATGTATATGGAATCCTTGAGATCCAGCACGATCTCATCGGTGTTGTCATCCAGATATTTCGCCATCTCGGCCTCGAACGCCGGGGACGTGGCGGTATCCAGTTTCCCTACGACGGTAGCCTCTATCTTGTTTCCGTTCTTTGCGATTGCCATTGTGTCTCACCTTCTCGTATCACTGGATATCTCTGTCGACCAATATCCTGAAGAAACGGAGCTGTGCTTCGTTCATTATTATCTTAACGGGTTTCACCTGCGTGGATGCGCCTCCCTTGAGGATCAGCTTGTCGCGGTACAGAAGATACGTCTCGTCCTGGAGCATATCCACCGTGACGGGTCCGCACAGGTTGCGTTCGAACTTGTACTCCAGGAGCGGATTGGCCTTTATCAGGTTCCTCTGGAGGCATTCCGCCACCCCGGCCGCGGTCAGGCCGTCCGGGAAGGAGGTCTTCTCTATGTAGAATGAATAACAGGACGGCGTCACGTCCGTGTTGGGGTGCACGCAGAAATCGAGGTATCTGAACCCGAGTTCGGATGCGGTGTCGTCCATCGCCTTGCGCAGTGCGGGTTCGTACGTCTTCTCCCCGTTGAGATTCACGCACAGGTCGATCCTGTACAGGTATGCGATCGCAGGCATCTTGTCGACGAACGCCTCCACGCGGACCGCGTCGCGCGTCCTGTAACGGTACAGACCGGAGAACGTGGTCACGATGACCTCGTATTCCCCTCCGACTTCGAGCTGTCCGACCGTCAGGGTCTTGGAGGGATCCTCCTCGCCAATGGGGAGGAACTCGAAGAACGCGGAACCGACGGTGGGTATGGTGAGGGGGTTGTCGAACTCGTAGGGTATGGTGAACGCACCCTCGGATGCGGTCAGTCCGGTGGGCAGCACGGGGAGGTCGCCGATGTACCCGTCCCTGAGCTGCTGCAGGTATGCGGCGAAGGTACCGGTCACGACGGCCGATATGAACGAAAGGTTGGGCCATATCCTCCTCGCCATGGTGCTGTCGAATCCGGACGAGAATACGGATCTGAGCTCGTTCGCACGCTCGGGCATGGGTACCAGTTCGGATTCCAGTTTGGCACGTACGTCGTCCGGCATGCGGATCGATTCGTCTATGGTACCCTTCTCGATGTCGTTGCAGAGCATCTCCCAGTTGTTCTCGATGTAGTGGAACAGATCCAGCAGGAACGTGGAGAACGTGGAATGGAGCATGGACACATCCCTCTCCATCAGACCGTATCTCGCATGCAGGTATCTGGCGTTGGTCTCGGGGTGGGGACGCGTGGCCTCCGCGGGGGAGGTGTACATCTCGGGATGTTCCAGTATCCATCTTATGACGAACTGCGCGGACACGCCGCAGTAGATCTTCCCGTTTATGGTCTGTACCGCCGAAGCCTCCACGACCGACAGGGTCTTGCCGGCTATGGCACCGTCGCCCAGAACGGATCTCGCCATGGCGAACGGGTATCCCCCGACCACGTCGGTCAGATAATCCATTGATATGGCGGACATGGGGATCTTCTTGGGGTTGCCCATGGTACCGGACGATTTGTTGTACTGGTTCACGCCGTACACGGAATGCAGTCCGCTCTCGCCCTTCTCGAGCTCGCGGTACACCATCTCGGCGTAGTCGTCGAACGTGGAGAACGGGACCTTCTTCCTGTAATCATCCACATCATGTATGTCGGCGAACCCGTATCTCCTTCCGTATTCGGTATCCTTGTTGTCGCCGATGATCTTGAGAAGGACCTCATCGTTGACGGCATCCGGTGCATCCTTGGCACGGTCTATCTCGGACATTATCCTGGAGCCGCGTTCCGCGGCTTCGAGATTCGCCTTGGCGGCGGGTGTTACTGTCGTCATTGCCCCCGTATCTCAATAGACAGGATAAAAACAATTCCGATATACTCGCAGGATGAATTGTGCCACATGCCCGATATCGTAGGCATGGTGACGTATTCAGCGTCTTTCCAGCTCTTCCAATTCCTTCTTCAGGGATTTGAGTTCGGCATACATCTCCCTCTGTCTTCTGGGTTGGCTGTCGGAGGATATGCTTCTTTCCAATCTCTCTATCTTCGCGGAAAGGACCTTCTTCTTCGCATGAAGGTCTATCAATGAATCGATGTCATCACCGGGTCTGAATCCGAGATCCCCTATTGCGGAGATCATGTCGAACCATACGTCATCCAGGTCCAATCCGCTGAGTACGATCGATATGTCGTCCGTGAACATCCACCCTTTGTCTATCTGGATCTTCCTGAATACTATCGGACGGCACCTTATTCCGGATTCCAGAATCAATATCATCTTCTGATCTATCGCCCTGAACAGTGCGGAGATTATGCGATCATCACATTCGTTCTCCCGGAGTTCCACCTTCAATACGAATATGCTTTTCACATCGTTCCCGGGAGGGATGTTCACCGTCTTCGGAGATATCTCGTTGGATATGAACACACGATGTACGGTAGACTCGAACAATGACCTGTCCTTCCCGGAAAGCTCTGCCTTCTCGATTATCCTATCCTTGGATATCTGCCTGTTCACATTCGTGGAAGGGGGCAACCCATAACTCATCTGACCACCGTGAAACAGATCAATTCGAAATCATCCAACCCTTTTATCCCGGGATCGGTGAAACTCACGTCCCCTCCGGAGAAGAAACTGTCCAGGTCGGACTGTTCTTTCTTCTCGATTATCGTATCTATCGATTCGCTCAGAAGTTCGGATACATGTGCCATGTTCTTCCCGTTGTCCGTCTCTTCATTGAATATGGAACACAGATCGTCATACGGGCGATCATGATCTTTGCATTCCGATCTCATGATATCGAGCATCTTCTTCGGATTCAGGTGATCGCATACGATCCGACCGTCATCGGATATGTACACCATGTAGAACGGGTGCAGTCTGTTCTGCTTATCGCGATTGATATTGTTATTGATGTTCTTCAGTACGAATATTATGCCGGGCGGCACGTTATCGGACGACGGCACCACCGTATGCAGTCCGAACGGTGCTCCGTCAAGATCGCCGTGCGTTTTGATATATTCCAACAGGTCCAGACGGAACTCGTTGAGACCGAGGTCCAATATGGATACGCCGGACTGCATATCCTCGATATCCACGACCTCCTCCTGCAACCTTTTGAGTTGTTGTTTCCTGTAATCGAGATCCCCGCGTTCATCCAGGTTGATGGGGTCGTCATCACCTGTCGAGGTCATGACGGAGATCTTCATGCGGTCCTCCACCCTGCTCTTAAGATTGATGTATTCGTCCAGATCCACATCCGGCCAGAAGTTCACCAGTTGTATCCTTTCGTTCCTGCTTCCGATACGATCCACCCTTCCGAACCTCTGGATTATACGTACGGGATTCCAATGGATATCATAGTTGACGCAGAAATCACAATCCTGGAGGTTCTGACCTTCGGATATGCAATCGGTTCCGATCAGGATGTCTATCTCCCCGTCGACATCAGGAAGTGACGATTCCTTATCCTTGGATATGGGCGAGAAACATGTCAGGACGTCATTGAAATCGGTACCTACATGCGGAAGTGTGGATACGGAACCTCCGGTACCGGTCACCTTTCCGAAATACATGCCTCCGAGTGCAGGATCCTTCGACAATTCCTTGTAGAGGTAATCCGCGGTATCGGAGAATGCGGAGAATATCAGGACCTTCCTATTGCCTTCATTGATGGGTTCCCTGCATTTTTCAAGGATCATATCACGCAACGTATTCAGTTTGAGATCGTGTTCCGGAGTTATCGGTTCCAGCGATTCCAGGAGATCCGTCATGATATCGCGGTCGGATACCAGTCTTACACGCCAGGAGATGTAATCCATGTCCGCGATCTCGATCTTTATATCCTTCTCTGCGGCATAGATCTCGTCGTTATCCATATCTGGGTCTGTTTCGTCGATATCGATCACGTTCGTATCCACGATCGTGTCGATGCCTTTGTTCACATACGTATCGATGGACGAGATCGCTTCGTTGACCTTGTAAAGTACCTTCCCGAGTGTGATCCTGAAAGAGTGAACGGAGCTCTCCAATCTCTTCAAAAGAGATATGGACATGAGTTTTCTGATACCCTGTTCGCGTCCTGAACGGTTCACGTTCTCAGGTCCGACATATTTGGCCCTCTTGCTGGGCAGAAGGAACTCCGTCGGTATGTAAACCGCCAGGGTGAGTCTCTCCAGCATGGCGTTTATCTCACCGTACGACACGGCACCGTCGAGATCCGTTATCCCGGGACGTAGGGATATCGGGGAAAGACGGGTCGGGAACCTTCCGATCCCTTCCATGGAATAATATCTCTCTATGTGACGGCGGGAACGAGCGATGGTCACGCTGTCCAGTACGGTGAAGAAATCGAAATCCAACATACGTTGCAGCTGTTCCGTCGTCCTCTCCTCGGCAGGGAGGTCGCTCCATCTTTTGAATGCCCTCTGTGCCTGTGCGAATATATCGTCTATCGCGTAGGATGTCTTCAGATTCTTGGAGGACAGTTCCCTGTTCCCGGCGAATGCTACCTTCAATTGATTGTAAAGATCGCCGAAACGGTTGTTGACGGGTGTGGCCGACAACATGAGCACTTTGGTCTCCACACCTTTCTCCACGACATCCTCCAGCAATTTCTTGTAACGGTTCTTACGGGTACCTTCGCTGTGCGTATCCACACCGTTCCTGAAGTTGTGGGATTCGTCGATCACCACCAGATCGTAATTCTCCCACATGATCTGCGAGAGTTCCATACCGTTGGATCTGCCTCTGTTGCGTGACAGGTCCGTATGATACAGTACATCGTAACGCAGACGGTCGTCAGAAAGTGGATTGTTGCGGTATCTGTTGCGGTACGTGTTCCAATTCTCGGACAGTTTCTTGGGACACAGGACGAGGACGTTCTTGTTCCTGCATTCGTAATACTTTATCACGGCAAGTGCGGTGAATGTCTTTCCCAGACCGACACTGTCCGCCAGGATGCATCCGCTGTACGTTTCGAGTTTATTGATTATGGACAGTACCGCATCTCTTTGGAACGGGTACAACATGTTCCATATCTTGGATTCCTTGAACCCAACACCTTCTCTGGGAAGATAATCTTCGGATATGTCCTCCAGGAATTCGTTGAAGATGTTGTACAGCGTCATGAAGTAGATGTATTCCGGAGGATTCTCCACATATGCCGCGGTTATGCTCTCCAACACCTGGTCGGTGACATCCTCCACGCTGTTAGGATCGTTCCACACCATGTCGAACAGTCTGAGGAACTGTCTGCTTTCGGAATAGTCGGATTTCATCACGTAGTTGCTGATGCTGTTCCCTCTTTCCAATCCCAGATCCACAGATGTGAAACCGTTCACGGGGGAGTAGGACACTCCCTCATCCCCGTTCGATATACAGATGAACGAATTCATCGCGGAGGATGTGGTGTTCGTACGGAACTTCGCCTTCTTACGGATCCAGTCCGCACATTCTTTGGCTATTGCCTTCTGTGTGAGTTCGTTCC
>JBJEZZ010000069.1:0-2099 GCA_051887655.1 Candidatus Methanomethylophilaceae archaeon | reverse complement strand
ACCGACGTATATGTTCACGGCGCCCATGGATTTGATGTAGAACCTGGCGTCGGAGAATCCGGCATTCTTGAAGATCTCCACCATATCGTTGCCGTGGGGGAATCCTTCCAAGGACGACGTGAGCCAATCGTACGCGGGCTGCTTCCCGTCGATCTTCTTTCCCTTGTCGTATCTCCTTCCGAACAGAGGGACTATGTGGAAGACGTAGATGTTGTACCCGAATCTGAGGATGGGGTTCTTGGGCTTGGACAGCTCGGCCACGACGACCTTCGCACCGGGCTTCAGGATCCTGTACATCTCGTTGACGGCCTGCTGTATGTCGGTGACGTTCCTGAGCATGTAACCTGAGGTGACCAGATCGAAAGTGTTGTCGTCGAACTGCATGGAGAGCGCGTCGCCCTGGCGGAAATCCACCTTCTTGGGGAGGTCAAGCGTCTCCATCTTCTTCTCAGCCATCCTGAGCATGCCGGGTGTGAGGTCCACACCTATGACCTCTCCGTCGGGACCGACCCTCTCGGCGGCCATGAAGGAGATCTCCCCGGTACCGCAGCCGATGTCGCACACCTTGGCACCGGTGATGTCGCCTGCCTTCTTGAACATGAACCTGTGCCAACCCTTCACCATGCCGATGGACATAATGCCGTTCATCTTGTCGTAGTATTCCGCGATCTCCTCGAAGACATCCTTGACGTAGGTCTCCTTACCTTCGAACTGGTTGCCTTTGAGTTCTTCTGTCATATCTTCACCGGCCATGGTATCATGATCCTATAGGGAACATTGACCCCAATAGTATGCCCACTATTAAAAACAGTCCAAATACCCAGTTCAGTTTGAAGGCCAGCGGGACCATCATGAACCCGGATTTCGGATCCTCGGACGCGGTCCTGGAATTGCTGTACATATCATACCACTGACGCAGCGCCAGGAACACCAGCAGCGTGTGTACGGGCAGTACGCCCGCGATGATGAGAACGGGGACGATGACGAACGGCAGGGTGTTCATCGCCCTGTAGAGGAACATGGAACGGTCGTAACCGATTCTCACGGTCATAGTCATGACGCCCGCATCCCTGTCGGATGCGTAATCCCTGAGCTCGTTCCCGCCGAGGACCGCGGTGATCATCAGCGCGTTGGGTATGCTGGCCATCAGCAGACCCCACGTGAACCCCCCGGTCATGAGATAATACGTGCCCAGGGGCATCAGGAGCCCCATGGATATGAACACGGACGGGAGACCCAGTCCGATGTACTTGTACTTCAGGCCGACGGTGTACAGGCCCGCGGCCGCGATCCCCGCCAGTCCGAACAGGAGTATTCCCCATCCGGTCAGGTAGATCATGATGAGACCCAGGCACATCGTCACGCCTATGCATCCCATACCCATGTACAGGACGTCCTTCGGCCTCAGCCTGCCGGACACCAGCTCTGGGGAACGGGTGTGGTTCTCCTCGGTGTCCAGACCGGATTCGAAGTCCCCGTAGGTGTTGAGCAGGTTGCATGCGGACTGCAGGAGCACCCCGCCGATGAGTGCCAGGATCAACAGGAACCATTCGTCCGATCCGTCAAGGTGCGCCCATACGCCTCCCAGCAGCACCGGGACCACCGCACCGTGCAGCGTCCACGGGCGGAAAGCGTTGAACCATCCTGCGGTGACCGGACGAACGTCTGCCATCATCACACCCTTTCCGTACCGAGCTCCCTCTCCATCCTCCTGGGGGAGAACAGGTATCCGTCCATGAACGCGACCCAGCACACGTCGACGATGATGGATGCGGCTATCGCCACCATGGCCTTGGGTATCATGGGGCCCACGAGCACGGCCGCACAGAGTGCCAGCGCTATGCCCTTGTTCTTGTAGGTGACCATCAGTATGTCGGTGACCCTCTGGGTCCAATGTATCCCGGCGGAACGCTCGCATGCTTCCACCACGTTACCCATGAAGAACGTCCTGAGTCCGGCCACGATGAGGAACACGACCATGATGAACAGTCCTGCGGACTGGAAATCGGCGGAACTCACCGAGAGCCATACGAGGAATGTGATTATACAGTTGAGGACGATGCTCATGACATCCTTGGGGATATCGATCCTGGTGAGCA
>JBJEZZ010000068.1:0-8149 GCA_051887655.1 Candidatus Methanomethylophilaceae archaeon | reverse complement strand
TCCTTGCAACCACCCTCGGTGTCAAGCAGATCATCGTCGCCATCAACAAGATGGATGCAGTCAAGTACGAGGAGGCAAAGTACAAAGAGGCAGTCGACGGAATGAAGAAGCTCTTCGCGATGATCGGAAACAAGGCAGAGAACATCCCGTTCATCCCCGTTTCCGCATACGAGGGAGACAACATCAAGGTCCTCTCCCCCAACACCGCATGGTACAAGGGACCCACCCTGCTCCAGGCACTCGACCAGCTCTCCGTCCCCAAGAAGGAGACCGACAAGGCACTCAGGCTCCCCATCCAGGATGTCTACACCATCACCGGTATTGGAACCGTTCCTGTCGGACGTGTCGAGACCGGAGTCCTGAAGCCCAAGACCAAGGTCGTCTTCATGCCCTCTAACGTCGTCGGAGAGGTCAAGTCCATCGAGATGCACCACGAGCAGATGCCCCTGGCAGAGCCCGGAGACAACGTCGGATTCAACGTCGGTGGAGTCGCAAAGAACCAGGTCAAGAGGGGAGACGTCGCAGGACCCGTCGACAACCCGCCTTCCGTTGCAAAGACCTTCACCGCACAGATCATCGTGCTGAACCACCCGTCCGTCATGACCGTTGGATACACTCCTGTCTTCCACGTCCACACCGCACAGGTCGCGTGCCAGCTCGTTGAGATCGTTTCCGCACAGCGTGCCGGAAAGAAACTCGAGGACCTCAGCTTCCTCAAGAACGGTGACAACGCAATCGTCAAGTTCAAGCCCACCAAGCCCCTCGTCATCGAGCCCGCCAAGGACTTCGGACCTCTCGGAAGGTTCGCGATCAGGGATATGGGACAGACTGTTGCTGCAGGTGTCTGCATCTCCGTCGAGAAAGCCTGAAGGTAATTTCGATGTCGCAGCGTGCAAGAATATCACTCAGCGGTACCGACTCTGCTCTGGTCGATGGGGTCTGCTCCAAGATCAAGGAGATCTCGCAGAGGACCGGCGTCGCTATCCGTGGACCCGTTCCGCTTCCCACGAAGAAGCTGAAGGTCCCCTGCAGGAAGAGTCCTGACGGAGAGGGTAGCGAGACCTGGGATCGCTGGGAGATGCGTATCCACAAGAGACTCATCGACTTGGATGCAGATGAGCGTGCCCTCAGGCAGCTCATGAGGGTACAGGTGCCCGACGGCGTCCGCATCGAGATAGTCCTTCGCAACGTCTAAAACATTTAACGACAGGACCGGGGGTATCCCCCGGTTCCGTATTTTCCTTTCTCTCCTATATTATATAGTGCGATTTTATTCACCTTTTCATGCAAAGTATGAGAAGCGATGATGTGAAGACCGGCATAGACAAGGCTCCCCAGAGGAGCCTTCTCAGGGCCGACGGTCTCACGGATGAGGACATGAAGAAACCCTTCATCGGTATCGCGAATTCCTGGAACACCGTGGTCCCGGGCCACATCCATCTCAACACGCTCGTCGATGCGCTGGTTGAAGGTATCGAGGAGGCCGGAGGGAAGGCCTTCGTGTTCGGCGTACCCGCCGTATGCGACGGTATCGCCATGGGACACGAGGGTATGAGATACTCGCTCGTCTCCAGGGAGACGATCTCCGACTGCTGCGAGATCATGTGTCAGGCGCACAGGTTCGACGGATGGGTCGGGGTCAGCAACTGCGACAAGGTCACGCCTGGCATGCTGATGGCCGGCGGAAGGATGAACATCCCCATGATGATGCTCACCGGAGGCGCCATGGAGGTCGGGAGGAACGGCGACGATTCCCTCGACCTGCAGTCCGTGTTCGAAGCGATCGGACTGTACAATGTCGGGAAGGTGTCCGAGGATTATGTGCGCACGATCGAATGCGCCGCATGTCCGGGACAGGGAAGCTGTTCCGGTCTGTTCACCGCCAACACCATGGCCTGTCTAACCGAGACGCTCGGTCTCAGCCTCACCGGCTGCGCCACCTGTCTCGCGGTGGACGAGAGGAAGGTGCTCATAGCCAAGGAGACCGGTAAGAGGATCGTCCAGCTGGTGAAGGACGGGGTGAAGGCCAGGGACATTGTCTCCATGGCATCCATCCGCAACGCCATCAGGGTGGACATGTCCATCGGCGGTTCCACCAACACCGCGCTCCACATCCCCGCGATCGCGAGGGACTTCGGATACAGGATCTCGCTGGATCTCTTCGACGAGATCTCCCGCACCGTCCCGCACATCACCAGCCTCCGTCCGGGAGGACCCTTCAGCATAAGGGGCCTGGACGAGGCCGGAGGCATCCCTGCGGTACTGAACAGGATAAGGCCGGTACTCGAGGATGCGCCCACCGTCAACGGCAGGTCCGTACTCGAGATAGCGGATTCCGCCAAGGTGCTGAACGAGGAGGTCCTCAGGCCCCTCGACAGACCGTTCCACCAACAGGGCGGCATCGCCGTGCTGAAGGGCAACCTCGCACCCAAGGGATCCGTCATCAAACAGGCGGCCGTCAGCGAGAAGATGATGAAGTTCACCGGTACCGCCAGGGTATTTGACTCGGAGGCGGACGCCGTCAGGGCCATTTCCTCCGGGGACATAGTGTCTGGCGATGTCGTCGTGATAAGGTATGTCGGTCCCAAGGGAGCACCCGGTATGCCGGAGATGCTGTCCCCCACCAGCATGATCGTGGGTATGGGGCTCGGGGATTCCGTCGCCCTGATCACCGACGGAAGGTTCTCCGGTGCCACCAGAGGCGGTGCCATCGGACACATCTCCCCCGAGGCATACGAGAAGGGACCGATCGCCGCCGTGAGGGACGGGGACATAATCGACATCGACATCCCCGCGCGCAGTCTCAGCGTCAGGATCTCCGACGACGAGATGGCCGAGCGTCTGAAGAACGTCACCGTGAAGGGGACGGAAGCGGTCGGAGTGCTGAAGAGATATAGAGAATTGGTTACAAATGGAGCAGAAGGTGCTTATCTTGACTGAATTGGAATACAAGATGTTGGTGCCCGCATCCAAGAAGTCCATGTATCTGGGCAATGCGATCCTCATCGTCGTAATCGCGGCCGCCGCCGCTGCCGCGTATTACTTCCTGAAGGACAACATGCTCGCGACTGCAGGGGTTCTCGCATGCGCGGTAGTATGTGTGGTATATCTGCTTGTGAGGCCGATATTGTACTACAGGTTCTACAGATACGCGATCACCGATGACCGCATCGATGTCCGCCAGGGCGTCATCATCCGCACGCATACCGTCGTACCCATCGAGAGGCTGCACCAGGTGGAGGTCGTCCGCGGACCCATAAACAGCATATTCGGTCTGGCCAACGTCAATGTCACGACGGCCGGAGGCGTCGCCGACATCAAGTTCCTGGAACAGGATGTTGCGGAATCCATCGTGGACGAGCTCAACATCGTCATCAACAGGATATTAAGGGACAGGAATGCACATGCTTGAGACTCCGGTAAGGAATCACCCTACCGTGATGCTGCAGGGTCTGGTGATCACCGTGTTGGTGTTGGCCATACTGCTGTTCTCTTTCATCGCGGAGGGTATGGATTACAGGAACATAGTGCTCCTCGTCGCGGTCCTGGCAGTAGCCGCCGCATTGATCGTGGTGTTCTGGGCCAGAACGTATGTGCATACCACGGAGACGGAGATCGTATCCGAGTTCAATTTCATAATGCACAAGCGCAAGACGGTCCCGTTCTCCAAGATCGCATCCGTCAACGTCGTCAGGAACATCTTCGACAGGCTGTTCGGAACGGCGACCATCCAGGTCAACATCAACTCCGCCATCAATGCGGCGAAGCCCGAGATCACGCTGTGCCTCAAGAACGATCTGGCCAACGAGGCCAGGGGCTACCTGTCATCCCGCATATACGGACTGAACTACGTATCCGAGAGCGAACAGGTGTACGAGTCCGCGGTCAATCTGTCCAACAGGGACTCCATACTGCACGGGATATTCGGTACCAGCTCATGGTTCGTTCTGATGTCCGCGTTCTTCCTCGCGGTATCCGTCGCCTCCATGTTCTTCCAGGCGCACGGGGATGTCAAGGCCATCGTGTCCACCTCCCTGCTGTTCGCACTGTCCTTCGTGATCCCGATGGTCGCGCTCATCCTGAGGTACTACAACTTCCGTGTGTACAGGCTCGGCGACACCATCTATCTGCAGCACGGGGCGATCCAGCTGTACAAGACCTCCTTCAAGGTCAACAAGATCAACTCCGTACGCATCAAGAGGACGTTCTTCGCACGCCTGATGAACAAGGCATGCCTGGAGGTGGATGTCGTGGGGATCAACGCGACCCAGGACACGGTCCCGATCCTGTGCATACTGACCTCCATGGACAACATCGAGAAGCTCATGAGGGAGGTCGTCCCCGATTTCATCTACGAGAAGGAGGGCGAGGCGCAGCCCAAGTCCGCCGCATATCCATGGCTGATGCGTGCGACATGGGTCGCGCTCGCGACCCTGGCCGTCTACGCATACCCGATGTGGTACATGTTCTTCGGCGATCTCGCGATATTCGAGGGCGACGAGTTCTTCATCATGCCCTTCCGCCTTCTGTTGGTCGGATCGTTCGCGGTATTGGTGTTGGCATACTACGCGGCCGCACATGTGGGATTCAACAAGAACCGCATGGATATCGGAGAGGATATGTTCATGTTCGAGACCGGTATCGTGGACCGCGTGAGGACGGTCATGCAGTACGACCGTGCACAGAAGGTCGATGTGTACGCATGGCCCGCGGCCCGCAGCCGCGGACTCGCCAGATGCAGGGTGCACATGCTCTCCGCGGCAGGAAGGTCAGTCGCGGTGTCCGGATACTATCCTGCGGAGAAGCTGGAGACCATCGGCGAGGAGATCATGGGCCGCATCGCCGACGGCAGGTACGATTACAGAAGGTTCCTGTGACCGTATCCCCGAAACCCTTTCCTTTACTTTTCTTCCACCCCGTCATCGTGCTGTCCGGCCGTCGATCCAGCATATCTTGGATGTGGTCACCGTACCGTAACCTTTATCTATGATACATGAATACGAGGAAATCAGTGGGCTGATAGATCAGCGGTAGATCGCTTGCTTTGCAAGCAAGATGTCGCGAGTTCAAATCTCGCTCAGTCCACCACTTTTCTACTCTCATCCGGAAGAGGGCACTCTTTCGATCCCACACATCGTTCACGTTGTCTGCTCATTTGAAATACAGGTATGCCTCTGTACGGAGCATGGCAAAATCTGTCAGAGCATCGCACATACTGGTGAACTCCGAATCGGACGCCAACAAGCTCATCGCGCGTCTCGAGAAGGGTGAGAAGTTCGAGGACCTCGCAAAGAGGTTCTCCAAGTGCCCCTCCGGAAAGAAGGGAGGGGACCTGGGATGGTTCAGACCCGGGGACATGGTCCCCGAGTTCGACCAGGCGGCATTCTCGGCCGAGAAGGGAAAGGTCGTGGGCCCCATCAGGACCCAGTTCGGCTATCACCTCCTCGTGGTCACCGACCAGAAGTGAATACCGCCGGCGGCCGCCGGCTCAGAACTTGCCGACGACCGCCTTTATTCTCCTTACGCCCGCGGCGGAGCTCTCCTCCTTCTTGATCTTGAATCCCTGGAGCTCTCCGGTGTGGGTCACGTGCGGACCTCCGCAGAGTTCCGCGGAGACGTCGCCGATGGTGTATACCTTGACGATGGATCCGTACTTGTTGTCGAACACTCCGATCGCCCCGGAGGCCTTGGCCTCGTCGATGGGCATCTCGGTGCATACGACGGGGATGTCACGTGCGATTGCATCGTTGACGAAGTCCTCGATGGATTTCAGTTCCTCGGGAGTGAGCTTCCTGTCGAAGTTGAAGTCGAACCTGAGCCTGTCGGCGGTGATGTTGCTGCCCTTCTGTCTGATGTCGGGATCGATCAGCGTCCTGAGCGCGGCGTTCAGCAGGTGTGTGGCGGTGTGCAGCTTGGTGGTCTCCTCGCTGTTGTCGGCGAGTCCGCCCTTGAAGGTCTGTTCGGATCCGGCCCTGGACTTGTCCTGGTGCGCGCGGAACCTGTTCTGGAAATCCTCCATGTCGACGGAGAGTCCCCTCTCGGCCGCGAGCTCCGCGGTGAGTTCCACGGGGAATCCGAACGTATCGTAGAGTCTGAACACGAGCTCCCCGTCCAGGACCTTGGCGTCGCCGGCGTTGTCGACGACCTCGTTGAAGCGCCTGAGTCCCTTGACGAGGGTGCTGTGGAACTTCTCCTCCTCCGCCCTGATGTTGCGGCAGATGTTCTCCCTCTCCCTGATGAGTTCGGGGTATGCTTCGCCGTACTGATCGATGATCTTCGTGCAGACCCTGTCCATGAATATGTCGTCATATCCCAGTTTGGACATGTTCCTCGCGGCACGCCTGATGAGCCTCCTGAGGATGTATCCCTGGCCGACCTTGGCGGGAACGACCCCGTCGCCGAGGATGAACGTGGCGGCCCTGAGGTGGTCCGCGATGATCCTGAAGTCCCTGACGGCGTCGCCCTCGTACTTGCGGCCGGAGATCTCCTCGAGTTCGGAGATTATCCCGCTGAAGAGGCTGATGTCATAGACGGATCCCTTACCCTCGGTGATGCAGCAGATCCTCTCGAGACCCATTCCGGTGTCCACGTTCTTCTGCGCGAGAGGCTTGAAGTCGCCGTTCTCGTCCTTGAAGTACTGCATGAAGACGTTGTTCCATATCTCGGTGTACTTCCCGCAGTGGCAGGAAGGTCCGCAGTCGGGTCCGCACTTGGGCTGGCCGTTGTCGAAGAAGATCTCGGTGTCGGGTCCGCAGGGTCCTGTCATACCGGCGGGACCCCACCAGTTGTCCTCCCTTCCGTAGAAGAAGATCTGGTCGTCCCTCATGCCGTGGCTCTTCCAGATCTCGGCGGTCTCGTCGTCGCGGGGGATGTTGCCCTCGCCGGCGAAGGCGGTGACCGCGAGCTGGTCGTTGGTGAATCCGAGGTGCTTCGTCAGGAATTCGTGGCTGAATGCGATCGACTCCTTCTTGAAGTAGTCTCCCAGGGACCAGTTCCCGAGCATCTCGAAGAACGTCAGGTGGCTGTAGTCGCCGACTTCGTCGATGTCCCCGGTCCTGATGCATTTCTGGAAATCGCAGAGTCTGGTACCCATGGGGTGCTTCTCTCCGAGGAGATAGGGCACCAGGGGGTGCATTCCCGCGGTGGTGAAGAGAACGGTGGGATCGTTCTCGGGGATCAGGGATGCAGAACCGATCTGTGCATGACCTTTCGATTTGAAGAAATCGATGAACTCCTCTCTAAGTTTGTCTGCTTCCATATAGACAGCTCCTTACAATAATCGCTGGAATACTATCCTTCTATTAAACACAGTCTATTCTCTTTATAATATAATAAAGAGATAAGGAATAACGATGATCGGGGACGCGCTGCATATCGAGAAGGAACTGATGCGTATGAACGTCAGTACACCGGTGGCGCGCCGCACGATCCGCGAACATCTCGACAGCGGCGACCTGACCTTCCGTACGAAGGACGGCTGCACATGCGACATCACCCCTGAGGAGCTGCAGTATCTGGACGGGATATGCACCGAGATGGAGAAATTCCGCATCAGACTGCCGATCCTGGTCTCCACGGACGCCTCCGGCGAGGGTACCGCGTGGCGCGTGGACGGGCCGGCGGAGTCGGCGGCGGTGGCGCGGATCCTCGGCAAGCAGCGCCGGAAGGAGGACAGCGTCCGTTTTTTCAATCCAGATCTCAAAAAATTGCGCGGAATCCTTCCGAATTGCATTTTCATAGTCTATTCTCTGTAATCCATTCGGGAATTTAATGAAAATGTATAAATATAGGATGTGTGTAGAGGGTATTGCGCGATGTGACCCATCGGGTGGCTCACTAACAATGAGTCGAGTTCGGAAGCATCCGGACGCAAAGATTCAGCAGCCGATACTGTCGGTGGCTGACTCGGAACTCCTGAGGGAGGTCGAAGGTATTATATACTAAGACCGACATCAGTGGTTTCGCCAGCGTTGAAAGACGCGGTTGAAAGTCAAAGAGATGCACCCGGCTAGAGGTCCTAGACCGGGGAAGAGACATAGGGCTCCGTAATGGAGGATGAGACGGAATAAAGCCCGATGATTGTCGATCATATGCAACCTGGACGTGTGCTAGATCATACGCCAGCGGCGATGCTACGCCGCATGGGGGA
>JBJEZZ010000067.1:0-36019 GCA_051887655.1 Candidatus Methanomethylophilaceae archaeon | reverse complement strand
CGGATATGTCCCGCCGTACGGATGCGACATACCCAGACGTTTTATCGCCTTTCCGTGCGTATGCGCAAGTTTATTATCCTCATCGGTCATTGGATTAAACGGATGGGATAGCATGGGCGCCGACAAATCGAAATTCGGTCCTGAGCTGATGGGAGGCGTAAGACTGGCTGACAGGCTGTCTGATTTCCTCTCGTCGCTATTGGATATTGGAAGGTCCGTCAGGGTCAGGATAAGCAGACTCGTGAATCCGGACTACGATTCGACATTGGACATCCTCCGGAAACGCGACGTGATACTGGGTCATACATTCAACGAGTATATGCAGAGGGCCCCCAAGTTCGTGACGGAGAAGGAAGAGCGTGAGGTCCGCACTCCTTTGGGAGGTGTGGGCGAGATCATCAGGCAGCTGGAGGACTCCATCATGGACGATGGGGCCGGGTGCACGGGTGCGGGAGACCGCGATGCGGTCCCCGAGGCATCCGACGACG
Source organism: Candidatus Methanomethylophilaceae archaeon (assembly GCA_051887655.1). Taxonomy (GTDB): domain Archaea; phylum Thermoplasmatota; class Thermoplasmata; order Methanomassiliicoccales; family Methanomethylophilaceae; genus SIG5. The sequence goes on along the minus strand of JBJEZZ010000067.1, from coordinate 35,531 downwards.
ATTATATGGTCGTGAAACCGTCCGGTATAGATCTGACCGGTACCGAATCGAATGCCGCTGCGGTATCTCCTACCAGTTCCACGGCCGTAGAGCGGGATGCATGCATCCCTCTGCCCGATCCCGAAGCCGTATCGGACGTATCCGATGCGGATGACCGTTGCGAGATGTTCCCCCAGATCAAGGGCGGGATCTCCGTGGAGGTCGTCGACGTCGTTGCCGATGTAATGAGCACCATAGACGATTGGATCATCGACAGCGGAGAGATCTTCGAGGATATCCGCGAATACGAGATCGTCAGCAACGCCATGTCCATCTGCGTGCACGACAGGATCATCGAACAGATGAAACTCGACGATCCTTCCTACGGGCCGTTCGTGGACGTCGCTCCCGTGTTCCCCGAGGCACGTCCGTCGCACAGGCAGATGACCTTGGACATCGAGACCGGTGATGTCTTTACCGAGGAGGTCCCGTGGTACACCGATGCGGACCTCATATCTATCGGAGTGCAGGCCGCCACTGAGGATTTCATAGAATCCAACATGGAGCTTTGGGAGACGTTCGAGCCCATCCGTGAGGAAGTCGTCGAAGAGGACGATCCCGAGGGATATCTCGTCGATATGGCGGTGAAGGCCATGTCCGAGGATGCCATCGAACAGACGGTGGTACGTTTCGCACACGAGTGCCATGTGCCAGGACTTCCGGCGGCAGAGCCTGTGGCGGCATTGTCCGCAGCCCCCGAGACGATCGCTATCCCAGCTTCGGAGCCCGTTCCGGCACTGAACCCGTCCCCGGAGACCCTCTCCATCGAAGCGGCAGAGCCTGTGGCGGCATTGTCCGCACCTTCCGAGACACTTTCCATAGAGGCCTCCGAATCTGTCGCGGCATTGTCCGCACCTTCCGAGACGATCGCTATCCCAGCTTCGGAGCCCGTTCCGGCACTGAACCCGTCCCCGGAGACCCTCTCCACAGAGGCCGCGGAACCGGTATGTCCGATATCCGACCCTGTTCTTGACGACGGTGCGGAGGGAACGGACGACATCGTCCCGGCCGCAGATGTCTGCATCCCGGAGACCCAGGATGCGGCCGTCGCGGATGTACCAGAGGTACGCAATGCGACCACGGTGAGGTTCTGCTTCGGTACCGGTGCCGCATGTGCCGGAGGGAGCGCCGTACGCTTCGGTTTCGGCGTGCGTTCGTACCGATGAGCCAGCCCATCCAAGGACCATGCCGGCCGGACATCGGCCGGCAGCCATCCATCCTACTTATGCTTTAATACTGGCGAGTGTTTATCGGCAACATGGAAATAGCGCAGGTGCTACTGTCGTTGGCAGTCATATTCATACTTGCGAAGGTGGCGTCCCGCGCCTTTGCCAAGTTGGGTGTTCCAGGTTTGATCGGAGAGATCATCTTAGGTATCCTCTTGGTCAACATCGTCATCGGAGATTTCGATCTCGCGGAGTTCCTGGACATCAAGTGCATCGACTCGTCGGGTCATATCTATCAGGAGACCCACGGGATCATAGAGGTGTTCTCCGAGTTGGGAGTCATCTTCCTTCTGTTCACCGTCGGTCTGGAGACCAAGGTGTCCGATCTCACATCCGTCGGTAAGGCCGCCGCACTCGTAGCGGTCATGGGAGTCATCGTGCCCTTCATCGTCGGATTCGCGTTCATCACCATAACGGACGGTGACTTCTACCACTCCATGTTCATGGGTGCTGCGATGGTCGCCACCAGCGTGGGTATCACCGCACGTGTCATCAAGGACATGAAGCTCATGGACGTCAAGGAATCCAGGATAATCATCGGTGCCGCGGTCATCGACGATATCCTCGGTATGATCGTCCTCGCCATCGTCAGTGGTATGGCCAAGACCGGTGAGATCGACCTCGTCAATGTGCTCACCGTATCCATCGTCGCCATAGCATTCGTGCTGATCGTGCTCCTGATCGCAGGCAAGGTCATCCCCAAGATCTACGACAACATCCAGCAGAAGAAAGCGGACAGGATCCTCCAGGATCCCAACTACATCCCGCCGGGATACAACATGTTCGTCGTCGCCCTCGCCGTCTGTCTCGTGTTCGCGTACCTCGCCGACGTGGTCGGTCTCGCGACCATCATCGGTTCGTTCCTCGCAGGTATGCTGTTCGCGGAGCACGCATGGGAGTGGAAGCTGGAGGAGAAGTTCGAGAGCATCTCCACATTCTTCGTGTCGTTCTTCTTCGTGTACGTCGGAATGAACGTCGACATATCCGTGTTCATCGAACAGCCCGCTCTGCTGATCACCGCGGTCATCATCATCGTCCTCGCATGTCTCACGAAGTTCATCGGATGCGGACTCGGTGCGAAGATCGCGGAGCCTCACATGGAGATGTCCTCCGTTTCCATAATCGGAGTCGGAATGATCCCCCGCGGAGAGGTAGGTATCATCGTCGCGCTCCTCGGAACCGGGATCTTCATCGCAGGTGTGCCCGCGCTCAGTTCGGAGATGTACGCGACCATCGTCCTGATGTGCATCGCCACGACTATCATCGCGCCGCCGATCCTGTCCAAGCTGTTCAGCAAGAAGTACAAGCCCATGTACGAGATCAGGGACAGCGACAGGCTCTGAAACCCTTTCGATAAACACATTCGCGGAGGCGGCCCCCGTTCCGTCCGGAACAGGACGGACCGGGGTGCCGCCGATCACTTTGCGACATGTGCATCGGCATCTGGCATACGCGTCACCATCGGATACGGAAGATCGCCCTCCCTTTCTCGGTAACGGCTGTTCCACATTTCGGAGGAATCGCTCATCGCGGAACGGCACCCTTCCCTGCAGGATGCAACGGTGTCACAGAAATATTGGTCGTTAATGGGTTTGGGCAGATTCAGTTCATCGGGACGAAGACCTGCAGGAGCAGTACGACGACGATGATGGAAACTGCGGCGATGACCACTCCCTTGGGTGTGATCTTAAGGGCCTTGTCGGTGTCCTCGGAATCGAAGTATCTCATGAGTCCTGCGGACTGGGAGAATCCTCCGCCTTCGTTCTTCTTTGCCATACCGCCCAAATCCTGTAATAGGTATAAATACCCTCGTAGTTCGGAGCGCAATCGTATCCGATATCGTCGGTATATGCATCCCATACGGTCGCAGGCGGATGATTTCCAACCTGTTCCGTCATGGACATAGATTGCATGCATCCCATACGGTCGCAGGCGGATGATTTCCAACCTGTTCCGTCATGGACATAGATTGCATGCATCCCATACGGTCGCAGGCGGATGTCTGGCACCGTCCCGTTCCTATCCGTCGCATTGCTGGATGTCACGGAATTTCCGGACCGATGATGTTCCGACGGCCGAGGATTATATATGTTCAGGGATATGGCCCGTCGATTAATATGCACTGGGCAGATGTAATTGCAAACGATATCGCATCGAAATGCGATAGGCCGCTGATTGCCACAGGTATCAGCCCGTCGGGGGAGATCCATGTCGGCAGTCTCAGGGAAGCCATCACCGGCGAATCGGTACGCAGCGCTCTTGAAGCGATGGGCAAGGATGTCAAGCTCATCTACCTCGTCGATTCGTTCGATCCCCTCAGGAAGAGGTACGAGTTCCTCCCCGAGGAGTACGAGAAGTATGTCAACATGCCTCTCTGCGACATCCCCTGCGTATGCGGTAAGCACAAGAGCTATGCCCATCACTACGTGGAACCCTTCATCGATGCCATGAAGGCGGTCGATGTCAGGTGCGAGGTCATCTTCGTTCATGAGATGTACCGCACCGGTATGTTCGCCGAGACCATCGACATGGCGTTCAAGAGGCGCGAGAAGGCCATGGAGATCCTCAACAAGGTCACCGGAAGGGAGATGAAACCCGACTGGGCACCTTTCAACCCCCTCTGCGAGAAGTGCGGCCGTTTCACGGACCCCATCCTCGACACCTACGAGTATCCGTATGTAGAGTACCAGTGCAAGTGCGGACACCACGGTAAGGCGGACATCACCAAGGGAGAGGGAAAGCTGCCCTGGAGGCTCGAGTGGCCTGCCAAGTGGAAGATCTTCGGAACATCCGTCGAGCCCTTCGGAAAGGATCACGCCGCCGCGGGAGGCTCCTACGATTCCGGAAAGTTCATCGTCAAGGAGATCTTCGACGGCGAGCCCGTCTATCCCATACCCTACGAGTTCGTTCAGTTCAAATCCAAGGGACAGGTCATGCAGATGCACAAGTCCAAGGGATCCGTCGTGTCCGGTCTCGATGCCATCAAGATGAATCCCCCGGAGGTCGTGAAGTACATGTTCCTCAGGGTCAACCCCCACAAGTCCATCGACTATGACTTCAGGGACGGTATGCCCATCATCGCGGACGAGTTCGACAGGGTCGAGCGCATCTTCTTCTCCGACGAGAAGACCGAGGATGACGAGAACCTGATGAGCGCGTACCGCATCGCCAGGAACAACGTCATCCCCGAGAAGCTGCCCGTGCAGGTGCCTTACGGACATCTCGTGAACCTCGTGCAGATGACCGATGACTTCGACGGGGTGCTCGCGATCCTGAAGCGCACCGGATATCTCGAGGGCGCTACGGATGCGGACATCGAGGCGATCAGGAAGAGGGCCGAATCCGCGAGATATTGGCTCGACGGCGGTTACGCGGACGAGAAGTACAGATTCTCCGTCGCCAAGGAGATGCCTGCGGTGGACCTTTCCGCCGATGACAAGACGTTCCTGGCGGATCTCGCCGGAAATCTCGATGCGGCGGATTGGACCTCGGATGCGATCAGCGAGAACATCTCCGCCGCGGCATCCGCATCGCCCATCGGCAACAAGAACGCGTTCAAGGCCCTGTACAAGATCCTCATCCAGAAGGAGAGGGGCCCCAGGATCGCGAACTTCCTCGCAAGCATGGACAAGGACTTCGTCGTCGGCCGCTTGAAGGAAGCCTCCCTCTGAGGAGGATAGAAAACGGGCCTCCCGGATCTTTTCGGGAGGTCCTTCCTTTCATCTTATCGTCTTCTCCGATCGTATCCGTCGGAGCCGTTCATAGGGATGTCATCGTATGATATCAGGTATCGTTCCGTGATCTGGCACATGCGTTCCGCATCATGACATCCATGCGACGTAGGGTGCCGTTGTGTCCATATGATCCGCGATCCCGGACGGACGATCCCCTATCTCATCTTTTTGACCCTGATAAAGGATATAAATGGATGGAAATCCCCGTCCATGTCGATATCAGACCATGTTTTTCATATTTATTTTGTAATCAATTATTTTATCTAGAAATAAAATCACTATGTGATATCATGGACGCGGAAACGGTCAGGTTCATTGACGAAGCTTATGGGAAGGCGATGGAGGATACGGACCTCCTTACCAAGGAGGATCTTGTACGCATGCTCCTGTTGGATCCGGATTCGGACGAGTGCGCATATCTGGGGTCCAAGGCGAGAGGGATAGCCAGAGTGAAGGCGAAGAACAAGGCCAACATCAGCACCGCTTTCGGGATAGACTACCAACCCTGCGCCGCCAGCTGCAGATACTGCTCCTTCGGATCGGAGTGGGGGCTGATCTCCGGACAGTATTTCATGCCCGACGAGACGATCATAGCATTGATCCGCGACCGTATAGCCCACGGATACAGGAAATTCACGCTCCGTACGACCGAGTATTATGATATCGACAGACTGTGTGAGCTCGGCAGGAGGATCAGGAAGGAGGTCGGCGGCGATTATCTGCTTTCCGCGAACACCGGCGAACTCGATGCGGAGCAGTGCGCCGCCCTCAAATCCGCCGGATTCAACAGCGCATACCACACGCTCCATCTGGGAGAGGGGAAGGATACGAGATTCGATCCGGAGACGAGGGTCGCCACGATGAGGGCGATCGAGGCCTCCGAACTCAACCTCACCGTCGGGATCGATCCTCTGGGTATAGAGCACACGGCCGAGGAGATCGCGGACCGCATCATGTTCCTCAGGACCTTCGACATCAAATCCATGTGTTCGATGAAGCGCATCAATCCCAAAGGGACGCCCGTGGAGGACCTGGAGGAGGTCAGCGACAGGAGGGTCGCCCAGGTAGCCGCGGTCATCAGGTTCGCCACCGACGGGATGGTATCCGCGGTACCGATCACGCGTCTTGCAATGGACTGGGGTGCCAACGGGGCATCGATAGGTACCGGTGCGAACCCCAGGGACGATACCCATGACATCCATGACATCGGAACGTGGAGGTACGACCACGATGCCGTAAGGCTCATGTTCAGGGATGCGGGGTACGACATCGACATCCCAGATCATGCGGAATGTCCCATCTGCCGTAAGGAACCCGTTCCAAGACCCAGACATCTGGGTATGTGCTCGGTGTGCGGGAAGGATGCGGACATCGTATCGGAGTGTCCCGACGGTCACGCATTGTGTAGGGACTGCATCGAACCAGTGATAAAATCGGAGATCAAGCGCATCTGTCTCGCATCGGATTCGAAGGATCCGTACGATATCCTGGAGAGGCTCCTCGAAGTGCCGATCGTGGCCGACCGTCTGGTGAAGTACCATATAGCCATCCCTGCGGCCCTCGCCACGGCCTACAACAATTCATCGGGAAGGGGGATGGACATGTCCGCCGTATTGGACGAGGTCATGCGCAGGGGCGATTACGTCCCTCCGAAGGCATGCGGCCATTGGGGGACGTGCGGGGCCGGCGTATCATGCGGTATCTTCTACAGCGTTGTCGCCGGGGTACAGCCGCTCTCCGGGGAACCGTACGGACATCTTCACGAACTCACCGGAGGATGTCTCACGGACATCGGAAAGGTCGGCGGTCCGAGATGCTGCAACAGGAACACGCTCCTTTCCATGAAGCGCACGGTGGATTTCATACGCGAGCACGCCGGCGTGGAGATGGAGTGGCACGACCGCGTCTGTACGCATCAGGATCTCAACAGGCAGTGCATGGGAAAGAGGTGTCCTTTCAATCCAGAACACTGCGGATGAACCGTCATATCGATGCGAATGTCCCCATCCAGACGTGAAACCTATTACTCTCCTTTGAATTAGTTTTTATAATATTATTTCATTTTAAAATCAAATAATCAGAATGGAATCGATATGATGAAATGGGCGTTCAGAGGAGACGACTATCGCATTTCCAAGTATTACGGGAACAGGGAATCGGAGGATTCCGAATACATCAGTATGCCGAGCGGGACCCCCGCGGGGATACTGAAGGCCGTTCTGATATTCCTCGTCGGCGTCCTCATCGTCTTCCTGATATGGCAGGGCTATGCATGGTACTACAACGAGTGCTTCGACCGCGTGATGAAGTTCCCCTATCCATTGGAGACAATGGAGAGGCTCTGGGAGTACCTCTTCGAGGACAGGATGATGTTCATGAGGTCCATATATGAGCACATCGCCGCCAGTATGAAGCGCTGGCTCACGGCGTTCCTCCTCTCGACGTTCTGCGGCGTGCTTCTGGGGACGGTACTGGGTCTCTGCAGGAAGGTGTATCCCGTGGCCATGTCGCCCATAAACATCGTGCAGATGATCCCGGGCATGGCATGGCTGCCGGTCGCCATGCTGATGTTCGGTCTGAGCGACGAGTCCTCCATCCTCATCATATTCATCATATCGTTCGTGATCATCACGATCAATGTCGCGGGAGGGATCAGAAGGATCCCCGAGGTCTATATCAGGGCCGCCGACATGATGGGTGCGGGGTTGTCGGTCCGCGTTCTCAAGATAGTCCTGCCGTTCGCCGCCCTGGACATCGTCAACGGACTGCGTCTGGGGATGGGCAGCGCGTGGAGGGTGCTGATATCGGCGGAGATGGTGATCTCCACCGGTCTGGGTATAGGTTATGCGATCTCCGCGCTGCGTTCCGTTCTGGACTATGTGGGCTCCTTCTCGTGCATAGCGGTGATCTGCGTGATCGGTCTCGTGATAGACAAGGTCGTCTTCGTGAACATAGAGAAGTACGTCCGCCACAGGCTCGGCATGGACTCGGATGTGTGATACCGTGATCGAGCTGAACAACATCTCCAAGGCATATTACACCAAACGCAACAGGAGCAAGGCAAGGATCGTCCTGGACAACGTATCGATGAGGATCGAGGACAACGAGTTCGTATGCCTCATCGGACCCTCCGGATGCGGAAAGACCACCGTCCTGAATCTGATCGCGGGTTTCGAACGTCCCACGATGGGGACCGTCACATGCTGCGGACAGGTGGTGGAGAGACCGTCCCCCAGAAGAGGGGTCGTGTTCCAGGAGTACAGTCTGTTCCCCTGGCTGAGCGCCAAGGGAAACATCATGCTGGCACTCGAGTGCAAGGGCGTTCCGGAATCGGAACGCGAACGTATCGCCATGGACGCTCTGGACAAGGTCTCCATGGCGGAATATGCGGACATGCGTCCGAACACATTCTCCGGCGGGATGAAACAGAGGGTGGCCATCGCGAGGATGCTCGCGTTGGATCCCGACATCATGCTCATGGACGAGCCCTTCTCGGCATTGGACGAGGCGACCCGCAACAGATTGGACAGGGACATCGTCAGACTCTGGTCGGAGGAGAGGAAGACCATCGTCTTCGTGACGCACATCATCGAGGAGGCCCTGGCGGTGGCCACGAGGATCGTTCTGTTCTCCGACTCGCCGGGGAGGATAGTGAAGGAATGGAATCTGGAGCCCGGTCCCGGGAGGGACCTCCACTCCCAGAGGTACATCGACCTGAAGAACGAGATCTCCAGGGCCCTTGCCGAGAACAGCAGGACCGGGGACTTCTGAAACCGTTTTCAAGACAGGAGGAAAGGATATGGATTCCAAGAAGATGATGGCGATCGTGGTCGTTGCGGTTGTCGCCATAGCCGCAGTGGGCGGTTTCGTGTACATCAACAACGATGACAAGGGAGAGGATGTTGAGCTCAAAGTGGCATATCTCAATCTGGGTTATTATCCGCTCATGATCGGATTCCAGAACGGATGGTTCGACGATCTCGGATTCAAGGTGACCCCCATGGTGGTCACCGGAAGCGGTAATGTCGCCGTGGAGACGCTCACATCCGGGGCGGCGGACATCGCCGCGACCGGGGATGCGCCCTACGTCAATGCCGTGGGCAAGTACGGGAACGACATGGTCGGACTGTGCCAGTACACCCAGGGTACCGGATCGCTCGCAGGCCATCAGTGGATCGTGAACAGCAGCATGACGTATTCCTGTCTCGGGGACAGGGCGGTCACCGCGATCGCCACCGACGCCAACAACATCGTGACGAACTCCGCGCAGGTCGCACAGGACATCAAGGACATCACCGCGGCCGGCGAGGGGAGGACCAACGGGATGTTCACCGTACAGCTCAACAACGGTTCCACCACCCATACCAACTTCATGAAATGGTGCGTGGTCAACGGACTCTCCTTCACCACCAACGAGAGCCAATCCGCGGATGTGTACATATTGGCCACACCTTCGGCCACCGCGGACATCCTCGCGACGTCCCTGGATACCAAATCCGTCGATGCGGTCGCATGCAACAAGACCCTGTACTCCAACATCGACTCGAAGATCGGGGCCACGATCCACAAGATCAGCGACTCCTCCGCCATCAACGAGTCGTCCTACAGCATCCTCTGTACGACCGCGGAGAAGTACGAGAAGTACGCGGACGAGATCCTCAGGTTCCTCGAGGTGATCAAGAAGATCAACGAGTGGATGGTGGAGAACGTCGACGAGGCCGCAAAGATCTGTTCCGAGCTCTCCGGAGCGACCGAGGATTCCATCAGGAACGACATCTCCGGAAAGACCCACAAGGTCATCTGGGAGACCGACCATCTCGACGGATGGGTCAACACCGCGAAGGTGAACGGATACACCGAGGTCACGGCACAGACGTTCATCGACAACTGCCCCGCGAGGGTCAGGGACACCATCAACGGCTGGTACGCCTGAAACCCATTCCCCTTCGGGGGTCACCCGTAGTGCGGCAGTCGCCGTGCGGCGGTACCCCTATTCTTGTACATACTCGGTCCCACCGTCCCCGGGAAGGTATCCGATCATATACCCAGCTGACTGAGTTTGTCCGGGAGGTACTTGTCCGTGACGAAGTCCAATCCGTACTTGGCCAGGGCCTGCTGCTCGGCCTTCTTGTTCATCTCGAGCATCGCCTGTATCTCGGACGTCCAGAACTCGTCCTTGAACCTGGGGTCGCTGAGCTCGGAGTTCAGCGCACCGATGTCCTTGTCCGACAGCTTGTCGGTGGGGAGGTCGTAGTTCAGGATGTCCGACGGTGTGATGCCTATGAACTGTGCGCTGGGCGTCGCCAGATAATCGGAGATGTGCGCTGTCTTGATGGCACCGTACGCCACCGATGCATGGATACGGAACGACCACGGGTCGCCGTCGGTGAAGACGATCGCGGGTATCCCGTGCTCCTCGTTCAGTCTCTTGATTATGCGTCTGGTACTGCGTGCGGGCTGTCCGCTCAGGTGGACCAGGATGCAGTTGTGCTTGTCGCAGAACCCGTTCTCGATCAGCCTGGCGTACATACCTCCTGTCTCTATGGCCATGATGAACTCGGCATCGGTGGGTTCGATCTGGAAGGTCTCGCCGTTATCCACGTTGTAGGGGACGGCGAACCCGGTCTCTGCGACGTCGTCCATGCAGTGGATGTCCTTCATGCCCTTCTTGGTCATGGTCTTGAACGTCACGTTGCCGTAGACGTGCGCACCGGATTCCTCCGGACGGAGCTTGAAATCCTCCCTCATGCACTTCGATACGACCTCGAGGTCCTCCGCCAGGAGGTTGCTCTCGTCCTGGCTATGGAATTTCGCCTTGCCCCATCCTTCGGAGATGTAGTACATCTCCCTCAGGGTGGACGACCTCTGCTGTTCGATCTGCTCCTTGATGAAATCGATGGTGTACACGGTCCTGAGCATCATATGGGCCGCGTTCAGGTTCTTGAGGGACCTGACGGTCTTCAGGTCACCGTATGTCCACACATCGTGTCTGGTATCGAACGTTATGTTCTTCTTGGATCTGAGCGCCAGACTCATCTCGGGGACATCCCCGGCGTTGATCTGGTCATAGAACGATTCGACTATCCCGGAGAGATTGTCGACGGTCTTCCTGTCTGTCTCATTCATCGTCAAGAATCTCGACCTCCTCTACTGCATCGTCATCGTCGTCCTCCAACGAGTCGGATTCGTACGTCCTTATCTCCATGCCCTTGATGCCCCAGTCGCCCGGCAGCGCATCCGCACCCATGACCATCACGGGGTTGATGCCGGATACGTATACGTCCCCTTCGGAGAACGTGTCGGCCATCTCCCCGCTGAGCTCGAAGGTGATGTCCACGTGCTTGGACGGCTCTATGTCGCAGAGCTCCCAGGTGGCCTTGCCCTCGTCGTTCATCTCGACGAATCCCAGGCTGCTGTAGAGCGAGAGATTGACCGCTTCTTTGGGGAGCTGCGCATGCACCCTCATGCTGCGTGCGTCCCTCGTGTAGTTGTATACCGAATACTTCACGATGCGCGAACGCTTCTTCTTCTCCACGGACGGTTCCACCCAGACCACGTTCATGATCTTGGAGATGGTCATGTCCAGGTCCGGGACGGGCCTGTCCAGGAATTCCGATGATTTCTTCGCGATCAGCGGAAGGATCTCCTGGACGATCTCGAACTTGGCACGGGTCTTCTTCCTCCTCTCGTTCTTGTTGAGGTGGCTCTTAAGGTTCCTGGCACATTGTCTGAGCGCGAGGTTGAGCTCGTTGGCTATCTCCTCGAAGTCGGCGACCGCCTCCTTCCCCTCGGATGTGAACGGGACCTTGGTGGATGCTATGTGCACCAATATGATGGCGGGTCCGAACGGTATGCCCTTGCCTCCTCTCTGTTCCAATCCGTACCTCCTCCAATCCAGGTTGGACACGGCCTTGGTTATCGCACAGGCCCCGGGCTGGTACAGCAGCGGGACGCGGTTCGCGAACCTGAGGATCTGCACGGGCCCGTCGGACGGGATGTCCCCTCCGTACACGATACCCGCTTCCACGATGAACGGGTTCCCGTTCACCGACTTCGGGGGTCTGGTCACCGGCGGTGCGTAGTAGTCCGGACGCATACCGTCGAGGACGTGCATGAGTCCCTTCTTGATCAGGTTGTCACCGATGGGGGAGAGACAGTCGGTCGGGGGCGCCATGATCTTCACGGTGCCTATGGCGCGGATCATCTCCTTGCATTGGTCCCTGGTGAGCGCAGCGGGTTTGGTCTTCTCCGGTACGCCGGCCTTCTCCAGGATCTCGTCGGCCAGTCTCGGGGTGACCCTGGAGAAGTCATTGGTCAGGAAGGCCTTGGCCGTCTTCTGGACGGTGTTCTGTGCGTACTTCTGGAGCTGTCCGATCTCCATGCCTTCTGGATGCGGTTTGATCTCCTTGGATCTGACCGGCATGGTCTCGGTGGCCCTCTCGAACACGAACTTGTTGTTCTTGGGGTCGATGAATGTGATCTTGCTGTGCGGGTTGACGATGGCGGTGTTCTTGAGGTACTCGTATACCGACTGTTTCCCGCCCATGTACTTCCCGGCGATGAAGTATTCGATGCAGGTACCGTGCTCCTTACCCTCCCACTGGAATGCTCTGTCGTTGGAGATCTTGGGACGGTTCTCCCTGGTATCGATGAAGATGTCCATCTCGCGTGCGAGCTCCCCCTCGACCATGGACCTCACGTGCGCGGGCTTGCCGGTGGAGATGTTGCCGTACATGATCGTGGCGGATATCCCGATACCCTGCTGTCCTCTGGACTGCCTCAGCGCGTGGAACCTGGAACCGAAGAGGAGACGTCCGAACACGTTCGGGATCATCCTGGGTACGATACCCGGACCGTTGTCCTCGACGATGATCCTGTACTCCTCCCCTTCCCCTTCGTCCACCCTGACGTATATGTCCGGAAGGATGTTGGCCTCCTCGCAGGCATCCAGGGAGTTGTCCACGGCCTCCTTGATCCCCATGAGCAGCGATTTGGAACGGCTGTCGAAACCGAGGATGTGCTTGTTCTTCTCGAAGAATTCTGTGACGGAGATCTCGCGCTGTTTCTTGGCGAGATCCTCGGCTATCGACTTCTTCTTACCTGTCTTCTCTATAATATCGTCTGTTGCAGAGGGCATCCGCTTAGCTTATCCCGCCACTCGGATTAAAACATATGCACGGGGAAAACGTTTTTGTCGAGGGGGCGGTCCCCCTCGGTGTTTCATCCTTTTTTGAAGGTCGCTCCGCACTTGGGGCAGAATCCGTCGTCCGCAGGGACCTCCGTTCCGCATTCGGGACACTTCACGGTCTCGGATCCGTCGTCGAACCTCGCACCGCAGGACGGACAGACGGAGGAATCCGCAGGGACCTCCGCTCCGCAGTCGGAGCACCTGAAAGTGTCCTCAGTCTCGGTTCCGTCGTTCTCGTGACCGGGCATCTGTGCCCTGCACTTGGGGCACACGCTCTCGATCTTGACGACGTCGGCACCGCAGGACGGACATTTGACCGTGCCGTACAATTTGGACAGGGTCTCCCTCTGGATCTCCTCGGGGATGTCGATGGGCGTTCCGCATTTCCTGCAGACCTTCTCTCCGGGGAGGACGGTCATGCCGCAGTTCTTGCACAGCCCGTATCCCTTGGGGTACAGGCGGCCCTCAGCCTCGAACTTCTCCCTCTGCTTCTCGAAGTTCCTCCTCATCCAGGTAGAGAACAGGAGGATCAGGAAGAACATCACGGTGGGGATACCGTCGACGTACATGTTTCCGGATATCGCGGTCCTCTGGAGCGTGTCGCCGCCGAGCGTCTGGGATACCAGGGTCTGTTCGGAGCTCTTGCCGTCCGCCGTGAAGTACAGTATGTTGGCCCTGTCGTTCGTCAGCGGGACGGTGGCCTTGTACGTCGTACCGGATACGAGCGTCATGTCGGCGGTCTTGTTCTGTCCGAAGAGATACGAGAAACTGCAGGATGTTATCTCCACGTAGTGGACGGTGGGCGCGGTGGTGCCTCCGTAGTCCACGGTTATTTCGTAGTCGTCCGTGCCGGGCACGTTCGTGATGGTGCAGTTGCTGAAATCCCCGGCGATCTCCCTGTCCTTCATGGACTCCATGGCGGGGGCGCTGACGAGGAACGCTCCGGCCAGGGATGTGACGAGGAAGAATGCCAGACCGAGGACGGCCATGGCCTTGAAATCCTTCACGCCGAACATCTTCGGTATGATGAACAGCAGCGCACCCACGAAAGCGAACAGGCAGTACTGGGTGTATGCCCCCATGTACATCATGAGGAAGGTCACCGCGAACGCGATGACAAGACCCAGCACCTTTGCCGCAGGTGTTCCAATGAACCCATCGTAGGGTTTCCTCGGGGTGGTGTTCTCCATGCCCGTCTATTATGGGAGGATTATATAAAGGGTCCATCGTCGGACCGCCGGATCCCGGGAATGCGGACGGATTCCGGGGCGGGACGATCGGGCACATCCGTGCGGAATGCCAATCTGGCTATTGTGCATCCGTGCGTGTGCGCGGTATCGGTCCGCGCGATATGTCTTAATAAGAGGGAAACATCACTCGCGATACGGAGGATACCGATGGCGACCATAGAGGAGCAGATCAAGGAATTGGAGGAGCAGATCTCCAAGACCAAATACAACAAGGCCACCGAAGGTCATATCGGTAAGCTCAAGGCGAAGATTGCCAAGCTCACCCTGGAGGACGAGAAGAGGAAGTCCTCGAAGGGCAACACCAGGGGTTTCTACGTCAAGAAGGCGGGGAACGCCACCGTCGCACTGGTCGGATTCCCCAGTGTAGGTAAGTCCACTCTCCTCAACAGGCTCACCGGAGCGAAGTCGGAGGTCGGAGCGTACCATTTCACCACGTTGGACGTCGTCCCCGGTGTCATGGTCTACAAGCACGCGAAGATCCAGATCCTGGATATGCCCGGACTCATCAAGGACGCCTCCCGCGGTAAGGGAAGGGGCAGGGAGGTCATCGCCGCCGCGAGGGCATCGGATGTCATTCTCCTCGTCGTGGACGTCTTCAATCCCGACATCTCCGTCCTGTTCAAGGAGCTGTGGAACGCGGCCATCCGTCTCAACCAGACGAAGCCCGACGTCACGATCACCGGTGCGGACCAGGGAGGTATCCTGGTCAAACCCACGCTCAAGCTCACCAAGATCACCCCCGAGATCATCAAGGACATGGTGTCCGCATACGGTTACGTCAACGCCACCGTCGTCGTGCGCGAGGACATCAACGTGGAGCAGATGCTGGACGTCCTTGCGGGCAACAGGGTCTACATCAAGGCGATCATGGCCGTCAACAAGGTGGACATCGCCATGGAGGGACAGCTGGAGGCGGCATACGCCATGAACCCCGATTACAAGAAGTTCCCCGTGTCCGCGGCCACCGGTATGGGTATGGAGGAGCTGAAGCAGGGTCTCTACGACACCATCGACATGATCCGCATCTATCTGAAACCCCAGGGACAGGAGGCGGACATGGACATCCCGCTGATCGTCAAGCGCGGCAACACCATCGGGGACGTCTGCGAACTCATCCACAGGGCGTTCAAGCAGAACTTCAGGTACGCCATGGTCTGGGGTAAGAGTGCCAAGTTCCCCGGACAGACGGTGGGATTGGACCACAAGGTGATGGATGAGGACATCGTCTGCATCATCGTCAAGCGCTGATGTGACCCAGCAGTCCTCCCGTCTAATGTTTTTATATTCTGTCCATATACGAGTCCTTATGATAGAGCGTCCGCGCGGTACGAGGGATTTTCTCCCTGACGAGATGGAGAAGAGGAGATACTACGAAGGTATCCTCAGGGGAACGGCGAAGACATTCGGGTTCAGAGAGGTCGCCACCCCGATTTTCGAAGAGGCAGAACTCTTCATCGCCAGGTCCGGACCCAACGTGCTCAAGGAGCTCTATGCGTTCAAGGACAAGGGGGACAGGGACATCGCCCTCAGGCCGGAGATGACCGCGGCGGTCATCCGTATGTTCGTCAACGAGATGAGCAACGACCCCAAGCCCCTCAAGCTGTTCTACTTCGGGCAGTGCTTCAGATACGAGAGACCACAGAGCGGAAGGTACAGGGAGTTCTTCCAGTTCGGAGCGGAGCTCATCGGGAACCCCAACGCCAACACGGATGCGGAGGTCATCGCCATGGCGACATCCATGATCAAGGCCCTCGGTCTGAAGGACTACAAGATCCGTATCGGCCACATCGGCGTACTGAGACAGATGATCGCCGATGCGGGCGTTCCCAAGGAGAGGATGGCGGAGGTCCTCCAGAAGCTCGACAAGAAGCTCTACGACGAGGCACGTCCCCTCCTCAGGGAGATGGGCGTCCCCGACGACGTCATGGAAGGCATATTCGATCTCACCGAGACCGTTGGCGACGTCTCCGTGTTGGAGAAGGTGCCCGGAGAGGCAGGCGACTACCTCAGGCAGCTGGTGGACATCCTCGCCGTCATGGGCGTGAAGGACATCGAGATTGACCTCGGTGTCGTAAGGGGACTCGATTACTACACCGGTATGGTGTTCGAGGCGGAGGCCCCCTCGCTCGGTGCGGAGAAGCAGATCTGCGGAGGAGGTTCGTACACACTGTCCCAGATATTCGGAGGTAGCGAGGTGTTCTCCACCGGTTTCGCGATCGGTTTCGACAGGATACTCCTGGCCATGGAGAAGGAGGGTCAGACCTACGAGCCCAAGGGCGTGGATGCGTACGTGCTCCCCGTGTCCGAGGACATGAGGATGAAGTGCTCCGAGATCGCCTCCATGCTGCGCGCCGCCGGCATACCCACCGATCTGGACATCATGGGCAGGAAGATGCAGAAGGCCATGAAGTACGCCGCGGGCATAGGTGCCAGATATGCGGTGATCGTGGGTGCCAAGGAGATGGAGACCGGCTGCGTCACCCTCAAGGACATGGTGTCCGGGGAACAGGAGAACGTTCCCGTCGCGGACCTCATCTCAAGGATCCGCAATTGAGGTCCAGGGTCCTGTTCAGAAGTGCATCCGCGCGTGAGACGAACTCGTTCGAGCGTCTCACGTGCGTGAAACTCGTTCTCTCTATCAGCGACGCGAGACTCCTCGCGTTCGCATGAAGTTCGGCCATCTTCGGCGATTTCACCTTGTATTCGCCGTTTATCTGTCTTATGACCAGTTCGGAATCCATGACGAAATGCGCTTCCTTCGCACCGAGCTCTATGGCCTTGCTGATGGCGGCTATGAGTCCCCTGTACTCCGCATAGTTGTTGGTCTCTATGCCGAGGAACTTGGAATCCTCGAAGATCACCTTGCCGTCATCGGTGACGACGACGGCGTATGCGCAGGGTCCGGGATTGCCTCTCGATCCGCCGTCAGAATAGATCGTCAGCATCGGTAGCCGAACTCCCTCTTGACCTTGTTGTCGTCATCGACGAGGATGACCTTGGCGGCGATGGGCTCGTCCGTGAGTTCGAAACCCATGATTATGATCTTGTCGCCGAGCGAGCACAGATGCGCCGCCGCTCCGTTCAATGCTATGATGCCGCTGCCCCTGTCGCCCGGAAGGACGTACGTCTCGAGACGGTTCCCGTTGTCCACATCGGCGATCAGGACCTTCTCTCCGATCCAGAGTCCTGCCCTCTCGATGAGGTCGATATCGATGGTTATGCTTCCCTCGTAGTCCACTCTGGTCTCGGTGACCGTGGCTCTGTGGATCTTGCTGCGGAGCATCGAACGCATGGTCTCCTCGATGATGACCGCTTAAAAAAACATTGCCCTATGACGTACCGCATCCGTCCCGGTACGTCCGATACGATTGTTCGGAGGATGCATCGACAGAATAATCTCGGAACGATCAAACGATATGAAAATGATGAGCGCCCTGGACGGAATTCGAATCCGTGTCGAAGCCTCGACAGGGCTTCATGATAGGCCACTACACTACCAGGGCAGTAGAACTGACAATATCAATATAGTATATAATTATTCGCATCAATTTGGAATCGACCCAGTCGCTTTTTTGAGACCGCCCGTATGATTACAAAAAGACAATTGAATTATACATACAGGCCGATTCGGTGTACGGAGAGTCACATGGCCTCACCGACAGTTGCAGAGTACATGGTAAAGGACGTCGTTTCCGTCAGTCCCCAGATGACCGTCAAGGAAGTATCCGACAAGATGATAGATTCCAACTTTCACGGATTCCCCATAACGGAACGCGGTTATCTTCTCGGATTCGTCACCGCGAAGGAGCTTCTAAGGTTCCATGACAGGCAGGATGCCAAGATGCGCGAGGTCATGAAGCGCGGTACCATCTGCTGCCACCCGGACATGGTCATCGACGATGCGATCCGTGTGCTGTTCAGGTACGGTATCCGGAACCTGCCCGTGGTCGACGGTGACAAGAAACTTGTGGGTATCATCTCCAACATCGATATAGTACGTTCGCAGATCGAGAAGTCCCGTCCTTCCAAGGTGATGAGCGTGAAGACCTTCCTCGAGACGCAGAACGGTATCCGTCTGAGGGTGACCACCCAGGACGTGCCGACCGAACTCGCCAGGCCTACGCAGAAGGAGGTCTACAGGGACGAGCTGATCGGAAGGCAGTACGAACTCAAGAGGGGACTCAACGAACCGTTGATCGTGGTCAAGAGGCAGAACGGTTACCTCATCGTCGACGGTCACCACAGGGCAATGGCCGCCAAGGAGCTCGGTGCGAAGACCTTCAGGGCGATCGTTTTGGAACCCAACGACATGAACGTGTCCTTGGGTCTCGAGAAGACCGCGGACAGGTGGGGTCTGCATTCCCTGAACGATGTGAACATCATCGAGGGATCCAAGCACCCGTTCATAGAGATGACCACCATGCTCCTTCCCGATGAGGAGTTGGAGGCCATCAACAAGAGGCTCAGGGACGCCGTCTGATACCGCCGGCGTCCGCCGGTCCATTTTTTTTCATTTTTTGTGTAGTTTTCGATGTGCGTCCCCTTTCGGGAAAGGTTATTAAGTAAATCGTCATTTAGTAAAATATGATTTACCAAAATGACACGTTCTTCGGAAGGGAACCCGAGCTTTCCGTCCTGGAGAAGTGTTACGGTTCCGAGGGGTTCGGATTGGTCACCGTATCCGGACAATCGGGGATCGGCAAGACCGCCCTTCTGCGCAGGTTCTGTTCGGGCAAGAGGGCCGTGATGTTCTCCGCCATGAGGGCGGACGCATCCGCGAATCTGAACGCTCTCTCCCGCGCGGTGTCCAAGTCCCTGTACCGCGACGTGCGCGATCTCGTCAGATTCAACTCCATGGATTCCGCTCTGGAGTTCATATACAAGATGTCCGAGAAGGGCAGACTGATATTTGTCATCGACAACTATGACGACCTGGCGGCATCCCTGGGCTCGTCATCGGAGATGGTCCGCGCGTATCTCACCCATATATTCCCGAGGCATGACATCATGCTGATACTGGCGGGTTCCGGCGGATTCGATCTATCCGGCATGAAGCACACATCGATAGAGTTGGACCGTCTGACGTTCTCGGAGGTATGCGAATCGTTCCCCGGATATCGGGGGGAGGATCTCGTCGCATTGTACGGTGTGACGGGAGGATACCCTTCCGTGCTGAGGATGTTCGACGGGTCCAGGAGCATACGCGAGAACGTGGACCGTCTGTTCCTCATGCCGGACAGTCCCCTTTACGAGCAGGTCCCCCGCAGGCTCACCGACAGGGTGCGCACCCCGGAGACCTACATATCGCTGCTGTCCGCCATATGCGACGGCCCCACGTCCATGAAGGAGATAACGTCGTCCACGGCCGTAGGTCCCGCATCCGCATGCTCCACGTATCTGGCGAGTCTCATCGACATAGGTATCGTGACCAAGGAGAACCCTTTCCACGAACCGAATTCGAGGAAGGGCATGTACCGCATCACGGACGATCCCCTCCGTTTCTGGGTGAGATTCATATACGGCAACAGGTCGCTGATAGACTTCAGAGGCGACGAGGACCTATACGCCAAGGTCGTGCAGAAGGATCTCGGTGCGTTCCTGGTTCAGACCTTCAGGGACATCTGCGTGCAGTTCATCGGATGCAATCCCGCATCGTTCGACATCCATCCTCTGGAGATCGGGAGCTGGAGGACATCCGCAGCGGATTCCGCGGAGAGCATCGACATAGTCGTCGGTTCCGGGGACCATATGAGTACGATGTTCTGCAGCTGCAGGTACGGCGGAAGGCCCATGGGAATCGATGCATACAACACCCTGGTGCGCAGATCGA
This sequence comes from Candidatus Methanomethylophilaceae archaeon, assembly GCA_051887655.1. Taxonomy (GTDB): domain Archaea; phylum Thermoplasmatota; class Thermoplasmata; order Methanomassiliicoccales; family Methanomethylophilaceae; genus SIG5. The sequence continues at coordinate 15,264 of JBJEZZ010000067.1, read as the reverse complement.
AGAACGTGAAGGTCCTGGGAAGACGCACGTATGCGCTGTTCTCGTCCGTCGGATTCACGGATGCGATGGTCCGTACGGCGGAGAAGGACGGTGTGTACCTCACGGATCTGTCCGACCTGTCGGTCTATTGATCATGATATCTCCCGTTCGGGAGGTATCGTAACGGAAAAGGATGATGGCCGGGGGTGTCCCCCCGGCATCCTTGGGGTTTTTCAGAGCTTGTTCCTGATGGCGCGAAGATCCTCGAGGATGATCTTCTGCTCGACGGAAGCGATGAGCTTCTTGGTCTTCACGACGGTGTCGGGGTTGAGGGAGACATAGTCTATTCCTTCCCTGACCAGGAACTCGGTGAACTCGGGGTAGACGGACGGTCCCTGTCCGCAGATGCCGACGGTCTTTCCGTTCTCGTGTGCGACCTTGATCAGGTGGCTGATGCTCCTCTTGACCGCATCGTTCCTCTCGTCGAAGTATCCCATGCGTCCGAGGATATCGGAATCCCTGTCCGCACCCATGGTAAGCTGCGTCAGGTCGTTGGATCCGATGGAGAATCCGTCGCAGTACTTGGCGAACTCGTCGGCCATGATGATGTTGGCGGGGATCTCTGCCATGAAGTAGAGCTTGAAGTCCCTGTTCCTCTTGAGTCCCATGTCCTCCATCATTCCGACGATCTCCTTGGCCTCGTCGACGGTCCTGACGAAGGGGAGCATGACGTTGAGATTCTTCATTCCCATCTCCTCCCTGACCTTCTTGATGGCCTTGAGCTCGCAGAGGAATGCCTCGCGGTAGTCGGGGGAGACGTACCTGGAGCAGCCCCTCCATCCGATCATGGGGTTGGATTCCACGGGCTCGAAGTCCGCACCGCCGGGCATGTCGCGGTACTCGTTGGTCTTGAAATCGGAGGTCCTGAGCGTGATCTTCCTGGGGTAGAACGCGCGGCACACCTTCGCGATACCGTCGGCAAGCTTGTCGATGAGCTCGTTGGAGCGTCCCTCAGCGATGACCGACAGGGGGTGCTCTCCGACATAGTTGGTGAAGAGGAACTCGGATCTCATGAGTCCGACTCCGTCACAGGGGAGCTGTGCGATCTCCTCGGCCTTGTTGGGCATGCTCATGTTGACCATGATGCCGGTACCGGTGATGGGTACGGGTTCCGCCATGACGGTGGCGGGTGTCGCGGTCTCGGATGCGGAGCTCTTTCCCTTCAGGTCGCCCTTGTAGACGGTTCCGGAGGTTCCGTCGACGGTGATGACCATACCGTCGGAGAGGAGCGAGGTCGCGTTGCCGGTTCCGACGACACAGGGGGTACCGAGCTCCCTGGAGATGATCGCGGCGTGGCAGGTCATACCTCCCTCGTCGGTGACGATGGCGGCGGCCCTGCTCATGGCGGGGACCATGTCGGGCATGGTCATGCTGGTGACGAGGACGTCCCCGTCCTTGACCACGTCGAGGCTCATGGATTCGTCGTAGATGATGACCTTTCCTGATGCGAGTCCGGGGCTTGCTCCGAGACCGGTGGTCAGGATGTCCTCGCTGGCGGCCTCGGTCTGCACGGTCTCGTTGGTGGCCATGTCACCGACCGCGGTGATGGGCCTGGCCTGTACGATGTACACCTTGTCGTCCTCCACGCACCACTCCATGTCCATGGGCTTCTCGTAGTGGATCTCGATCTGGCGTCCAATCTCGGCGATCTCCTTCACGCGGAGGTCGTCGATCTTCTGGAGCTTCTCCATCTCGGCGGGGATGTCCTCCTTGATGGTCTTCCCGTCCTTGCCCTTGGTGTACTTCCATTTCTGGGTGGAGATCCTCTTGGCCTTGATCTCCATGGAGGACTTGTCCACCTTGTACGTGTCGGGTGTGACCTCTCCTCCGACGATTGCCTCTCCGAGTCCGTATCCGGCCTCGATGACGATCTCCTTGGCACCGCTGTTGGGGTCGACGGTGAACATGATACCGGAGACCTCGGAGTTGACCATCTTCTGAACGACGACGGCGAGCTTGACGTCCTCGTGGGCGTAACCCTGCTTCTCGCGGTATGCGATGGCCCTTGCGGTGAAGAGCGAGGACCAGCACTTGATGATCTTATCGAAGAGATCCTCCTCTCCGTGGACGTTGAGGTAGGTCTCCTGCTGTCCGGCGAACGATGCATCGGGAAGGTCCTCTGCAGTCGCGGAGGATCTCACCGCAACGAATCCTTCCTTTCCTTTGGGGAAGAGCTTGTTGTAGCTCTTCACGATCTCCTTCTTGAATTCGGCAGGGATGTCGATCTGCTCGAACTTGTCCCTGATGCGTGCGGACACGTCTGCGAGGGACTGGTCGGAGGTCCTGTCGATGGACTTGATCTCGCTGTTGATGAAGTCCATGATGTCGCTGTTCTCAAGGAAGTAGTCGTAGGCAGCAGTGGTGAGTACGAATGCGTTGGGAACGGGGAAACCCGCCATGGTGAGCTCACCGAGGTTCGCTCCCTTGCCTCCCACGATCGGGATGTCGGTCACACGCAGTTCGTTTACGTCAACGATTTTCTTCATTTTCAAATCCCCATGGATATGAAGTCGTTTGATGCACGTCCGTGCGAATGGTTGCTGATTGTCCTAGACTATAATAGTCTTTCCCGAATACGGCCATTTTGATAAAATATTTTATTTCAAAATAAAACAATGACGGGGTATGGGGCAGGGTCATGCGACGATCCGCGAGAGAACAGAAAAGTCCCCGGAGCACAAGATTGATAATGACGGACGGACATCGAGCCTGAAGGCTTTTGAGTTGGATTGTAAAAGTGGCTGACAGCGTGCTCATGTTCCCGTACGCTTGCGCAATACAGTACAGACGAGTACGCGGGCGGACTTTACTGCCGGGTTCGGAATGGGACCGGGTGTTGCCCCGCCGCTATGGCCGTCAGACCAAAACTCCAGATATTGTTATCTTATTTATAGTTTATCCTAATCGGAAGATGAACGGCCTATAATATAATCACCTATTATGTAACGGCCGCCAATGACAGGGATCCTCCTCGAATCCTCATCGGACGGAGAGGATGGAATAATACCGATCATGGGCATGGTCCGTGGACGGTCGGAGATGTGTTGGTGACACACACCGTCTTCAGGCGGAAATCGGCGGACGTTCCGCATCCGGCACCGGTCGGAGACATGTCTTACATTCTTATTTTTAGTAATATTCATCAACTCTTTGATAATAATTAGTATTACTAATATCAAAATTAGTAACAATGTATTTATTTACGTACTATATCTGGCATGCATGGCAAAGAACAATTTCGCCGTAGTTGCCATCATCGTTGCGATGACGATGATGTCATCTGCATTCTTCATGGCAATGGCGGATGATTCATCCGCCTCCGAATCTGTGACAGTGACCGACGGAGTGGGGAACACGTTCACTTTCGATGTTCCTCCGGAGAAGATGGTGACGCTCGGAAAGGGATTCACCGCCACGGCCATCCATATGGGACTCCTCGACAAGATCGTGGTCTGTGACAAATATTCCAAAACGGACACCGATAAGCTGTTCGATCCCCTCAGGGAAAAGATCGACAGCGGAAGTATCAGAGCGAACGGATCCACTTATTCCACCGGAATCGACGATGTGGTCGCGGATATAGCGGCTATCACGGACGGTAAACTGTTCGATAAAGAAAAGGATGTCGTATTCCTCACCGGAACCGTTGCGAACATGACCAAACTGAAGGAGACGTTGGTCGAATACGGATACAAGAACATCCTCTGTTGGGAAAACGCGACCGATTACGACAAGATCATCGATTTCGTCTCCACGATGTCCATGGTGATGTTCGGAGAGGATACGGACCTCGTCAGACAGATGAGGAACGTCGTCGATTACATCAGTCACACCCTCGATACCAAGGCCGATTTCGTCAAGAGAGAGGCGTTCTATGTCACCCTCCTTTCCGGTAACATGTGCGTGGGCAACACCGGTTCCCTTGCGAATTCCATGATCATCGCGGCCGGCGGCAACTCCGTTACCGTTGACAACAGCATCGATATGGCGACGTATGTCACCAACCTTACTGCATTGGTGGAGAAGTATGGGGACGATGTCGTGATATTCGTCGATAACCAGATCGCATCCAACTCGGACAAGATGGACGAACTCAGGAATCAGGTCGGGAACGATGTCCTGCTGGTCCCTCTGAAGCCCCTCTGGAACAACTTCTCCAGCGACAGTATGGACGGAGTATGGGCGATGGCATGCGCGATGTACCCCGAGTATTTCGAGGGAGAGGTACCTGCCGCACCTCCTGCAACCGAGGACAACACGGTGGTCTACGCCATCGCAGGTATCCTCGGTGTCGCCGTGATCGGTGTCGTGGCCTTCTTCTTCGTGAGGAAGTGAATCACCTTTAAACATGGTATCGTCTTCCGGGGGAGCATATGGCGGTGAAGAACGGACGTAAGATAGCGGCGGTTATCGTGCTGGTGAGCATCATAACCCTGATCTGCGTGTATATGGATCTTTCATGGATATCGGGTCGTGACTGTTACGACGTATCCACCGTCATCGATACTCTCCTCGGAGGCGGTACGTTCGGTTCGAGGATCATCATCCTCGACATAAACGCCCCCCGCGTATGCATCGGCATATTCGTGGGCATGGGTCTTGCGGTCGCGGGATGCGCGATGCAGGCGGTGTTCAGGAACCCTCTCGCATCACCCTACATCCTGGGACTGTCCTCGGGAGCATCCGTGGGTGCCGCGGTATCCATGCTCTTCACGATACCATTCATTCCCATGGCGATAGTGACTCCCGTGTTGGCATTCGTCACATGTTTCGCCACTATGATCCTCGTCTACGGGATGTCCCGCGTCGGGGGACAGGTGAGGACGGAATCCCTCATCCTGTCGGGTGTGGCGGTGTCCTCTTTGCTTTCTGCGATAGTATCGTTCCTCACATTCATAGCGGGCGACAAGCTGGAAGGGATCGTGTTCTGGTCCATGGGAAGTCTGTCCAGTGCGGAATGGTCCGAGATCCTCTTCGTTGCGCCCATAATCGTCGTGTGCGGCCTGCTGCTCGTGACGCAGGCGAAGGGACTCAATGCGATGATGCTCGGGGACCTCCATGCGATGGATCTCGGGATAGACGTGAAGAAGACCAGGCTGTTCGTTCTGATCCTCTCCACGGTGATCGTAGCAGCGGCGGTGTCCTTCACCGGTGTCATCGGATTCATAGGCCTCGTCATACCGCACATACTCAGGATACTCCTCGGCCCCGACAACCGTGTCATCATGCCTTTGAGCATGTTCGCGGGATCATCGTTCATACTGATCTGTGACTTCCTCTCACACATAGTCGCGCCTTATTACGGAACGCTTCCGATCGGAGTGGTGACCGCGTTGATCGGTGCTCCGCTGTTCATCTACCTGCTCCTCCGCAGGAAGAAGGAGGTGGGTTGGAATTGACGTCCCTGGAAGTGCGCGATCTGAAGTACCTCTACGACAAACACATCGTCCTGGACGGTGTGGACCTCAGGATAAAGGAGGGGGAGGTGTTGGGCATATTGGGTCCCAACGGGTGCGGAAAGACCACCCTCCTTCGCAATCTGAACAAGAACCTGTCCCCCAAGGGAGGATGCGTACTCCTGAACGACATCGATATGAAGGACGTTCAGAAGAAGGATGTCGCCAAGGAGATCGCCGTGGTCCCCCAGACCAACGAGATCAACTTCTCGTTCACCGTCCGTGACATCGTATCCATGGGCAGGATGCCCTTCCAGAGCATGATGGGCGGGGAGTCCCATGAGGACAGGGAGATCATCGATTCGGCCATGGAGCGTACCGGCGTCATGAAGTTCGCCGACCGCCACATAAACACCATGAGCGGCGGCGAGAGGCAGCGCGTGATAATAGCCAGGGCCATAGCGCAGACGCCGAGGATCATCCTGATGGACGAACCCACCCTGCATCTGGACATCAGCATGCAGTTCGACGCCCTCAATCTCGTGTACAGGCTCTCCAGGGAACAGGGCCTCACCGTGGTGATTGTCTCGCACGATCTGGGTATGGTCGCCAGATACTGCGACAGGATCATCATGCTGCACGACCACAAGGTGTATGCCATCGGGACTCCGCAGGAGGTCCTCACACCGGACAACATGAGGGTCGTCTTCAATGTGGATGCGGAACTGATATTCGACGAGAAGATCGGCAAGCACACCGTGCTGCTGCATGATTCGCTCAATACCGTGTGATCATATCATACAGATCGCGACCGCGATCGTGCCGCCGAGGATTTCGGTGGAGCAGTTGTTGCCGTATTTGCTAATCCAGCCCCGGGTCTCGATGGTCGCGCCTATGTAGCTGTCCGCTATGCAGCCGATCACCCCGCACACCGCGGGGATGAGCAGTGACACATCGAGACAGTGGAACACCAATGCGCATCCGATGACCGCGACGGCGAACGACGCGATCACGGATATGACGGTACCCTTCACGGACACGCCGCCGTCCGTCCCTTGGGGGACCCTCTTGAACGTCGTTATGAGCCAGACGTTGGGATCCCTGACGCCCAGCTCGCTCGCCGCCGTATCGGACGCCGCCACGCATACCGTAGCTATGAATGCAAGTGCCAGCGTGTCGGTGTTCCCCGGGAATGCGGTGTTCAGGACGGCGAATATCAGCGGAGGTATCGCCACCCCCAATATGTTCTTGAAGTTCCTCTCGCCGTGCTCCCCTTCCTGCACGCCCATCCTCCTCTTCTTGCTGAACCCGGCCCTGGTGGCGGCGAAACCCAGCACCGCGAACACCACCAGCAGCAAGAGCCAGTATACGGAACCCAAGACGCCGATGGCCACGGCTATCGCGGCGGAGGATACGGATCCGCCGAGCGTAAGCAGCCCTGCCTTGTACGTTATGAGTGCCAGTACGACCGAGAGTACCAGGGATACCAGCACGCCTTCAATCGTCGGCATGTGCGATCTCCTCCAGTATCTCCGTGGCGTATCTCACGGCCAGATCCTTGTCGGAGAGCGGGAAGAACATGACCTTCCCCTGGAGGTATACGGTGACCTCCATCTCATTCCATTTGGATACCAGCATCATGTCGCCGGAGGAGACGATCTCCCCTCTGGCGGACATGACCTTCTCTGCTTTGGACATATCCAGCGACATGACGTCACGGGGTGCGCACATCAGCGCCTTCCCTCCGCAGAGCCTTGTGATTTGGAATCTCATGATTGCATCCTGTCAAGGAACGCATCCGCCTCGGCACGGAACTCGTCGAGAGTGCCCTCGTTGACGATGAGGTGGTCGGACAGGGCGATGGCCTTCGCCAGTCCCCATCCCATCTCCCTGTCGTCCCTGGCGTGGAACTCGTCCAGGTCCTTGGGGGCGTCGTCCCTCCCCCTCCTGACGAGTCTCTCGTACCTGACGGATGGCGACGTGTGTATGGCGATCACGTTCACGTCATCCGTCAGACCGCGGTACGCCTCGATCTCGTCGAGGCTCCTGCATCCGTCTATGAGGTAGATGTCGCCGTCCATGCGCTCGAGCGCCCTCTTGGCCCAGATGTTGTATCCGTGCCTCTCCCTCTCGGCGGTGGCGAACTGACCCAGCGTGAGGTCCCTGTCCTCGGGTCCCCTGAGCGGGTACATCTCGCGGACGAGGTCCCCCATCCTGATGAAGGGGATGCCGCGGGCCCTGGCCACGTTGAGGAACTCCTCCTTGCCTGCACCGGGCATGCCGGTTATCGCGATCAGCTTCATGTCTCAGAGCAGGTTATCGGAGATGTTCACGAGGGTCCTGTCGCAGTATGCGCATCTGAGGGACACGGGGTCCCTGGAGATGACCACGAACTCAGTCTGTATGGGTTCGCCCATGTTGGTGATGCAGTGCGGGTTGCTGCACTTGGCGATCCCGCAGACGTGGTCCTCGATCTTGACGTTGTGCTTCTCGGATACCACGAAGTCGCGGATGATGGAGATCGTCGCGTTGGGCGAGATGAGAGCGATCTTGTCCAGGGTGGTCTTGTCGAGCTCCCTGTCCTCGATCTTGATGATGTCCTTGAATCCGTCGTTCTTGGCGGAGCGGACACGCATGCCGACGCTGATCGTGGAGTTGATGGTGTTCTCGTTGACGTTCAGGATCTTGAGCACGTTGAGTGCCTGACCGGCCGTGATGTGGTCGATGACGGTACCGTTCCTGATGGGTGCGATCGCGAAGTCATCCATCACAGCTCACCTCCGAGGATCGAGCAGAGGAGTGCCATCCTCACCGGGATTCCGTTGAATGCCTGTTCGAAGTATTTTGCGTGTTCCGTGTTGTCCACCTCGGGTGCGATCTCGTCGATCCTGGGGAGGGGGTGCATGACGATGGCATCCTTCTTGGCCTCCCTGAGCATCGCGTTGTCTATCCTGTATGTTCCCGCCACCTTATTGTATTCCGCGGGGTCGGGGAACCTCTCCTTCTGGATCCTCGTGACGTAGAGGACATCCGCTTCCTGGATGACATCCTCGAGACACGCGGTCTGTTTGGGGGTGCATCCCTTGGATTTGAGGTGTTTGATGATGTCCGGGGGCATCTGGAGCGACTCGGGGGCCACGAACGTCAGCTTCGCACCGAACATCGTGAGCGCATCCACGAGGGAGTGCACCGTCCTTCCGTACTTCAGGTCACCGACCATCGCGATGTTCAGTCCGTCGATCGAACCCTTCGCCCTCTTCATGGTGAAGAGGTCCAGGAGTGTCTGTGTAGGGTGGGATCCGGCGCCGTCGCCCGCATTGATGACGGGGTTCTCGGACACGTTCGCGGCGAGTCTCGCCGCTCCCTCGTAGGGGTGTCTGAGGACGATCGCGTCGCAGTACGCATCCACCATCCTGATGGTGTCCGCGAGCGTCTCACCCTTGGCTATCGATGTCATGGACATCTGGGACACGTCTATGACATCCGCACCGAGTCTGTGCGCTGCGCTCTCGAAGGAGAGTCTGGTCCTAGTCGAAGGCTCGAAGAATAGGTTTCCAACGATCCTTCCGTCAAGGGTCTTGGATCTCTTCTCCCCCTTGGCGAACGGGATCATTTTTTCGGAAAGTTCGAGGATCGTCTCGATCTGTTCTCTGGAGAGATCCCTGATCGATACCAGGTCCTTGTCGTAGAATTCCCTGTAGTCCATGATGGGCTTATCACGTACCCGACTTTTAACCTTATTGCGTGGGCGCGAGGCGGAAAAAAGAGCCAGATCGATTTATCGGGTGTCATGCGACTCCCGAATCAATGATATTCGTATCTGGGTCATATGATGTGCCGACGGAACGCTGTTGGACCGGCACGATCGAGCCGTCCGTCCCGCGGCATCCGGATGTGTACGATCGGGACGACACCATTCCGGATGGCCGTCGCAGGCCCAGAGACACCGATGTGTCGGACCCTTCCGGCGCCAAGGTATAATACACGCACGCGATTGCAGTCGTATGCTCGACGTGAACTACCGCTCCTTCAGAGGCAGGGTATGCGAATACAAGGACGGGGACGTCTCGATCCCCACCCCCGCGGTCATCCGCACCGTGACGTCCACATGCGACGATCCGATGTACGTGTTGGTCGAGGGAGGACGCAGGAATCTTGTACTCGGCGGGGAGAGGTATCCTCTGGACCCAGACACGGTGGTCAGCACCCCGTTCGGTGCGGGTCCGGGGAGCGTGATGATGTGCGGCCCCAAGGCGGTGTCCGTCAGGCTGCCGATCCCCGCGGACCTCACGCTGCCGGAGGGTGTCGAGATGGTGTTCCTGTCGAACGCATACGACCTCAGGAACAACCCGAGGGCGCTCGTGGATGCGGTCATAGAGCTTCGCGGAAGGGTCGGATACAACGTCATCCTCGGATTCCTGGGGATCGCGGAACCGTCCACGCTCGCACTGCTGGCATATATGGGTGTTGATGTCTTCGACGATGTGCTCTGCAGGACGTTCGGTGTGCGCGGGACGCGCACCATCCCCGAAGGTCTGATCCAGTCCGGCGGGGACGTCACCGAGGAGAACCTCGACGACCTCCGCAGGGAGTGTTCGAAGACCGCGGATTTCATCAGGGGCGGACGTCTCAGGGAGCTCGTCGATCAGCGTTCCTCCGCTTCGCCGTCGTCCGTGGCCGCACTCAGGGTATTCGACAGGGCAGGATACGATTATCAGGAGGAGACCGTCGATACCGCCGGATCCAGATTCTCGTGCAACACGACGCAGTCCCTGAGGAGGCCCGACGTGCTGAGATACAGGAACATGTTCATGGAGAGGTACAGGAAACCGGCGCACAAGAGGGTGCTCCTTCTCCTCCCCTGTTCTGCAAAGAAGCCTTATCACACATCGAAGACCCACAAGAGGTTCTCCTTCGCGATCCATGCATCCAACTTCGATACGGTTGTCCACGAGGTGATCGTCACATCCCCGCTCGGACTCGTCCCGCGCGAGCTGGATTGTTTCTATCCCGCGAACTCCTACGACATACCGGTCACCGGCGAATGGAAATGTCAGGAGAGGCAGTTCATCAGGGAGATGCTCGCACACCTCCTGGAGCAGGGCTACGACAAGGTGATCTCCCATCTGGGAGAGGACACGGAACTCATCGCGGGTCTCCGCGACGACATCGTGGAGACCGTGGTCGGGGATTCCGTCTCCCCCATGTCCCTGTCGAACCTCGAGACCGCGCTCAGAGAGGCCACGGCGGACATGAAGGTCGGCGATTACGCCGAGGACAGGAAGGAGACCATACGTTCCGTGCTGGGATTCCAGTTCGGGAACGATGTTGCCGATGCGATCATGGATGCCGACACCTTCGGTACCGGCAGGTTCCCGTATTGGAAGATCCAGAGGAACAAGGTACAGCTGGCGATGATGTCGGAGGAGAGGGGAGCGTTCTCCCTCACCGCGGACGGTGCGAGGATCGTCGCCGGATGCGGTCATAACATCGTCAACATGACGGACTTCGAACTCAAGGGCAACCTCTTCGCAGTCGGTGTCATCGACGCGGACCCGAACATCCGCATAGGCGACGAGGCCGTCGTCATGAAGAACGGCAAGGTCGCGGCGGTCGGTGTGGCCGTCATGTCCGGCAGGGAGATGACCGAGCTCAAACGCGGCATCGCGGTCAAGATCAGGCATAAGGTAAAGGATTGAAAGGATGGGGTTTGGCGGGGGCGAATCGATTCGGATTGATTCGGCCACCCCCCGCTTTGAACTTTATATGCATTGATAGGGATGATGAATCAGAGGCCGGGAAGAAATCCCCACACGGCACTCTGAGGGCAGAGTTTCTCTCACCATCCCATCATTCGCGCTCTGCTCTCTCACTTTTTCTTCTGGAACGTACCGTCCTTCTTCTGACGCATGACGGTGGTGTTCTGGTTCTTGGCGAGCTGTTTGGCGTACTCCTCAGCCTCGGCTTTGGTCTTGAACACCTTGGTGGCCTTGGACGATCCCTCGAGCTTGACCTGCCATCCGCGCTCGTGAGGCAGAACGTACTGCTTCTTCGTCCTGTTGGACTTCTTCTCCTCTGTCTGTACAACTGTGGTCTCTTCTTCTGTCATTAGATCTCTCCCATCGTACAATACGATTGTACTGACGCACAATCGGATTAGATAGTTATATCGTTATTGACACCGGAGGTTGAAATACCATCGTTCCTAATGTTCGAAGGTGTTCATCGATTCCAGGTTATTGTCGATCTTCGACAGTATCTCTACGAGGAAACACACTTCCGCTTCGCCCACGCCCTTCAGCATCATCATGTTGTGTTCGACGAACAGTTCCCTGCATTCCTCGAACACCTCCTTGCCCTTGCGGGTCAGGGCGAGGGACGATATCTTGGAGGACGACGAGTTCACGACGTAGCCCATCTCGATCAATTCGGCGGTGATGATGGAGACCCTTGCCTTGTTGTACAACGTGCGGTCTATGACCGCCTTCTGAGAGATCCCCGGCTCGGAACCTATGACCGAGATCACGGCGATATGGTATCTCCTGAGGTTTCTGTCCCCCATCCTCCTATTCACGAGTTCAACGATAAGTCTGGATGATTTCCGGGAGATATTGTTGAACCTGGTGAAAAGGTCTTTCGAGAGTTCCATCGATTCCGAACTATTATTTAGGAGGATAAAAATGTTTAACTATTGTTTATAAACAATCAATCCTCTTTTTCGGGAGTCTCCGCTTTGAAGACCACACCGATCGCCACGAGCAGGAGCATCAGCGCGTCCGCGCAGACAAAGGAGAAGTCCACGCTGTTCGCGAACGACAGGAGTGCGTTGTACGCATCCTCCGGGGACAGCGACGGCAGCCAGCTGATGATCTCGGTGTTGTGCGGTACGCTGTCGTAGACGTCCCCTGGAAGTCTCTCCATGAGCTCCGCCGACAGTCTGTTGTTGATTATGAAGGTGAACACCGCCGTACCGATCGTGTAACCTATGGCCTTCATGACGTTCACTGTGGATGTGGTCATACCGATCTCCGATTCGACGGAACTGTTCTGGATGGCGGTGGTTATCACGGACATCATGCATCCGAGCCCGAGACCGAAGACGAAGAGACTCGCCGCACAGTAACGCAGATCCGTACCTATCGTCATGCCGGACAGCAGGAACAGTCCCGCCGCAGTCGTGACGGGTCCGAGGATCAGCCATAATCTGTATCCGGTCCTGTTGACGGTCCTTCCGCTCATGACCGCTGTGATCATCATCCCGAGTACCATCGCAATGAGATACGTCCCGGATTCCAGGGTGGTGAGGCCCAGTACGTTGACCGCGAACATGGAGGTGTAGACCAACGCCCCCATCATCGCGATGCCGAACAGGAACGCGAACACCGACGACAGGACGACGGTCCTGTTGTGTATCAGGTGCGGAGCGATGACTGGTTCGGCCGCCCTCTTCTCCCTGGCGATGAATGCGGTCAGAAGGACGATCGCAGCGACCGACATCGCTACGGACTGGACGCTCAGCCATCCGAATTTGGTACCGATCCCTTCGATGAGCAGCATGACGTCCAACAGGAATGCTGTGAGTATCGAGATGCCGATGTAATCTATGCTCGGTTTGGACGATGTGATCGGCGTGGGGAACTTCCAGATGGTGAGCGTGAACGCTATGGCGGCGAGAGGTACGTTGATGTAGAACACCCAGCGCCAGCCGATGAATTCGGTGATGTATCCTCCGAGTATGGGACCTATCCCGCTCCCGATGCTGAACACGGCGCTCATGATACCCTGCATCTTCCCCCTTTCCTCCGGAGGGTACAGGTCGGCGACGGTGGCGGTGGTGACAGGGACGAGCGTCCCTCCGCCGATACCCTGTATCGCACGGCATACGATGAGCATGTTCATGTCCGTGGAGAGTCCTGCGGCGACCGAACCGGAGGTGAACAGACCCAGACCCATCAGGAACAGCGGTTTCCTCCCGAAGAGGTCCGAGAGCTTCCCGGCTATGGGGATCATCAGGGTCTCGCACAGCATGTACGCCGCGATCATCCAGCTGTAAGATCCCAACCCGTTGATATCGGCGGCGATGACGGGTCCGCAGGTACCGACTATAGTACTGTCGAAACACGCGATCAGCATCGCGAATGCCAATCCCGTCATTATGGTCCTGCGAATCCTCGGATCTATGTTCTCGTACGTGACCTGCTTGATCGCGATGTTACCGCCGTAATCAGGAGGAAGATGCTGGGTAAAAAATATGTTGACATCCGTTGTACGATCAGATGCGGAAAGAGGATACGAATCTGGATTTCTTCCAGGTGCCGTCACTGTCCTTGTAGTACGGAACGGGTTCGGATCCGTCGTCGCTGAATTCCATGAGGTCGACCATGCAGTTGTCGCTCCACCTCGCTTTGTACTCCTCCGCTTTGGCGACGGCCTCTTCCAAGGTGTCGTATCTAATCGGTCTGAACGACGAAAGGGAACACTCCGTGTACAGGCGGACATCGACTTCGAACCATCTCATGGATGGAGGATGCATGTTCAGGTATTAACCAGAATTGCGAGGTACAACGATACGCGACGGAGCATCTTACAGGGATGTCGTCGATACAGAGGACCGCGGACGGTATGAGATAGAGGTGTGATGAATGCGGAGCGTTCCTCCACACGTACGACGGTCTCTAGGGTGCGGAAAACGCTCCGTACCACTGTGGAGTGGACGGTCCCGGACATCCTATGGGTGTGGCTAATGACCGCGGATCGGGGAACACGAAAGAATACCATCTGGTACCAACCAGATATCCGAAGGGTATGGGCGCAGGCAACTTCCCAACGGCACACTTCAGTGTGAATCCCATATACCCGGATGGATCGACATGCACTCCATGTTGGGAGCATCCAAGAAGGGGATCACCGAAGGATATCTCAATCAGAGGATGCCACGCAACAACGACATCGGGACGAATTAGGTGTCTGTGATCAAGGTATTGGAAAATCCCTGGGCTCCGAGGGAGAACCGTATCGCGGTCGTGGAATATGTGGGAAAACATTCGGAGAGATTCACGCCGGTAGAGTACATCCTCGATGACGGGGTATACTTGGATTGGGCGGTGAGAAACAAACAGCCAACAGAACCGCGATAGACAGGATCGCAATCCATTTTCTGTCAGAATTAAATGAGGAGGAACGTCCCCCAATGATGTTGGTAATTGACCTAACATATGTTATATTCGTTATAATGGATGTTAATAGATTGAGAACTATGAGATCCTTCAGTAAAAAGTGTGAATCCCTGCTTCATACAGATTCATAATAATTCCACATAATTGTTCACGATGATATCTTAAGAGAATACGGAACATACGGTGAGGAAAAAGAAAAGTGGTGAATCGGGGAGGATGCACCATTTTCGGTGCTGGATAGAAAGTGGAAAGTGCATCCGCCGGGATTCGAACCCGGGCAACAAGCTTGGAAGGCTTGAATCCTAACCAACTAGATCACAGATGCCTGAATCCCCTTACTCGGAACTCGTATTTAACCATATTGGGTTGGCATGCCGTATCCCGGGGTCCGTTGGACTCCTTCTTCCGCGGTCCGATGCCGACGGCCGTATCGGACGTCCCGGTATGGTATGGATGGTGCGGTCGGACGTATCGTCGGTGCCGCATCCGCGGGACGGATGCATCGGGGATGTCGCGGCGGCCCCGATCCCCTTCCGGTCTGCTTATTCTCTTATATCAATTGGTCATATGAGAGTATATGGTACCGCGTCAACCCATGGTCTCGGATCAGCGTAACATACGCATGTATCAGACCATGTGTGCGATAGATATGG
>JBJEZZ010000066.1:0-8450 GCA_051887655.1 Candidatus Methanomethylophilaceae archaeon | reverse complement strand
CGAGAGGATCTGCCTCAGGACCATCTGCTTCTGGATCTCCATCTGCTGGCGCCTCTGCTCCGCAGCCTGCTGCTGGGCGATCGCCTGCTGCTGGCTGTTCTGCATCTCTGCCATCCTTCTCTGTCTAATTGCTTCCAATTCAGGGTCTTCCATGCTCAACACCTCTTCAGGCCTTCATCTCGTCGTAAACCTCTTTGGCGGTGTTGTCCAGGAGGGACATTCCGCTGGGGCTGATTCCGCGGCCCTTCTTCTCGACGGAGACAAGATATCCAGCTTTCTCGAGCTGCATCATGCACTTCCTTGCGATGTTACGGCTTCCCTTGATGGCCCTGTTAGGCATCGAACCCTTGTCGGCGTATCCGCCGTACTCGGCTGCGAGCCTGGAGGATCCCATGGGACCCTTTACGTAGAGCTTCCTCAGGATTGCTGCGGACCTGGTGTACCACCAGTCATCCTGTGCGGGAGCCTTCTCAGTGTGCCTGCCGGTCTTAACGAACTCTGCCCATGCGGGCGCCTCGATCGCATCGCAGCTCTTGAGCTTCTCTGCGACCTTGAGGATGAGCTTCTCTGCAGGAACGTCATAGACGGTTACCATTTTTCATACCTCTTTCAACGTCCGTCAGTCACGGTGGGCATACGGACGTTAATGAGGGCTTGTATGCAACATGATGTATATAAGCATTGCTAACTAGCAGTAATCCAAAAAGCGGCTCCCGCACGTTCGGTCAACGACCCCCGTACGGCCTGCAGACGTAATGTCCGCCACGGGCAGAAGGATGCGATGCATCGCTCTGACTAATCCGTGAATGGTCCATGTGATAATCAATATTTAATCCCTTTGACGGATGCCCCGGAAAGGGACCAAACGATCCATTCCCGGACCGCCAACGATATGAACATGCCCGAACATACGGCAGACGTGAGATACGTCGTCGCGATCACCGGTGCATCCGGCTGCATGTATGGGATACGCCTTCTCAGGAACCTTCCGGGAGAGAAGATATTGGTGATATCCAAGATGGCCGAGAGGATCATCCCCCACGAGACCGGGATGTCGGTCGATGACGTGAAGGCCCTCGCCGACGTCGTCTATGACGATGATGACCTGTTCGCATCCATCTCATCGGGAAGCTATCACTTCGATGCCATGATAGTGGCACCGTGCAGCGCATCGTCCCTCGGGAAGATCTCCAACGGACTTGCGGATACGTTGATAACCCGTGCGGCCGCGGTCGCCATCAAGGAATCCAGGAAACTCGTGCTCGTGGTCAGGGAGACCCCCAAGAGCGCCATACTCCTGGAGAACGAGCTGAGGCTCGCCAGATGCGGGGTGTGCATCCTGGACGCCAACCCCGGATACTATTCCAAACCTCAGACGGTGGACGACATCATCGATTTCGTGGTCGGCAGATGCCTGGACCAGCTCTCGATAGAGCATGAGCTCTACCGCAAGTGGGAATGACTTATAACCCGACATGACGTTGCCGTACACCATATGGGAGGACGGTCGTCGGTACCGCTGGCCATCTTCATCGTGATGGTGCTGTCGGCGATACCCTATCTTATGTCGCAGGATGCCATGTCATCCGATCAGCCCGTCACGGTCACGTTCCACGATTCCGACGGGGAGGTGTGCGTATCATCCGAATGGATGTACCGCGAGACACCCTACTTCACCGGAAAGGAACCGGTACCTCCCGAAGGGGAACGCTTCATCGGATGGAACACCGTCCGCGGATCGTCCTCTGCGATCGTCATACCGCCTGCGGAACACGACACCGATTACTACCCGGTGTTCGCAGGTATCGGGGAGACATCGGCTATAACGGTCGATCCGAACAACGGCAAGGATCCAATCCGTACGATCTACCGCATGTCCGGCACCGATTTCGCCGTACCGACGGTGAAGGAGATGGGCATCGACCCGCCCGGATCCGAAGGGACGTTCATATTGGATGCCTGGGAGGACGGTTCCGGGGAACGTCACACACCCGGGATGACATGTACCGCGGAGGACGGGATGTGTCTCAGGGCGGTATGGATACGTGCCGCCGCGGAGACCCCGGTCGTACCCGAGGTCCCGGACACGGTGGAGGTCGGGAGGTTCTCCGAAACGACCCTATCCTATCCGTGCACCGGCGTGACCGACGGTACGGTGACATACGAATGGTTCCTCAGGGACGGAGGGACATCGTCATGCATAGGGAGGGAACGGGACCTCGTCCTGCCGCACTGCGTCACCTGCTTCCCCGGCACATATATCATATTCTATATAGCGACCTGCACCGACCCGTACGCGGTGGAACACGTATCGTCGTCCGTGTCCCCCGACATATCCGTATGCGTGAAGGACGAGTACGTGTTCTCCATATCGGGCACGGACGTATCTGCGATCGTCTCCCCCGGAGAGAACGTGAGGATCCCGAAGGAGGTGAACGGACGCATCCTGAAAGAATTAGCGACGGACGGCGGTGTGACGATACCCATCGACGGATCGTACGTCATGCCGTCCGCGGACGTCACCGCAGTACCAGTGTGGGATGAAACGGGATACGTCATCGGACTGGTCTCCGAAGGCCGTACCGTCGGGAGCATCCGTTCCGACGGCGGAACGGTATCGGTACCCGGATGTACAGAGATCAGAGAGGGATACACGTTCTCCGGCTGGCTGTACGACGGTGCAGTCTTCGTCGAGAGCGACGTGATGATCGCCGACGGCGACATGTCGCTGACCGCGGTGTGGATATCCGACAGGACGGTATGCACGGTGGACGGGGAGGAACATATCGAGGATACCGTCACGCTCCCAGAGGACGGGATGCTGATGTGGTACGACGGCAGCGGCAGAGGATACCTTCCCGGAGAGACCGTGAAGGTCACCGACGGTATGTCCTTCACATCCGTGCCGCTCTGAACCGTCCCCCGGAAGGATGACCGATATCAATAACTATGGAACCGTTGTTAGGCAACGTATCGCAGGGGTAGTCAAGCTTGGCCAACGGCGCAGGACTTAGGATCCTGTCCTTAGTGGTTCTTGGGTTCAAATCCCAACCCCCGCACCATACATATCGATTCTTGACGGCCCTCCACCCTATTGATGTGGACATCTATGACATAGATCCGTGATTTCAGGATTCAACCATCGGATCTGTTATTTTATCACAAATATACGATGTAAATCCCTCATACAGGGGATTTGTATCATCATGATGCGACCATACCCGTGTATGCATCCTGCCGGCCGCGACCCGTTCCATTTGGAATCGGATTGCGAGTTCACCGTTCCGACGATCCGATTCGCACCCGGAATGGATGATCTGATGCGGTTCCCACATGTAGTCTGGCTATGGGCCCATATACAGGTCGATTTTTTTCAAAGTTTTTGTAATAATATCGACCATGCATCATCAGGAGAGATACACGACCGGATGATCGTCGTGAGAGTCGCACATATAAGCGACCTACGAACGAACGTTCGCTGCCGACACCATGTCAAATCCGTTAAATAGCTCATTTCAATCAAAGATATCCGTATCGGTACATCCGATCTTACGATACGGGAGCGATCACGTGACGGTTCTGAACAGAGTTATCGAAGCCGCAAGGGAAGCAGGAAGGATGATGAGGGACAGCAAGGATCTCAGCATCAAGGACAAGGGTTCCAAGGACAACCACGTCACCGACATGGATGTGGCCGTTCAGGAATTCCTCAGAGGCAGACTTCTCGACATCCTCCCGGGATCGGCATTCATCGGAGAGGAGAGCGATTATCCCGATTCCGACTCCGAATTCTGTTGGATCGTGGATCCCATCGACGGGACCACCAATTTCATCAGGCATATCCCGGTGAGCGTCACGTCCATAGCATTGGTCCGCGACGGGACACCTGTGCTGGGCGTCGTGTTCAACCCGTACACCGACGAACTGTTCTGTGCCGAGGAAGGAAAGGGATCCACACTCAACGGGATGCCCATACACGTATCCGACAGAGCATTCGAGAACTCGATAATCTGTCTTTCATGGGGCGCATACGACAAGAGCGGATCCCGCAAAGCGTTCGCCGTATCGGAGGATGTGTACGGAAGATGCGAGGACATCAGGAGGACCGGTGCCGCGGCGTACGAGCTGTGCAAGATCGCCGAGGGATGTGTCGAGATGTTGTTCGAACCCATCCTGTACCCGTGGGATCATGCCGCCGCGACCATAATCATAAGGGAAGCCGGCGGATGCATCGCAGGGATGGACGGCGATGCAGATCTCAGAGGCAGGGACATGGTGGTCGCCGCCAACAATGAGGAGAATCTTGAGATCCTGCGCGGAACGGTGAAGAGACACTACCGCTGACCGCGCAGGGATCCTTATCAATCGTGTTTGTGACCGCAACCGCAGTCGTGATCATGATCGTGGTGGTCGCCGCAGCTGCATTCACCGTCATGATGGTGGTCATGATCGTGATGGTCGTGATGATGACCGCAGCTGCATTCGCCGTCGTGATGGTGGTGATGAGGCGTGACCCCGCCCTCCAATACCATGTTGACGCCGGAATCCTCCAACGCATGGATGACGGTGTGCCTCAGACGGTCCTCCTCCACATCCAGGACGGCCGCCATGAATGAGAAATCGGCACGTCTGCACGGCCTCACCTTACCGTGGAACATGACCCCTTCCCTCAGATCCGTGAGGTTCATGGTCACCGTGGAATCGTCGGAGGTCACGGCCATCTTTATGTGACCCATGAGTGCACCGGCCTCCCTCTCAACCCATCTTCCGACATCCGTGAGTGCGTTGGCCAGTCTCGCCTCGACATCCGCGTTGAATCCGTTGATCTCCCCGTTGATGCCGACCGCGATCCCTCCGGCCTCCTCTGCTGAATTGAACTCGCTCATAAACAGACCTCGCTGAGCACAACATCCATGCCTTCGCCCGTGAGTGCGGACACCTTGTAGATCTTCCCGCAGATACCGCGTTCCCTGATCCAGGATTCGGCGAATGCCTGGTCCTCCGGGGATGCGACATCCGCCTTGTTCATCAATACGACACCGGAACCGTCCAGCTGTTCCGCCATGAACCTCTCCTTCTTGGAGACGAACAGTCTGAACCTTACGGGATCCACGACTCCGATGATGTCGGACGTGTAATCCCCGAAATCCGGTATCCCTGAGATGGCCCCGATGATCTTCTCCGGGATCGCCAGCCCGGTGGGCTCGATGAGCATGATCTCCGGCTGGAGATCCCGCCTCACGTTGCGGACCGCGATCTGCAGCTCCGCGGAGAGCGAACAGCACACGCATCCGTCCGGGAGTTCGACGGTGTTGTAACCCTCGGCCTTCAGCGTGGCACCGTCCACGCCTATATCGCCCATCTCGTTGACGAGCACCGCCACCTTCTTTCCGGAACGGATGTAGTGGTTGGCGATCCTCATGAGCAACGTGGTCTTCCCGCTTCCGAGAAATCCGCCCAACACATGGATATGCATACCCGCCATATCTATCGGCTCATAGTTAAACTGTGTGGGACGTACAGGAGGGCCGTCCGGGAACGTTCCCGGATCAGCTGTCCATGACGTTCTCCTTCTCGAGTTCGGTCAGGATCCTCTTGCGCAGAGCGGTGAACTCCGGCGAGGCCCTGTCCCTGGGACGGGGCCAATCCACATCGATGATCTCCTTGATGGTAGACGGACGCTTGGAGAGCATGACCACCCTGTCCGAGAGGAACAGCGCCTCATCAACGGAGTGCGTGATGAAGATGATGGTCCTCTCGCTGTGGGTGATGATCTTGGTGAGCTGCTCCTGCATGATGTTCCTGGTCTGCGCGTCCAACGCACCGAACGGCTCGTCCATCAGGATGACCGCGGGATGCATGACCAACGCACGGGCGATACCGACACGCTGCTTCATCCCTCCGGAGAGTTCGTGTATGCGGGAATTGGCGAACTTCTCCAATCCTACCGCACGGATGTACTTCATCGCCCTCTCTTCGCGCTCCTCCTTGGGAACACCTGCCACTTCCATACCGAACTCCACGTTCTGGAGGACGGTCCTCCACGGGAAGAGAGCGAAGTCCTGGAACACCATACCCCTGTCGGATCCCGCAGTGGTACATTCCTTCCCGTCTATGGTGATCCTTCCGCTGGTGGGCTGGAGCAGTCCCGCGATGGAACGGAGGATGGTGGTCTTTCCGCATCCGGACGGTCCGATGATGGAGATGAGCTCACCTTTCTTCACATCCAATGTGAAATCGTCCACGGCGACGGTCTCGGAATCGTCCGTGCGGTACACCACACGGAGGTTCTCGATCTTCATCAGGGTCTCCCCCTCGGGGATGTGCTTGTAGAGCTCGTCGGTCCTGTCGGCCCTGACGCGGTTCGCGGAGCTGTACTTCTTACCTTCGATCTTGATCTTCGGTTTGTCGGACATCAGGCATCAATCCCCATTCTCTTGGATACGGTCTTGTGGATGTACTCCGCAATACCAGTGGTCAGAAGTCCCAATACGGCGATGATCACCAATCCGGCGTATGCCTCGGGGAACGCACTGTTGGCTATCATGCATGCGACATAGAATCCGATGCCTCCCAAAGGATTGGCATACAGTTCCGCGGCAACGATACACATCCATCCGATACCCAGACCGACCTTCACTCCGTTCATTATGTACGGGATGGTGGAGGGAACGAGGATCTTCAGGAAGATCTGTGCGTTGCTGGCACCAAGGGTCTTGGCCGCATCCACAAGGGTCTTATCGATCTTTTGGACACCGAATATAGTGTTGGTGAGCAGCGGGAAGAAGATTCCCACGAACACGACCATCACGGCACCCATGTTGTATCTGAACAACAAGATGAATATCGGGGCCCAGGCGATCGGAGCGATCGGCCTGAGGACCTCGATAGCGGGAGTCATCAGCTCCCTGAAAGTTTTGAAGTTACCCATCAACAGACCCAGGGGTATGGCTACCACGGCGGCCATGAGGAAACCCTCCACGAATTTGCCGAGACTCGATGAGATGTAATCCCATGCTGTCCTACCGGTGATACGGTCCCCCTCGTTGAAGAAGTCGATAAGCGCGGAGAACGTCTCCATGGGAGTCGGAATCGCGACATTCTTCGTTACCATGGAAACCATCGTCCAGGTCCACAGGAACATCGTCAGGGATATCACTGTGATAAGCAGGGATCTCGCCATGCGGTGATACCTGTTGTGCTTATCGTACTTCAGAGCCATGTTTCACCTGCCATCAAGCGGTTATGTATCCGGAGTTGACGGTGGTGATCGTCGCCGGAGGCGCACCCATGAATCCGAACTGGGCCTCTCCGTTGACGACAGCGCCCGCAACACCTGCACCGTTGGTGCTGTCGACGGTCTTGATGGTGATTCCGTTGAAGTAATCCTTCTCAGATGCCCAGTGGATGGCAATCTGATGGATGTCACCGGTGATGACCGCCACAAAGACGGTGGTGTCGTCTTTCTTCTCGTATTCGTTGGTGAGCGCACCCTTGAGGTACGTGTCATCGACGAACGCGTCAGCGAATGCGGCGGGGTCTGTAACATCCTTGGTGATCGAACCATTCGTGGTTAGATTGACGACCAGATCGGCAATGGATGTCTTGAGAACGGAAAGGTCTCCGTTCTCGTCGTCCGCATAGAGGTATGTGATGTTGCTGAGAGCAACCTCTGCGGCATCCGTATCTCCGGAGAGGGACGGGACATTCTTGAGGACGAACGCCACGAACGCCTTGTAGTCGTCGGAGGACGGATCGGCAAGGATCCTGTTGATGTCCTTAACCGCCTCGACATATCCCTGCAGGAACCTCTCCGTGATCTCCACGTTGTTCTTCATGTACTTCTCGTTGCCTGCGATGATACAGCAGGTATGATCCGGGAAGATGTCGTTGGTGAGTGCGAGTTGGGTGTACTTGTCGTTGGAAATGACGATCTGATGCTGGGGCTCCCAGATGATTCCTCCGTCGATGATGGTACTGGAGATGATCTTGTCGCTTGCGGACATACCGGAATCGAAATACATGGCGCCCTTGGCGGTACCGTTTCCGGCGAGTTTGAATTCCAGACCCATCTTGTGTGCGAGATCGACAAGCTGAGTGTGCTGAATCGTGGAAGGACCGGGTGTTCCGAACACGAGACCGTCCCACGCATCCTTGTTGTCGGGCGTGACTGTCCATACGTCATCTTCGACAGTGAAGAAAGGAGTGTCGTTGTTCGCATTGACGGGCATACCGTCGACTATCTTCACGAGATCCTCCTTGATGTAGATACCTGATCCTTCGGAGTTGACCCTGGCTATGACGTTGAACCTGGAGTCATCCGTGTTGTCACCGTCGTAGTTGAGTATGACGAATGCGGACGCTCCGCCGGCCACGACAACCACGGCTACCAGTAGTGCGATTATCTTATTGTCCATTGCTATCACACTCACATCCCCTGGTACACATAT
>JBJEZZ010000065.1:0-8550 GCA_051887655.1 Candidatus Methanomethylophilaceae archaeon | reverse complement strand
ATTCCAACGGCGATTACTATGGTTACGATCGACGACAAAGCAGTTGATTTCATCAACGACCTCCTTGCCAAGAACAACAAGCAGGGATACGGTATCAAGATCTACTTCTCCGGAATGGCATGCTCCGGACCCCAGTTCGGAATGTCCTTCGCGCAGGACAAGGGCGACCTCGAGAACGAACTGCCCGTCAAGGGATTCTCCTTCTACTTCGACAACGAGACCAAGGAGGCCCTCGAACCCTGCATCATCGAGTACGTCGAGGACCCCAACTTCGGTAACGGACTCGCCATCAGGGACCCCAACGCCAAGGGATGCGCATCCTGCGGCGGCGGATGCCACTGAACACCATGTCACGGGGGACCTCCGTCCCCCAGAAACGATTTATCCGTCACTTCTGATAACCCCGCATGCGTACCTATCTCTCGCACCCCAAGATCGTCCCGGATACGGTTGAGGAGAGGGAGTACCAGATCGCCATGGCGAAGGGCTGCCTGAGAAGGGATACCCTGATCATCCTGCCCACCGGTCTCGGTAAGACCGTCGTCGCGCTCATGGTGGCGGCCGAGGTACTCGCCAAAGGGAGGAAGGTCCTCCTCACGGCACCCACGAAACCCCTGGTGGACCAGCATTGTATGACCTTCAACAGCTGGCTCAGGGATACGGAGATAGCTGTCATCAACGGCAACATGGCCCCGGAGAGGCGCTGCAGGATCGTCGCCGAGAGCGACATGGTCATCTCCACTCCGCAGGCGATAGCCAACGATCTCGAGAACGGGAGGTACGACCTGTCAGGGTTCGGACTCGTCATATACGACGAGGCCCACAGAGGGGTCGGGAACTATGCGTTCGTGAAGATCGCGGAATACAACACCGGCATATCCATGGGGATGACCGCATCCCCCGGAAGCGAATACAAGAAGATCGTGGAGATATGCCACAACCTGTCCTTCGTGCACATCGACATGCGCAGCGACATGGACCCGGACGTCTCCCCGTACGTGTTCGACACGTACGTCAAGCGGGTGTACGTCAATCTCCCGAAGGACATCACCGACATCTCGCGCAAACTGCGCATGCTGGTGGACGAGTACGCCAACGACCTCGCCAGGATGGGACTGATGAGCACGAACAGACCCGTGACCACCAGCTACCTCCTGCAGATAGGTTCGGTCCTCCAAAGCAGGCTCAGGAACCGCGAAAGATCAAACTACGTGTACAGGGGCCTCGTGGTACAGTCCATCTGCGTCAAGCTCCTGCACGCTGTCGGACTGGCGGAGACCCAGGGGATCACGCCGCTCCGCAAGTATCTGAACAAGCTGCTGGACGAGGCGTCCGGCGACAGACCCAGCAAGAGCTCCGCGGAGATCGTGAACAGGGAGGAGTTCCGTTCGGTGGTCAGGGCGGTGAGGGACACCAGGGTGGAGCATCCGAAGGTCTCTCGCATCATGAGCCTCGTGAGTCAGAGACTGGACTCGGACCCGGGTTCCAGGATCATGATATTCGCGCAGTACAGGGACACCTGCGACCTCCTGGTGGAGAAGCTCGCCGGGATCCACGGCGTGGACGTGGAGAAGCTGATCGGCCAATCCAAGGGCGGACTGAAGCAGAAGGAGCAGATACAGCTGCTGGAACGTTTCAGGAACGGCGAATGCAACACGTTGGTATCCACGTCCGTCGGCGAGGAGGGGTTGGACATATCCGGTACGGACATGGTGATATTCTACGAGCCGGTGCCATCCGAGATCAGGACCATACAGCGCCGCGGAAGGACGGGCAGGAAGAACGACGGCGACGTCGCCGTACTGATCGCCGCCAACACCATGGACGAGGCGTTCGAGAGATCCAGCGCGGAGAAGGAGGAGAAGATGAGGGAGCGTCTGGACAAACTGAACGACGAGCTCGCCAAGACCATCACCGGGACCGTCAGGAAGGGTCAGACGTATCTCGATTCCTTCCCGTCGGAGCGGTGAAGCACCCCTAAATATAGATTGGAGGATACGGACTCATGCTCTTCTCCGATATCGCGGACACCTTCGCAAGACTGGAATCTACCAGCAGCAGGCTGGAGATGACGTCGATCCTGGCGGATTTCTTCAAAGGACTGGAACCGGCGGATCTCAGAAACATCATCTATCTGTCCCAGGGGAAGCTCCACCCGGACTTCCACCCCGTTGAGCTGGGTATGGCGGACAGGATGGTGCTCAAGGCCATCTCCACGGCATCCGGCAACCCGGATCAGAAGGTGGAGGAGCTGTGGACCAGGATCGGGGACACGGGCTCCGTCGCCGAGGAACTGATATCGAAGAAGAAGCAGATGAGCCTCTTCAGCACGCCCCTGACGTTGGAGCGCGTGGTATCCGACCTCACCAGGATAGAGAGGTCCGAAGGCAAGAACTCCCAGGAGAACAAAGTGAGGACCCTCACGGGGATGCTGCACGATTCGACCGCCACCGAGGCCCGCTACATCTGCAGGATCGTCAGCGGGAGGATGCGCGTCGGTGCCTCCGCCATGACCATCCTGGACGCGCTGGCACAATGCTTCGCAGACAAGGAGTCGAGACCCGAGATCGAGAGGGCGTTCAACATCACCTGCGACATGGGGCTCATAGGCGAGATGCTGGCCGAGAAGGGCATGGACGGCATCCGCGACGTGACGATCCGCGTCGGGAATCCGATAAAGGTCATGCTGGCGGAGAGGCTCCCCTCGCTGCCCGAGGTCCTGGAGAGGATGGGCGGCAGATGTGCCATGGAGTACAAATACGACGGCATGAGGGTGCAGGCGCACATCGGCGGGGATTCGGTCACCCTGTACTCCCGCAGATTGGAGAACCTCACCGACAACTTCCCGGACATATGCGATTCCCTCAGACAAAATCTCCGCGGGAAGGAGGCGATCATCGAGGGGGAATGCGTGGCCACGGATCCCGAGACCGGCGCGATGCTGCCGTTCCAGATGGTCACCCACAGGAGGAGGAAGCATGACGTCGGTTCCGCGGTCAAACGGATCCCGGTCAGGATATTCATGTTCGACATCCTCTACCTCGACGGGAGGGACCTCACCGACGTGCCGTATCCCGAGAGGAGGAGGGTGCTCTCCGAAGCGTTCGAACTGGACGCCGCGGTCGGCATGACCGAGATGGCCGTCATCGAGAACGATGCGCAGGCAGAGGAGTTCTTCGACTCCGCGATCGCCGCCAAATGCGAAGGTGTCATGGCCAAATCCATGTCCGAATCGTCCGTGTACAGGGCGGGATCCAGAGGATTCCTGTGGATCAAATACAAGAAGGACTACCACGAGGCCCTCACGGACACGTTCGACCTCGCGGTCATCGGTGCTTTCTACGGTATGGGCAAACGTGCCGGGAAGTATGGGGCATTGCTGATGGCGGTGTATGATCAGGATTCCGGCGAGTTCTGCAGCGTATGCAAGCTAGGGACCGGATTCGACGATGCGTTCCTGGACGCCCTCCCGGCGATGCTCGACAGGTACAGATGCGAGGATAAGCCGGGATACATCCGCACGGGACTGGATCCCGACGTATGGTTCGAACCCAACGTGGTCCTCGAGGTCGCCGGAGCGGACCTCACGCTCAGCCCCAACCACAAGGCCGCATTCGGATGGGCGAAGGAGGACGCGGGGATAGGCATCAGATTCCCCAGGTTCACGGGACGCGTCAGGGACGACAAATCCGCGGACATGTCCACCACCGTCAGCGAGATCTACGACATGTACGAGATGCAGTTCTCCGACGGTCTGTGAGCACAGGACCCAGACAGGACCGTCCGCCATGCACCGCATACGCGCGCCGCATAGCCGCGCGCGAAACATTTAATAAAGTGGGGGAGTAATGGAGGCGCATGGATTCGTTCTACATCGCTGAGAAGACCGACAGATCCGTCAAGATCATGTTCAAGGGAACCGACACGACCCTCATCAACCCCATCATGGACGAGTTGGACAAGGACAGCGACGTCAAAATCGTCAGGTACATCAACACCCACCCGGAACTCGACGATCCCGCACTCTACGTGGAGACCAACGGGAACGATCCCGTCGAGACCGTCATAGCCGCGGCCAACAGGGTCTCCGAGTACTTCTCCGCAAAGAATCAGTGATCCCACATGTACGGCCGTTGCTGTACCGCGGAATCCGACATCGGGATGCGTTACTATCTCACGGACTGTCCGGGTACGGGCGGGCGTCTGAAGAAGACCGCGCAGGACTTCGTCGTACGCGAGATCTCCAACGCACCCGCGGAGGTGCCTTCCGGCCGTTACACCATAGCCGATGTCACCACGACCAACTGGGAGACCAACCGTCTCATCAGGCTCCTCGCACGCACCATGCGCATATCCCGCGAGAGGATCGGTTTCGCGGGAACGAAGGACAAAAGGGCAGTGACCACACAGAAGATGTCGTTCGAGTGCGAACCCGGACGTCTGGAACACATCGGACTCAAGGACATCTCCGTCTCGGGGGCGTACTGCTCCAACCGCCCGATACGCATGGGCGACCTTCTCGGCAACTCCTTCGAGATAACCGTCAGGGACTGCGATACGGATAGAAATGAAATCGAAGACACCGTCACGTCCGTCACGGATGCCGTGAATTCCGTAGGGGGTTTCCCCAACTACTTCGGCGTCCAGAGGTTCGGTACGTCGAGACCCGTGACGCACATCGTCGGAGAGAGGATCGTCCGCGGCGACATCGAGGGCGCGGTGGAGGCATACCTCTGTCTTCCGTCCGAATTCGAGGACGAGGACGTGCAGAACGCCAGGGAGGCGTTCCGCAGATGCAACGGCGACTACTCCTCCCTCGATCTGGAACTCCCTAAGATCATGGGTTTCGAATCCACCCTGATCGATCACCTGAAGAGGCGCCCCGGGGATTTCGTCGGAGCGATCTCGGAGATGCCGTCCAACCTCCAGATGATGTTCACGCACGCCTATCAGTCGTATCTCTTCAACCTCATGCTCAGCGGGAGGATGGAGCACGGCATGCCGCTGAACAGCCCCGTGATCGGCGATACCGTCATCCCCGTCAACGCGGAGGGCGTACCCGACCACGACGGACCGGTGACCGTCACGGCGAAGAACATCAGACTCGTGGAGAGACAGGTGGCCAAGGGAAGGGCGTTCGTCGCGATAACCGTGTTCGGAAGCGACGGGATGTTCTCCGAAGGGGAGATGGGTGAGATCGAGAGGAAGGTCATCGGTGATGAAGGTCTCTCCAAGGACGACTTCATCGTCCCCGGACTCGCCCACTGCAGCGCCAAGGGCAACTGGAGGGAGATCCTCTGCACCGTCAACGACCTCGGCTACGACATCATGAACGACGGGTACCGCATGAGGTTCTCGCTCTCGAAAGGCAACTATGCGACCTGCCTCATGCGCGAGTTCCTGAAGACGGACATGAACAGGTACTGATTCACACGGTATCGAAACGCGACAGCAGAAGGTCCGCCTTGGAATGTTCTCCGACATCGCGCAGTACGAATGCGAAGAACTCGGCATCCTCCCTGCACCCGCAGGCAGATACGATGTCGTCGTACATCGCCATTATCGCTTCGGAATCGTTCATGCGTCCGCGTATGGTTACGAACATCTTCAGAGCGGTCATGTTCCCCGGTTCCACCGCCAGTATGTCGTTGATGACCTCCTCCGCATTCCTCTCGTGTCCCACGCGATGCTCCAGCGATGCGACGCACAGTTTGTAGTCGATGTTGAGGGGATCCTTGGATGCGGCCTTGCGGTAGTTGTCCAGGGCCATCTGCATCATGCCCATGTCCTCCAAAGCATGTCCCGCGGATTCGTGCAGTTCCGCAGTATCCATGCCGAGCTTCATGGCGTCCGTATAGGCATCGGCGGCCTTCTCGGGGTCGTTCGCCAGATAGTAGGAGTCCCCGAGTATCTTGAGGAGGCGCGGATCGTTGGGCACGGTGTGCGTGGCATCGGATATGAACCCGATGGCATCCGTCAGTTCGCCCATGTCGATCATTATCTCAGACACGGCGATGTACGCATCGGTGTTGTCCGGGTCCGAATCCAGTACGCTGCGGTAGATATGCATGGCCTCCTCCTGACGACCGGACGACCTGGCGGCATCCGCAAGTCCCATCATGTCAACGGGTTCCTCCTCCGCATCTTCCTCATCGTCCGCGGCAGGAGGGGCGTCGGAATCCAGCATCACCTTCTTCACCGTGATCGACACGTCGTCAGGATCGCTCTCCTCCAATCCCGTGTAGATCTCCTCGGCGGCATCCTTGTTGCCCAATATCGTATACGCTCCGGCGAGCGAGAGCAGGACCTCGCGGTCCCCGGGATCGATGGCATTGGCACGCTCCATCATCGCGGCCTCCCTCTCGAAATCGCCCAGCTGATGGAATGTGGAGGAACATTTCACCAAGGTGTCCTTGGAGAGATCGTCCCTCAGGACGAGCCCGTTCAGTATGTCGGTCGCACCCTTGCGGTCGTTCGTGAGAAGATACAAAGAGACCATGTCCGCCAACGTGGTCTGGTCCCCGGGAACGAGGGACACCGCCATCTTGCAGAGTTCCAGGGCCTTGACGTATTCCCCCGTGTGTATGAGGGCGTCCTTCCTCATGCGCATGATGTCCGCATTGGACGGTTCCATCTTCTGCGCCTGTTCCAGGAAGTACAGCGCCTCCCTGTCCTTCCCGAACCTGGCCAGAAGCCTGGCCTTCATCGCCAGGGGGAACACGCCGCTGCCTGCGGACGTGATGACCCTGTTGAGCGAGGATATGGCACCCTTGTAGTTGCCGCGCTTCTCCTGCACTATCGCCTTGGAGATCCAATAATCCGTATTGTCGAGGTCGATCAGGATGGCCTTGCCGAAGGAATCCTCGGCCTCCTGGTACATCTCCGCGGCCTCCTCGGCCATACCCTTGCTGTGCCAGATGACCGCCTCATTGGGGGACAGCATGACCGCCTTCCCATACGACACGGCCGCATCCTCGTACCTTCCGGCCAGGTACTCGGCGTTCCCGCGGAGCCTCCACACGATCACCGAGGATCCGAACGTGTCGTCGAAATCGTCCACCAGCCTGCAGAGGTCGTCGAGATACCTCTGTTTCAGGAGGTTCTTCAGTATGGATATGAAGAGGGAGATGTCCTCCCTAATGTTGAGCGCCTCCCTGTACGCATCCAGGGAATTCTTGTGATCGCCCAACTGACCCAGCATCTCGGCGCGGTCGATCATCACGGCCGCGTTCCTGGGTTCTATGGAAAGGATGTCGTCGCAGATGTCCAGTGCGTTCTGGTACTGTCCGATGTGACGGTAGATGTCCTTCTTGACGTCCAGCACGCGGACGTCGTCCGGGGAGTCGTCCGTCATGCTGTTCACATCCCTCATCGCCTTGTCCATTCCGTTGGCGTGGAGATGTGCCTTGGCGCGTATGCATCTGGACCTTATGTCCTTGCGGTCATGCTTCAGTGCCTGGTTCGCATGGTGTATCGCGGAACGGTAATCGGTTCTGGACAGACAGTCCTTCGCCAGGATGTATTCCGAATAACAGCGGTCGATGCATCTCGACGACACCTTCTTCACGAGATTCGTGGCCTCCAGGACCATATCGTGCGACCTGAGCACGTCCGCGCAGCCGTCCATCCACTCGGCATCCGCACCCGGCGACGTCAGCAACACCGTCAGAGTGCCCTCCGCATCCTGTCTCCTACCCCAATCCACGAGGCACCTGTGCTGTACGACCAATATCCTTCCGCAATTGGGATCGAACACCCTCGCACACCCCAGGAGGGAGGCGGCGGAATCGTATTCCCCTATGCTCTCGTACACGGACGCCAATTCTATCATCAGATACTCGCTGTCCTTCAGGGTCTCGAGGGCCGTGACGTACGCATCTATCGCATCCCTCTGCGAACCCAGATCGGCGGACATCCTCGCGAACTGCGCGAGGGTGAACGGATCCCTGTCCACGAACGACGGGAGCCTCCTCATCGCGGCCATCGCACCGTTCCAATCCCCGTCGTGCCATATCCTGCAGATGTCGCAGAGGTCCTCCCTCTCGCCTCCGACCAGACCGTCGCTGAGGACGACATCCTCGTCCATACGGATGTGCCAGATGTTGGCCATATGCAGCCACCCGAACGCCGGGTCCAGGATGTCCAGATAGGGATACGCCCTGAAGAAGCACGGATCCGTCAGCACCGTGCGCAGGAAATGCTGCCTGGCGGATTCGGTATCCCCCGCCATATATGCCAGTTTCCCGCGTACGAACTCGATGAGTGCGAGGTCCTGACCCGGACAGAGACCCTCCAGGATCCTCTCCGCACGTTCGGTGTGCGACACGTCGACCAGCCTGTCGGCGAGATAGAGCATTATACCGATGTCCCTGTCGTCCGTGAGCTCGGATATCCGATCGGACACCTCGACCACGCTCTGCGGGAACCAATCGAACGTTATGTCTATGAAACGTCTGCACACCTGCACATCATTGACGAAGGAACGCAGCTTCGACAGGCACGCGTCATAATCCGCGGATGCCCTCCTCATCTTCTTGTCGATGCCCGAGG
>JBJEZZ010000064.1:0-2268 GCA_051887655.1 Candidatus Methanomethylophilaceae archaeon | reverse complement strand
ATCGTCCGACCATCGTCGATATTCTATAAAACATATTTCTAGACAGGATTGTAGGAAAATCACAACATAATAGTTGGATGATTAATCCAATTAGAAGAAAATACGTGATAATGACGCCAAAAACGGGTTTGTTTTCATGTAAACGACCGTCCGATTCTATCGACTCGGGAAACAATGACCATAATCGTTATATACCAATGTAGACTAATAGACTTTAGAAGCAGGTCAGTCTTGTAGAGTGCATCCCATCCCTTCTGACTGGCTGGCCTGCTTACTGAATTTCTACGATCCTCATTCCCAAGACGACGGTATATCCGGCCCCGTGCCGTACCGACGTGCGTCGCGACCCGGCCGCGGACGAATCCTTTATATAGCCTATTTAAATAGGGACTCTAGGTGAAAAGATGGCTAAAATGACAATAGAGAACGTTGTTGCGTCCACATCTCTGGGCCAGGAACTCGATCTCAACTGTATCGAGGATTCCCTCGAAGGAGCGGAATATAACCCTCAGCAGTTCCCCGGTCTCGTATACAGGCTTAAGGAACCCAAGACTGCGACATTGCTTTTCAGGAGCGGAAAGGTCGTCTGCACCGGTGCAAAGAGCCTCAAGGACGTCATCATCGCCATCGGAAAGGTCAAAGAGGATCTCAAGAAGGCGAACATCAATATCGCGATCGAGCCCAAGGTGGAGGTCCAGAACATCGTAGCTTCTTCAGATCTCGAGCAGGAGATCAACCTCAACACCGTAGCCATCACACTCGGTCTTGAAAAGGTCGAATACGAACCCGAGCAGTTCCCAGGTCTCGTATACAGACTCGACTCCCCCAAGGTCGTCGTCCTCCTCTTCGGATCCGGAAAGATGGTCTGCACAGGCGCCAAGGTCCCCGAGGACGTTGTCCGTGCGGTCGACAAGATCGCGGCCGAGCTCAGATCCGCAAGTCTTATGTCATAAACATGTTAAACACCTGTCCGCCGGTCGGGCGGACAGGGAAAACGCCCTTAATCAATTCTCGAAATAGGCACGTCCCGCATCCATCAGTTCGATGAACTTCGTATCGTCATCGCTTACGGATGCCTCCCTGAGGTCGTTCACGGCCCCGGAGAAGATGTCCCACATCCTGTCCCTGGATGAGTTGGCATGCTGTATCTCGTAGTACAGGACGGGATCCTCCAGCGCGACTGATTCGTTGGTCTCCATGTTCTTCCTGAACGTGGTGGATGCTACTGATTTCATATCCTCGTACGTGATGCCGCTCCGCTGCAGCACTGTGAAGAACGCTATGTTGACGGCATGGCTCAGACCGAGAACGTATGACATGTACTCGTCATGTTCGCCGATGTCCATGACGCGTACGTTCCCTCCGCGGTCGTCGAACAGTTCCTTGACGGCCTCCGTGGCCTCGTGGTTCCCGCAGTCGCATACGATGAGATTGCGGCCGAACATGGTCCTTGCGGAAGGGCCGAACATCGGGTGCACGGAACATACGCGTCTCGTCCTGGCCATGGAACGCAGGGTCCCGGACAGGGGGGTCTTCAGGGAGGTGAGGTCGAATATCAGTGCGTCCCTGCGGCAGATGGAATCCAGGGAACGTATTATCCCGTCGGCGGCATGGATCGGGACGGACACCACGACGATGTCCGAATCGGCGGCATCCTTCACGGTAAGGCCGTTGTCCAGGACGGGATCGATCGCCTGTACCTCGTGACCGTCCTTCCTGAGGAGGTCGGAGATCCACAGACCCATCTTACCGGCACCTCCGATGACGGAGACCTTCTTCACGTCGTGTTCCCTGACGGGAGGGATGGCGAGCTCATGCTCCACGGCCTCCTGGATGAATGCCCTGGCCACCTTCTCCAGGACCTCCGTGCTCAGTCCGGTGCGGTCGGATTCGCCGGTATATCTGGCGATGACCTTCTCCTCGACGGACGTGTTCACTATCGGAAGTCCCTGGGACCTCTTTATGCGGCCCACCTCCTCCGCGGCCGCCGTACGCTCGGCCATCAGATCTATTATCTGCCTGTCAATGTCCGCGATCCTTTCCCTGAGTTCCGTAAGATCCATGGATGCCACTCCCGTTCAATACCGTGTTAAACATTAGCACGGTCGATTATTTATCGTTTACCGATATGATATGCTTTCGTCGAGAGCAATGCCTATATCGGCCACGGTCATACGAACCGTTCATGAACATGTACGATAACGTCCTGGAGGCCATCGGGCACACCCCGATGATCCGCCTGAGGAGATTCGAAGGCGATACCGGCTC
>JBJEZZ010000063.1:0-37723 GCA_051887655.1 Candidatus Methanomethylophilaceae archaeon | reverse complement strand
ATCTTGTTCTTACAATCATTATTTAACATATCCATGTCATTGCGGAGGACATGCCCTTCGCGGAGAATGAGTTCATCTATCTCGAGGATGAGAACGGAAAGAAACATTGGTTGAAAGTATCCTTCGGTATGTTGAAGATCACATCGCTCGGTACCATCGACGGTGCGAGATTGAAGGACATGGATGACGGTTCCGTCATGACCGTGGCAGGCAAGGAATTCACCGCTTTCCGTCCGGGGACCATGGAACTCGTCGAATCCCTCGAGAGGGGCGCACAGATCATCACCCCCAAGGATGCCGCGACCATCCTCCTATATTCGGATGTGAAGGCGGGGGACAGGATCCTCGAGGTCGGTGCAGGTTCCGGGGCACTTACCACCGCATTGTTGAGGGCTGTATCCGGCACCGGACACGTTCATACAGTGGAATTCAAGGAAGAGAATGTCCAGCGTGCGTTTAGGAACGTCAGGCGCACCGGTCTCGACGATCATTGGACATTCCAGATAGGTGATGCCAGGGATGCCAAGGTGGATTATGTCGCGGATGCTTTGATCATGGACATGCCGGATCCGGAGAACGCATTAGACAATCTCCTCCCGTCCCTCAGACCGGGAGGACGCATCTGCGCGTACATTCCGAATACCAATCAGTTGGAGAAGATAGTGTTGGCACTTCGTGAGAGGAACTTCTCCGACGTCTTCGCGCTCGAGAACATACAGCGCGAGATGGAGGTCCATCGTGGAGGGGTCAGACCCAGTTTCGATATGCTGGGTCATACAGCATATCTGGTCTTCGGAAGGAAGAGGGGCGTCTGAAGGGCGAACGCGTTCCAGTTCCCGGAAACGGTATCCGTAAAGAGTGTGCCACCCATCCTCCGTTACGTACCGTTCTGGCAACTTACTTTATAGTCATACGCGCATGCGCGTGCATATGACAGTTATCGAAATCAGAATCGAGTTGAAGAAAGGGGTCGCCGATCCCGAGGGTAAGAACACGAAGAAGACCGTGGAGTCCCTCGGTTTCAAGGGAGTGGCCTCCGTCAGATCCATCAAGGTGTTCGAGATGGATATCGATGCACCTGCCGACAAAGCGAAGGAGATGGGAGAGGAGATGTGCAGGAGGCTTCTTGCGAACCCCGTCATCCAGAACTATACGGTAACGGTGAGATGAGAGATGTCCGTGGACAGACTCATGATCAAACGCGGCGTGCAGTATCCCGTATATGACGTGGACGTACTGAACGCCACGGATGGCGAGCTCGCCGAACTGTCCTCCGAGATGGGACTCAGTCTCTCGCTCGACGAGATGAAGGTCATCACGGATTATTTCAGGAAGGAGGGCAGGAATCCTACCGATATCGAGCTCCAGGCACTCGGTCAGGCATGGAGCGAGCACTGCTGTTATAAGAGCTCCAAGAACATCCTGAAGGAGTTCGTCTTCGCCATCGATCACCCAGATATCCTCTCCAGGGGGGATGCGGGCGTCATGGTCTTCGACGACGATTACGGTTATGCCCTCAGGATCGAGAGTCACAACCACCCGTCTGCCATCGAACCCTACGGAGGTGCCGCCACCGGTATCGGAGGTATTCTGAGGGACGTCATATGTATGGGTGCGCAGCCCATCGGACTCGTGGATCCTCTGTGTTTCGGGCCCATCGATACCAAGAAGGAGCTTCCCGCAGGTATCAAACACCCCAGGTATCTTGCCAACGGCGTCGTATCCGGCATCAGGGACTACGGTAACAGGATGGGTATACCCACCGTATCGGGCGGTTTCTTCTTCGACGAGAAGTACACCGGCAACTGTCTAGTGAACGTGGGATGTCTCGGTATCGTCAAGAGGGACGAACTAGCACTCAACTATGCAGGCGGACCGGGAGAGGTCATGATCCTGTTGGGTGGAAACACCGGACGCGACGGTATCCATGGGGTCACATTTGCATCCGCCGATCTGACCTCCACTTCGGATGAGGATTCCAGGGGCGCGGTCCAGCTCGGAGATCCCATCACCAAGGAACCCACCCTCCATGCATGCCTCGAGGTCAACAAGGCCGGCCTCATAACCGGTATGAAGGATCTCGGAGGGGGAGGCCTAAGCTGTGTCGTCGGAGAGATGGCCCTCGATGCCGGATGCGGTGCGGATGTATACCTTGATAAGGTCCCGCTGAAAGAGTCCGGTCTCGCTCCGTGGGAGATCTGGGTATCGGAGTCCCAGGAGCGCATGATGGTCACATGCAAAGAGGAGAACGTGGATAAGATCCTCGCCATATTCGAGATGTGGGATGTTCCCGCCACCGTGGTGGCGAGGACCACCGCCGTCCCCCGTACACGCATCTTCTGGGGAGACGAACTCATATTCGACATGGATCTGGAGTTCCTCACCGGAGGTCCCGTGTACGACAGGCCCTACGTACTTCCCGAGGTCTCATCCAAGGAGAAGGAGGTGTTCCCCGATCTGCCCTCCAACAACGATGTTCTGATTACTCTGCTCTCCGATCCCAACGTAGCATCCAAGGAGTGGGCCATTCGTCAGTATGATCACGAGGTCCGTGCAGGTACAGTTCTCAAGCCCATGGTGGGCAAGATGAACAGGACCG
This sequence comes from Candidatus Methanomethylophilaceae archaeon, assembly GCA_051887655.1. Taxonomy (GTDB): domain Archaea; phylum Thermoplasmatota; class Thermoplasmata; order Methanomassiliicoccales; family Methanomethylophilaceae; genus SIG5. The sequence goes on along the minus strand of JBJEZZ010000063.1, from coordinate 35,124 downwards.
GACCCGGGGACGCCACCGTCCTCATGCCCGTCCTCGGAAGATGGAAGGGTCTTGCGGCCGCGGTCGGATGCAACCCCTGGTTCTGCGAGGAGGATCCCTATAAGGGCGGTATGGCCTGTATCGACGAGGCTTGCCGTAACATAGTCGCGGTGGGAGCGAGGCCGCATGCGTTCACGGACTGTCTCAACTTCGGAAATCCCGAGAAGCCCGAGAGGCTCGGCGAGTTCAGGGAGGCCGTGAGGGGTCTCGGAGAGATCTGCAAGAAGCTCGGCATGCCCATCCCGTCCGGGAACGTGAGCCTGTACAACGAAGCCCCCGGAGGCATACACATACTGCCCACACCGATGATCCTCGGTACGGGACTCATAGACGACGTCAGGAAATCCGTCTCGGCGGACTTCAAGGAGGAGGGCAACACGGTCTTCCTGGTAGGAAGGACCAAGGACGAGATGGCGGGTTCCCTCCTGTTCCGCAAGTACGGCGGTTCCGAAGGAGATGTCCCGGGAGTGGACATCGACAATCTCAAGGATCTCATGGACAGGATGCTGTCCGCCATGGACAAGGGTCTCGTGAGGGCCTGCCACGACTGTTCCGACGGAGGTCTGGCGGTCGCCGTCGCGGAGATGTGCATCTCCGGTGACATAGGTGCGGAGATAGACCTGTCCGGTATAGAGGGTCTGTCCGAAGAGAGGAAGTTGTATTCCGAAAGCAACACCAGGTGGATCGCCGAGGTCAGACCGGAGAACGTCGATGCGTTCCGCGGCATCGTCGGACCCGACGCGATCCCGATCGGAAAGGTCGGCGGGGACTCCCTCAGGGTGGCATCCGCAGGCATAGGTCTTTCCGTAGGGGAGATGAGGAAGGCATGGAGCGAACCCATCTGGAAGATCATGGGAGGTGTTTCCGAATGAGTGCCAAGGATGTCAGGGTATGTGTCCTCCGTATCGAGGGTACGAACTGCGAGGACGAGATGGCCTATGCGTTCGAGTCCGTCGGTGCGACGGCAGAGAAGGTCCATCTCAAACAGCTGACCGGCCAGGCCCCCGCCGGGCTCAGGCGCGATCTGGAGGATTACGACATCCTCGCCTTCCCCGGAGGTTTCTCCGCAGGGGACTACATCCGCGCCGGAGCGATCTTCGCGGCGAGGATCAGGAGCGCCATAGGCGATCAGGTCAAGGCGTTCGTCGAGGCCGAGAAGCCCGTCCTCGGAGTCTGCAACGGATTCCAGATCCTCGTGGAGCTGGGTCTCCTGCCCGCGATGGACGGGGAGGCGATGTCCCCAGTCCCCACCGCGGCGCTGTACAACAACGATTCCGCCAGGTTCGAGTGCAGACCCACCCTCCTCAGGAACGACAACAGGGGCAAGTGCGTGTTCACATCGTCCATGGCCAGGAAGCAGGTGGTCATGTTCCCGTCCGCCCACGGAGAGGGGAAGCTTCTCAGCATGGACGAGAGGTTCGTGCAGAAGCTCGAGGACAACGACCAGATCGTGTTCAGGTATGTTGCGCCCGAGGGGGAGGAGACCAAGTATCCCTGGAACCCCAACGGGTCCCCGTCCGACATAGCGGGCATCTGCAACCCCGCAGGCAACGTCATGGGTCTGATGCCTCATCCGGAACGTGTGCTCACCAGATTCACCCATCCCGACTGGACCCGCGGATACACATCCGAGGAGGGTGACGGTATCCTGATCTTCAGATCCGTCATGGAGAACGTGAAGAGATGAGCGATATCCGTTCGGCCTGTGCGGCCGCACTGAGGGAGCATCCTCTCGCGGCCGTATTGGTCCTGGGATCGGTCGTAAGACTGATCCTGATGCCCACGCTCACCTTCAACATCGATATGACCTACTGGGTCAAGATATCGGAGATGGTGGGCGCGGGATTCGGTCTCTACGACGTGACCGGTTACTATTACACCCCCATATGGGGATACGTGGTGGGCCTGTTCTCGTTCATCGGCGAGTTCCTCGGGATCACGGATATAGCCACGCTGGTGCCCGAGTTCGCGCAGTACCTCTCGAGGGACTATCCCATGTCGGCGTACGTCGTGTCGCCGCTGTATGCGGTCATGATGAAGCTCCCGATCGTACTGACGGATGTGGCGGTCGCCTTCATGCTGTACATCCTGGTGAAGGATATGACGTCCGACGGATCCAAAGGGGTGTGGGCGTTCGCGCTGTGGTACCTCTGTCCGTTGACGATCGTGGAGTCCTCGGTGCACGGGATGTTCGACTGCATGTCCGCGATGTCGATCCTGGCATCTTTCATCTTCCTCCGGAGGAAGGAGTACGTGTTGGCCGGTGCGGCATTCTCCGTATCCGTCCTGACCAAGTTCTTCCCCGTCTATCTGATATTCTTCATGTGCGCATACGTGCTCAGGGAGGAGGGATTGGACAGGAAGGGTCTCAGGGCGCTCCTGCGTTCCGTACTCGGAGCACTCATCGCACTGATAATCATACAGATCCCCGCGTTCATCAACGGACAGTTCTGGGAATCGCTGTTCTTCCTCACGGACAGGATAGGCATATCCACCGAGGTCCTGAACAGCGTGACGTCGCCCGGGATGATACCTTACCTGATCGTCGCGATTATCGTTGTGGGTGCTGTCCTGTGGTACATCGACCGCAGGACCGAAGGCATCTACATAAAGCGCATCGCGGAGATGGATCCCGCAAGGAGGGAGCGCATCGTCATACGCATACTCCTCGCATTGGCAGCCGTGGCGACGCTGGGCATCATCGTGTACACGGTCATATCGGTATGCAACGACTCGTCCGACAAGACGATGGACTTCCTGGAGGCGATCGGATTCAAAGCGATCATGCTGCTGTCCATCTACACGATACTGTTGGAGATCTATCTGGCACAGAGGCTGTTGTTCTCCGACAGGGACAATACGTACTGCACGTACACGGTACTGTTCCTGTCGTCCATGGTCATATTCCTGTGGCCTCCGCTGCCGCAGTATGTAATAGTGGCCGTACCGTTCATGATCCTGTACGCGATCACCGTATCGGAGAGGATGGTACGTCCGTTCATGATATTCTCGGTGCTGATGACGCTCTACGAATGCGTGCTCGGGAACGTCACGGCCCTGTTCCCGCTGGCCGTCTATACCGATCTGATACCGTTGGAACCGGTGCTGGCGGCCGTGGACTTCCTGGCAGGATATGTGGGGGACATACCGGTGATAGCGTTCTTCGTCGCGGTATCCGCGGTGGTCGCATTCCTGTCGCTGCTCAACATGCTGCGCCGTTGGTACACCGATACGGGAGGCAGGATAGTATGAAATATGCCGTACATGCGATGTTCGCGGCGTTCTGTGCCGTATGTCTCATAGGGTGCGTATTGATCTACTTCGTCGACACCGATCCGTCGTTGGACGCATCCGTCGACGGCGACGGGAACGTGGTCTATTCCGTATCCGGCACGTTGCCGGAATCCTGCCGCTACATCATCGTGAACGGTACCGAGGACATTAATCGTCTGTATCTGTACATGGACCGCGACCACGCGTCGCTGTACTCCCACGATACGATCGGAACGTTCTATTCGGAGTTCGTGAAGATCCTTGCGAAGAGAGGGTTCGGTTCGGTGGAATACATCGATGCCGGCGGTCTCTCCGCCCTGATGTCGGATACCTCATCCGCCGACGGGAAGGCGGTGATCGTCATGTCCGGCATACTGCCGGACACCGTCAAGACCGACGATTCCAACGATGTCGTGACGGATTGGATCTCCGCCGGAGGCATACTGTATTGGAACGGTCCCGCGATCGGAGCATACAGGGAGTACGGAGGGGAGGTCCTGGAATCCGTACCGGTCATCCCGTCCGAGATGTACAACGATGCCTCCTCCGGAACGCCGCATGACGGGTTGGAGTACTCGGACGTAGCGTCGGACTTCACCTTCACGTTCGACAGGATAGAGAGGGGATTCAGATCCGATTATCCGTCATCGAGGGTTTTCGGCGCATCCGACGGTACGTATTCATCATATTCCGTGGTGAGGATGGGCTCCGGCGATCTGCACGTGTTCGGATGGTCCCTCACGACGGCGACCACCGATCAGCTGTGCGCCATCGCCGATATGATGGTATGCGGTATGGGATACGATACGATCGTCGTGGAGAAGAAGGTGTTCGAGAAAGGGTTAGGGGACCTCACGGGTTCGGCGGACATGTCGGCGATGTCATGGGACAGGTTCTATCTCACCGTGGGGAAGCCGGAGACACAGCACGGACTGTGTCTGATAAGGTGATCAGAGGTCGACCCTGACCTCGACCTTGTCCCCGTTGTCCAGACTGAGGGTCCTCCTGAGGTGGTACTGGCAGACGATCTCTATGGTCTCCCTGTAGTGCGACCTCTCGGGAACGATGATGGCGCAGTCGATGTTCTTGATCTTCGCCTTGTACGCGATGACGTTGCCGAAGGTCCTGTCATCGTTGGTGAATCCCCTGATGGTTATGCCGACGGAGTTCCTGATGACATCCAGTTTCCCGACGTCCTCGGGAATGATGTCCAGGTTGAGGGTACCCTCGAACGGTCTGAATCCGAGCAGTTCCTCGAACTGCTTGACGTATCCGGGCTGACAGATGTAATAACTGCCCTCCCCGAGTCCTTCCGACACGTGACCGTGGATCACCATGTGGTCGGAGTACTCGAAGATCCTCCTGTATTCGTGATACTCCTTCTTCAGTATCTCGATACCTGCCTCTGTGAGTTTGATGCGCTGTTTGCGTGCACCAAGGTCGCGGACGATATACTTGTTCTCCAGGAGTTCCAAGATCCTCTTGGAGGCGGACTGCTGACTCATCTCGAGTGCCGTACCAAGCTCCCTCGAGGATACGGCGATGTAATCATCCATACCGCCAAGGAGAGCTATCCTGCGCAGTGCAAAGGTATATTTCTCGTCCATGAAAGTTCATAATTTTTTATACTTAATAAAGGAAATCCCCTTCTTACTAAGATTGTTGTTAAAAACGAAGTAATTAAATGGTTTTTGGTAGGGTTTGTGTCGGATCACGCATTGACGGATCCGAACCAGACGGACGAGCTGAGGCAGGTCAGAACGGTCGACAGCACGAAGACCGCCATGACGAGGAGCCCGATCATCACCCAGATGTCGAAGACGCTGAGGATGGCACCGACGATGAGGAGTCCGATGACGACGAAGTTCATGACGATCATGAGTTCGACGGGCCACTGGCCGTTGGACTTGAATCCGCCTGCTACCGCGAAGAACATGACCGCGGTGAGGAGGTAGTAACATACCTGTCCGATCATGTCTGCCTTTGTGAGGTCGACCATCATGGCCATCGCACCGATCGTCGCAGCGCCTCCGAGGGCCGCGACGAGTGCTCCTGCACTGAGTGTCTTGGATCTTGTCTGCATAGTTTTCACCTGTATTATGAAGGACGTATCGTGTCGGCTCTTTTAAACCTAACGTAGGGCCATCCGTCGCGATCGATGATAGCCAGATGTAAAGAACGTAATGCGGGGCCGAAGCCCCGCGGTTTCAGGCTTCCCTGCCTATGCGGGCCACGGACTGGACCGTCAGGAACGCCATCAGTGCCAAGGATATGGCGACCGTGACCTCCATGAGGCCTGCGGCCCAGAATCCCATGAACACGGCCACTGCCAGCAGCGACACTCCTACGGTGACCGCCCTGTGTGCGAGGATGTCCTCGCCGAGGAGGATCGGAAGGGCGACCACACCGGCGCAGACCGCTGTGTTCCTGAGGATGTAGTGGACGTCGTAACCCATGTCGATGAGTCCCGCGAGCGCCATGGCGATTCCGGCCACGAGGATCAGGATACCCGCGACCTGCGAGCACTGGCTCTTCTCCCTGCACATGCAGTATCCGCATATGGCCACGAGGGATCCGCCGACGAATATCGCGATGAACGCCATCGCGGCAACCCATCCTCCGGCGACCAGGAGGTCTCCGATGGTGTTGTGTGCGACGGTCTCTCCGACACCGTTCAGGACGATGCTGATGAGAAGTCCCGCGAAGAACAGGACCGCGGCGAGGATACCGGCCTTGGCGGTGGAGGTGCAGGTGAAGGGCTTCGCGCTCCTCCTGCACTCCGCATCGACCTCGTCGAAGACCGCTTCCACGTCCTCGGTGGGCTTGCCGGTGAGCAGGCTGACGACGATGATCACGAGTCCCGCGATGATGAACGCGGGCAGCAGCTCGTAGAGTCCGGTGACGGGCGTGTCGATGACGAGTCCGCTGATACCGAAGATCTTACCGAGGATGCAGCTCCTGAGGAAGGTGTTCCACACGATGGTGACCACGAATCCGGTGATGATACCGGCGATGGCACCGTTCTTGTTGGTCCTCTTCCAGAAGAGGGACAGGATCATGAGGGGTCCGAACGCCGCACCGAATCCGGCCCATGCGAAGGACACGAGCTCCATGATGGAGCTTGCGGGGTCCATGGCGATGAACGCGGCCACGGCGGCCACGGCGATGACGATGCCTCTGGAGATCCAGACGAGTCTCTCCTCGGAGATGGAGTCTCCCTTGAAGTGCTTGTAGATGTCGTTGCTGATCGAGGACGATGCGACAAGGAGCTGGGAGTCCGCGGTGCTCATGACGGCGGCCATGAGTGCCGCGAAGATGAGTCCTGCCAGGACGGGGATGGCGACCGCCCACAGGTCGTTGACGATGAAGATCAGGATGTTCTCGGGGGTGGCCATGACCTCCGCGGACATCCCGTTGGCCTCCGCCCATGCCCTTCCGATGAGTCCGATCAGACATGCGCATCCGAGAGCGATTATGACCCAGATGGTAGCGACGCGCCTGGAGATCCTGATCTCCTCGGCATTCTTGATGGCCATGTACCTGACATGGATGTGCGGCATACCGAAGTAACCGATACCCCACGCGAGACCGGAGAGGATGGCGATCCATCCGCACTGGATGAAGTCGATGGAGAAGTCGGGATCGACGGCCGCGATGCTCTGGATCTGCTCCCATGCGGCATCGACCCCTCCGAGCTGACCGGTGATGGCCAGGGGGATGATGACGATGGCGATGAGCATGAGTATGCCCTGGAAGAAGTCGGTCCAGCAGACCGCTTTGAATCCGCCCATGAAGGTGTAGATGATAATGATGAGCGCACCGGCGAGCATCATCCACAGATATTCGGAATCGGGGAATATCGCAAGGAGGACCTTTCCTCCGGAGACGAATGCGGATGCGACGTAGAATGTGAAGAAGACGAGGATGACGATACCGCAGAGGATCCTGAGCGTACCGTTCTTGTCGTTGAAACGGTTGGAGAAGTATTCGGAGATGGTGATGGCGTTGTTGACCTTCTCGGAATAGACCCTCAGACGTTTCGCGATGATGAGCCATGCGAGATACGTACCGATAGCGAGACCGATACCTACCCATATCTCGCCGACACCTGCCACGAGGATGGATCCCGGGAGACCCATCAGCAGCCATCCGCTCATGTCCGATGCCTGGGCGGATAACGCCACGACGTAGGGGTTGAGCTGTCTGTCGGCGAGGAAGTATTCTTTCATCTTTGCGCTTCTGTTGTAGAAGTATGCGCCGACGCCGATAACGACGACGAAATACGCAATGAATGTTGCGAGCAACAGTAATTCCATATGAAACCTCCTCTGTATTGGCGACCATATCACGGTACCCCGATTTAAAGGGAATCGGTGGTGCTGGGTCTGTGAAGGGTGACAGATTTCGCCCGTTCTGTCCGAAACAAAACATTATGCGAATTTCGCAGAAGCGTATCCGACTACCGCATTACGGTCGTAGGAGAGCGAATCCCACGAGTTGGTGTGTTTCAACAGTTCCCCTTTCGTGGAACCGGACGCCATTATGGCGGCCGCGATCGGCCCGTATCCGCACACGCTCATGTCGAATTCCGATATCATGCGGTACATTCCGCCGATATCGCACGCGGTCACATGTTCCAGCAGCATGGAATCCAACCCCTTCTCCGTATCATACGGGACATAATGCATCAGATCGGACGATGCGACGAACCTGACGTCGAAACCCCTGCAGGCCTCCTTCAGGGCGTCCGCCAACGCGGTCGCGGTGCCGATATCCTGTCTCCCCATGATCACGGGTACTATCTTCGCATCAGGGTCGATGTATTGGAGGAAAGGTATCTCCACCTCCACGGAATGTTCGCGCATGTGGGCGCGCGGATCGTCCGGTATCAATTCCCTCAGACGTCCGCATATCTCCCTGTGGACGGGACATTCCCCGAGCGGTGTGAGATACGCATCGGAGCACATCACCGTCCTGTACGGTACGCCGTAATGGTCGGGTCCGATCACCACGTACGCATCCGGTCTATCACCATTCTTCAGTGCATGGAAACCGTGTGCGGCGTTCATACCAGATGCCATGTACCCTGCGTGGGGGACCAGTACGGCCCTCACATCCTCATGTACGCCCCCGTCGGATATCGGACCGGGCCCCAGCTCGTGGGAGATGCACCTCTCTATGGAGGATATCAACGCGTCCTTCTCGATGGGATAGAATCTCCCTGCCACGGCAGGGTATCTGACATCTTCATGCATGACGGATGATGTCCGTGGGCGCGTATCAATGTGACGATTGCGTCCTTGTAGGTCAGCCACTGTGTGTCCGCCAACCTCACGCGGCTACACAATGTTCAGAATTTCTTTGGTCCCCGGTCCCGATGGTTCGGGACCGGGGATATGAGATTGGGTCTTCGGATGGTTTCAGAGCTTGGACTCGAAGTCCTCGATCTCGAGCTTGAAGTCTGCGGGATCTTTGAGGTCTCCCCTCTCGAGGAGGACCTGCCTGGTGAGGACCCAGTAGATGCAGGCGAGAGCGCGCCTTCCCTTGTTGTTGGTGGGGATGACGAGGTCGACGTTCCTGGTCTCGTTGTTCGCATCGCACATCGCGATGATGGGGATCTGGATGTCGAGTGCCTCTTTGAGTGCCTGCTTGTCGGCTGCGGGGTCGGTACAGATGATGACCTCGGGCTCGACGAAGGATGCGTTCATGGGGTTCGTGAGTGTTCCGGGAACGAAACGGCCGTCGTAGGTGGGTGCGCCGATCGCCTTGGAGAACTCCCTGGCGGGCTTCTGACCGTACTGCCTTGCGGAAACGACGAGGACCCTCTTGGGATCGAAGCGTGCGATGAACTTCGCGGCCGCCCTGAGCCTCTCGTCGGTCTTCTTGACGTCAAGGACGTAGAGTCCGTCCTGCCTGACCTTGTAGATGAAATCCTTCATGTCGGCGCTCTTCTGCTGGGTACCGATGTGGACTCCGGAAGTAAGGTAGGTGTCCTCTGCAATCAAAAGATCTGTGTTCTCCATTTCACTCATAACAAAACCTCAATCTCAGTTAGTGTCTCTGTTGACGGAGATCGGAATGATCCCGCAGTCATACTCCAACATAGCGATATCAACGGGATCTATCATATCGACTGGATAGTCCACGAGAATAGGTGCGCCCAGAGCGATCTGCAGAGCCCTGGCACCGATGATCCTTGCCTTTTCGAACCTAGAGTTCTTAATCATCATATCACCGTTTGAAGTAACTCGGATATTAAGGTGTTAGTTATAAAGCTTTCGTTGATTGGGGCCGGTTCTCTCCTATATTCTAAGGATGTGTGGACAGCGCTCCGACAGGCCACTCACAAGAGCCAAATATGTACTTGCCGTTCGGACGGATATGGAGGACAACCTCAAGCTCTGTCTGTGCGCTTTCGTACGCAACAAGGGAAAGACCGTTTTCACGGAGAATCTCCTGCTGATGGGGATGTCCATGGACCTCCGTTGGATGAGCTACACCGACGCGAAGGCCGTGGTCAAGGCCATGATCTCCCAGGGGCTGCTGGAGAGGTCGGGGGACGTCATCCGTACGGCCTTCGACGTATCAGGTGTCGATGTGCCAGTTGCATACAGACCGTCACGCGAGCTGATATCGTCCTGCGTATCCGGGAACGTCGCACCCGCACCCGTTTCGGAGGCGGATGTGTCCGCACCCGCCGTACAGCAGCAGAGCGGACCGGAGGATCTCATGCCGGTCCTGATGCAGAGGGCGACGGATGCAGGCATGCAGCGCAAGGACTTCATGGCCCAATGCAACATGCTCTCCAGGAAACTGGGTATATTCATAGAGGCGGCCGCGCTGTACGTCCTCAGGGACAACGGTGCGGAGATAGGGGACCTCACGGACAGGGTGTACCGGTCCGTGAGGCAGAAATGATGTTCACTCCTTCTTGATGAAGTTGGCGAGCGTCATGGCGTTGTTGTTCTTGTTCCCGCCGATGGCGCCTCCGCCCTGGACGACCTCGGTCAGCTTGATGCCGAGCGCCTTCTCGATCTTCTTGATGATCTTGTCGTCGGGGGTCAGGTCCTCCGCCTCGATCTTCGCGAGGGTACCCTTCTTCTCGCTGATGGATGCGGCGAACTTCTCGAGGTCCATGCCCTTGGCCTCGCGCGCATCCTTGATGGCGTCGCCGTATCCGATGATGAGCTGGATGCGGTCCCTGCCGTCATCGTAGAGGTTCTTGGGGTTCATGCGCCTCTCGCGCCTCTCCAGTCTCTGCTGGAGGATCGCGGACGAGGGCCCTGACGCGGCACCTCCCCTGGCGTTCCTGTTCTCATCGCCGAATTTGGCGCAGTTAGGACATACGCTGAGGCTGGTACCCTCGATGAACACCGTTCTGGTCGAAGGTACGTCCTTACCGCACATTTCACATATCATGGGCCTCACTATGAGTATTGTTGGATATAAAGTTTGATTAGATTTCCGGCGGTCGGATGTATTTTCCATGATGGCGGCCGTCGGTCCGTACTGCTGGCTCATTGGTTGGATACGTACAGTCATCATACCGCGGACTGCCGTTCAACAGCCAAACCTTAAAAACCACGCGCGTATAGAGTGGGTCGTGACAGACATCGACAGCAGTAGGTCGGGCGATACCGAATTCGAACTCAGGGAGCAGATCAAGAGCCTCGAGGAGCAGAACGTAAGGCTCATGGAGGACCTCCAGGCCGCGGAGAACGACAAGCGTCATTCCGAAGGCGAGCTCTACAGGGTCCAGAAGGACCTCGCGAGGCTCAGGAGCGAACTCGAGAGGATAAAGTCGCCTCCGATGATCGTCGCGACCGTCCGCGATGTCCTGCCGGACAACCGTGTCCTCGTCAAGAGCAGCACCGGTCCCGACTTCGTCGTGGCGGTGTCCGAGTACTGTCCCACCGAGGACATCGTGGAGGGTGCCAGGGTCGCACTCAACAAACAGACGCTGGCACTGATGTCCGTCCTGCCGTCCCCGTTCGACCCCGTCGTCAGCGGCGCGGAGATCGTCGACAAGCCCAACGTGTCCTACGATGACATCGGAGGTCTCAAGACCCAGATGCTGGAACTCCGTGAGGCCGTGGAGGATCCCCTGCTCAGGCCCGAGCTGTACGCCAAGGTCGGTATCGAGCCCCCGAAGGGTGTGCTCCTCGTCGGTCCCCCGGGAACCGGTAAGACCCTCATGGCCAAGGCCGTGGCCAACGCCACCGACGCCACATTCATCAGGCTCGTCGGATCCGAGCTCGTACAGAAGTACATCGGAGAGGGTGCCAGGCTCGTGCGCGAGCTGTTCGAGCTCGCCAAGGAGAAGGCGCCCAGCATCATCTTCATCGACGAGTTGGACTCCGTCGGAGCGAAGAGGTTGGATGTCACCACCTCCGGGGACCGCGAGGTCCAGAGGACGCTCATGCAGCTCCTGTCCGAACTCGACGGTTTCACCCCCATGAGCAACGTGAAGATCATCGGTGCCACCAACAGGCCCGACATCCTCGACGACGCCCTGCTCAGGCCCGGAAGGTTCGACCGTATCGTGGAGGTCGGCCTCCCCGATGTGGATGCCCGTACCGACATCTTCGGCATCCACGTGTCCCGCATGAACGTGGAGGGCGACATCTCCATGAGGAAGCTCGCGGAGATCTCCGACGGAGCGTCCGGAGCGGAGATCAAATCCATCTGTACGGAAGCGGGAATGCTCGCCATCAGGGACGGAAGGGACATCGTCACCCTCGACGACTTCATGAGCGCCAAGACCAAGGTCCTGGAGGCCGGAAGGAACAAGGTCAAGCAGGTCCCGACCAACATGTTCGCCTGATCGGGACTTTGATATCACGGGGGCGGACATCCGCCCCCATATTGTTTTTGAAATTCGATCAGAAGATGTCGTCCGGGTCCTCTCCGGCGAAGAAGGTCTGCTGGGACGCACCGTAGATCTCCTCCATGCCTTCCCCTTCCTTCGCGGAGACCGCCCTCATCTCTCCGAAGACGCCCACGTTCTCCATCGTCCTGAAGAGTTCCATCCCCACGACTCCCGTGGGGTCGGCGTCGTCGTCCAACAGGTCGCCGTACAGCGCATCCGGGTCGTTGAACCACTGGATGAGCCTGTCCCTCTCTTCCTCGGTGAGGACGTCGGATTTGGTGAGGATGTTGATTATGGGCAGCTGCATCCTGTACTGCACCAACATACCCAGCATCATGCCGGACACGAACCCGTTGGGGGATCTGTACAGGAGGGGGTCGGAGGTGTAGACCACCATGGACTTCTCCTTCCCGAGCGCTTCCACGAGTTTGACCGAGGACTCCCTGAACGCGAATAGCTCCATCTGTCCGGGGGTGTCCACCAGGACGTACTTCGTCTTGTAACCGGATACGGCATCCACCAGTTTGTCCACGTTGACCGCTATGAGGTCCGCGGCGACGATCTGTGCGCCGTTGGGGCCGAGGTTGTACTGGTCCATGACCTCCTGGAGGTCGATCCATTCCCTGATGTCGATGTCCGCCTCGTAGGGTATGGTGTCCGAACCGGGATCCAGGTTCATGGTGATGGCATCGATCCCGTTGTACTCCAGCCATTCCTTGTATGCCTGGACCAACGTGCTCTTTCCGCTTCCAGCGGTACCGACGAAATAGATGAACCTCATGTTATCCGGACGGATGATGTACTACCGAGTTATGGTATTTTTCATCCGATACCGTCCGGGGGCTCACGGTTAAATCCTGCCGGAACGATGTATCGGCAAAGAGGAGGATATCATGTCCGGGAACACAGATGACGGGAAGAAGGGATCCGGTGTCGAGGGTACGTACCCCAAGGCGGGGGACGGGGATTCCTATTTCACACAGGATTTCCTCGACGAGCTCCGCGGGAACACCGGTAAGAAGCGCAGGAAATCGTCCAAGTGACATCCCGTATCGCTTCCGGTCCGCCGGATGCACGTCCGATCACATGCGGTCGGACCAAAAAGATGTGCATCCGGAGGGACTAGTTTTTTAAATACGCGTGCAGGTAGCATCTGTATGTCTGATGAAAACTACGGTTTTTGTCCCCACTGCGGGGAGAACCTCAAGTCCGATTCGGTATATTGCCCTGCGTGCGGCGCGATCATAAAACAGGAGGAGGCGAAGGCAGCCATCGCAACGGCCAAACCGTCGTCCATGGGCGGTGCACTCCTCTTCGCGTTCGTACTTCTGGTGCTGTACGCGATCGTGGAGCTCCTCGGCTCCATCTCCATGCTCTCGTTCAACTCCGAGATGTACGCCGTCATCGATCAGGCGTTCATCGAAAGTTACGGTCTGAGCTTCGCGGATTGGGTGTATGATAACCTCGGAATCGCGTTCACCGAGGAACAGTTCCTGTCCCAGACCTTCGTCATCGGTATCACGGGCCTCCTGTCCGCGATCGTCGCCGGAGTCTCCGCGTTCCTCTGCTACAAGCGCCAGAACCGCATGTACGCGACGGTCGCATGTGTCTGTTCCGCGGTCATCGCGGCGATCGGAGCGATTATGTGCCCCGTCATGGGCGGAGGGGTCTTCGGCGCGCTGCTCACCATAGTGATCGGCGGTCTCGTCGCGGTGCTGATCTACATCTCGAAGGATTACTTCGAGGCCTGAGATCGGATAAGAGAAACATCTTCCCCCCGCATCAGCGGGGGGATTCTAAGGTTTGTTCGGATGCTCAGATCTTCCTGAGGTATCCAAGGTTGGGTTCGTACACGAGACCCTTGTCCATCAGGGTGTCGGAGATCTCCTCCACCTCGTCCGCGGATATGCCCTCCTCGGCGGCGAGTCTCTCGATTTCGTCCCTGGGCGCACCCTTGGCGGACCCTCCGGGATCGAGCCTGTCGATGAACCCGAGGATGATCTCCTCCTTGTCCATGGAATCCCCGGACGTCTCGGCCGCGGCGGGAGCGGCATCGCCGGTCTGTGCCGGAGCGGATTCATCGATCTCCGAATCGTCGATCTCGTCGGGATAGTCCGCGGAATCGTCCGGCAGACCGAAGTCCACGTCGTTCTCCGGGAGGAGCTTCCTGAGTGCGGATTGTAATGTTTTCAGGTACATGGTGGAATCGGGGTTGCCGTAGTGGTCCAACGCCATGCAGATGCCTTCCGCCTCCTGCTGCGTGAATCCCTTGGCTATGAGCTCGTTCTGTCCGGCCTCCGGGTCCTTCACGGCCTCGCGCACCTTCAGCAGACGGTCCCACATGCATTGGGACGCCTCCAGAAGCCAGAGGTCCCTGTCCTTCTCGCCGATCTGTACGATGCGTTCCGGTCTGATGGACACGTACACCTTGCCCTCCTCGGGGGAGTATGTCCTGATCTTACCGATGACCGCGACATACGACGGTGTGTCGAGGTCCGCCATGGCGGCCGCTGCCTCGGGCTGATACCTTCCGACGTTGAGGAAGTAGTTGCCCGATATGTCCTGCACCCTGGCCCTCCACATGGGCTCCTCCTCGGTACCGGTGTTCTCCTTCTCGGTGAGCACCCCGGTCAGCAGGACCCTGTTGACCATGGTACCGAGCGGCGTGATGATGTACGAGGGGGACATCTCCTCCGTCCCTCTCTTCTCGAGGGAGGAACCGTTCAGTTCGCGGGCGAAGATCCTCCATGCGGTCTCCCTCCCGTTCATTGGAGCACCTCCTCGATCCTGGAGAGGAGGTCCTTGGCCGCACCTTTCACGTCCACCTCGTCGAACGATGCGTCCTTGACGATCATCATGGGGCCGAAATCCTCCTTCCTCATGACGTTCCCGCGGACGGATATGTGCTTCATGACGACCTTCTCCGCCATGGACTTGGAGATGATCTCGCTCTCCCCCCTGGCCTTGGCGAGGTCGGTAGCGATCGCCAGCGTTATGCCGGTGAGCCTCTCGGTGAGCTCGCGTCCGACGATGGCGCTTATGGCGCCCGTGCCGTCGTCCACGGTGATCTTCATCCTGAGGTCGTCGGTGGGTTCGACGGTACCGTGCATCTGGCACTCGCCGTTGATGGTGGAACGGTTGCACTGCGGGCACCTCCTGATGAGTCCGCTGTTCTTCTGGAGTTCCACGATGGTACCTGAGGTCTCTATGTCCATGCCCCCTCCGGACCTGAGGATCTCGCCGATGGTCTTCCTGTTGGCGATCGCCGAGGACAGGTCCCCGAAGGTGTCGTCCACCTTGTTCACCTCGGCCTTGTCGCCGAAGTTGAGCTGGGGGATTCCGTTCCAGGAGCGGATGTACGCGTTCTTCACGGAGATCGTGTCGTTGTCGTGGAGGTCGAAATCGTTCCATGCGGAGAACTGGACCTTGCCGGTCTCGTCGGCGAATATGCCGGAGTACACCGTCCTCGGCTCCCCCTTCACGGTGATGTTCCTCGCCTCCACGGAGATGACCTTCCCTGTAACGGACACGTTCCCTATGCCCTCCCTGAGGTCGGAGACCTTGGCCACCGTGGACGAATACGATATCGGCCTCTCGGAGAGCTGGAGCGACGGGTCGTCGGCCATCTCGTCCTTCTTGTTGAAGATGCAGTTCTTGCCCATGTTGACCTGTATGCGGTCGTTCCAGCGCTTGGTGTATGCGTTCCTGAAGAGCCAGACCTGTCCCTTGCGGATGTCCCCGTGGTTGGCGCCGTCCCAGACGGTGAACGATGCGGTACCGGTGCTGTCCCCGATGATACCGGAGACGATCTCCCTGTCCACACCCTTTATCTTGACTGTCTTCTGCTCGCTGAAGACGACCTTGGCGAGGATATCGACGTTCTGTTCCATGCCGTTGAGCTCACCGATCTTCTTGGAGATCGCGTTGCCGGTGACGAATTCCCTGTTGCCGTCGGTCAGCTTGCCGCCGAACTTGTTGATGATGGCACGTCTCGCCACATCCGGGCCCACCGCGTACTCGTCGACGAACAGGGTCAGCTGTTCGATGATGTCCTTCTCCGTTGCCTTGTCCTTCAGCACCTGTTTTAGTTCTTCGATCAGAGGTGTTAGTTCTTCCATGTTCATTCGATCGCCTCCCTGACGGGGATAGCCGTCGGAGCACGGCTCTATCATGCTGTCGATATTTCAACCCTTGCAGTTAACCGTAACCATATAGTGCCAGACGGTATAAAGGGGTCATGAGCCAGACATATCCGTAATGTGCGGGCCGCACCGGTACCCGTATCCTGCCAGGCACGGTGCGTTTCCTCCCGTTGTCCTTTATATTCTGCGAAATACCTTTATAACGGAAACCAATTAGACGTTATGGTTCCCAAGAACAAGATCGATTCGATACTGAGCGGTTACGATCCGGAGGATATAACGCTCGCGACGATGTGTTCGCATTCTTCCTTACAGATCTTTCACGGTGCGAGGAAACTCGGGTTCAAGACACTGGGTCTCACCATATCCCACGACACCAGATATTACGACGCGTTCCCCCTGGCCAAGCCTGACGAGATCATCAGGTACAAGAGCTTCGAGGACATGGAGTCCAGGGTGGACGAGCTCCACGAGAGGAACGTCGTCATCATCCCCCACGGGTCCTTCGTCGAGTACATGGGCCCGGAGAGGTTCGGCGACTACGAGGTCCCCACGTACGGCAACCGTGCCGTCCTCGGATGGGAGTCCGACAGAGGTATGCAGAGGGAATGGCTTACCTCGGCCGGAGTCACCATGCCCCGTCTGTTCACCGACCCCAGGGAGATCAACGAACCCGTGATGGTGAAGTACCACGGGGCCAAGGGGGGAAGGGGCTTCTTCATCGCGAAGGACTACCCCGACTTCAAGATGTCCATCGACAACACCCAGCCGTACACGATACAGGAGTACTGCCTCGGAACCAGGTACTACCTGCACTTCTTCTACGCACCCAACAAGACCGACGGATACCGCATCAAGCAGGGCGGTTCCATCGAACTCCTCTCCATCGACAGAAGGGACGAGAGCAACATCGACGAGATGTACAAGCTCGGATCCATCGAGGACGCGAGGAGATACGGTCTCAACCCCTCGTTCGTCGTCACCGGGAACCTGCCCGTCGTCATCAGGGAGTCGCTCCTCCCCAAGGCGTTCGACATGGCGGAGAAGGTCGTCAACCGTTCGTACGAGCTGTTCGGCGGTATGTGGGGTCCGTTCTGTCTCGAGACCGTCGTCACCGATAAGCTCGAGTTCAAGGTGTTCGAGATCTCCACCAGGATCGTCGCCGGTACCAACCCGTTCATCTCCGGTTCGCCGTACGCCGATCTCATCTACCCCGGACTCAGCACCGGCGGAAGGCTCGCCATGGAGATCCGCGATTCGCTCAAGGACGGTACGTTCAAGTCGCTCATGACCTGACCGCCGGCGGACCGCAGGTCCTCCGGCGCACCGGCCGTATCCCGGGGGCAAACTTAATAGACGAGTCCCTATGCAGGGTATAGAAAAAACGAGTCGGTGAACGTTCAATGAACACATCCCATAGACTTAACGAGATCCCGCCTTCGGGCACGATCGCAATTTCTAACCTTGTGAGCAAACTCAGAGCGGAGGGGAAGGACGTCATCTCCTTCTCCCTCGGCGAACCCGATTTCTCCACCCCCGAGAACATCGTCGATGCATGCGTGGAATCCCTCCGTTCGGGCTTCACGCACTACACCCCTTCCATGGGCATCCCCGAGCTCAGGAAGGCCATCGCGGAGTCCACCAAAGCGAAGAACGGCATCCCCTGCGACGCCTCCAACGTCCTGGTGACACCCACCAAGCAGGCTCTGTTCATGATCGCACTGGCATATCTGGATCCCGGGGACGAGGTCCTCCTCCCCGACCCGTCCTGGGTCTCCTATGAGGCGCACATCAGGATGTGCGGGGCCGTACCCAAGTACATCTCCACCAGCTTCGACGACGGTTTCGTCATCGACCCCGACAACGTCGCCAAGGCGGTCACCCCCAAGACCAAGATGATGGTCATCAACTCCCCTTCCAACCCCACCGGATGCGTTCAGCCCGAGGCCACCCTCAAGGGTATCGCCGACATCTGCAAGGACAACGACATCGTGGTCCTCTCCGACGAGATCTACGAGAACATCATCTATGAGGGCAAGCACCACTCCATCGCGGCCATGCCCGACATGTTCGAGAGGACGATCACCGTCTCCGGTCTCTCCAAGACCTACGCCATGACCGGATGGAGGCTCGGATGGGCTATCGCACCCGAAGCGGACATCAAGGCCATCAACAAGCTGCAGTCCCATTCCGTCACCTGCTGCGCATCGTTCACCCAGCCCGCGGCCATCGAGGCCATCAGGGGACAGCAGGAGGACAAGGAGAGGATGGTCGCCACCTTCAAGAAGCGTCGCGACCTGGCACTCGACCTCATCGAGGAGATCCCCGGTCTCGAGTGCAGCGTCCCCGGAGGAGCGTTCTATCTGTTCCCCAGGTATTCCGCCAGGATCCCGTCGATGGACCTCGCCGAGAAGCTCCTCAGGGACGGACACGTCGGTGTCACCCCCGGAAGGGCGTTCGGTCCCTGCGGAGAGGGATTCTTCAGATTCTCCTACGCCGCCAGCGAGGAGGACATCGTCGAGGGTCTCTCCAGGATCAAGAAGGTCCTCTCAAACCTCTGATGCTCCGGTACGGGGCGGCCTCCGCCGCCCCTGCCGTACGCGTTTCGATCGTATCTTCCGTGGTCCTCTTCATTTGTTGTCCACGGCCCTTATGATTCGAGAAGGCTTTGACATGAGGGACATGCTTGGGAGACCGTATGTGAAGGCCAAAGGTATCGAGATAGAAGATGGCATGGTCGACAGGGCGATGAGGGGTACAAGAAATCCGTTACCTGAGGGTGAATGCGATCTGATCGGATGCTACAGGCACAATCCCAGTACCATGATACACCTGTTGGTCGAGGAGATCCGTAAGAGAATGTCGGAAAGATGATGCTAAGAGGATACCGTTTCCAGGACTGTTCTTGGATAGGGTATGTTCGGAATTCTGTGATCGACATCCGCGAGCATCCGATGTCCCACCGTATTTCTGCAGGAGGACACGTCCCGCATGGGTCGTCCGTGCGGGCGGGTGGAAGCCCAGGGGATGTCCGTTCAGGCCCTCGGACCGTATGCAATCGACGAATGGCCGCTGTTCCGTATGCCTTTACGGTGCCCATATGCGCACACGCGCTCACGTTCCTTTTTTATGTAAGAGAAAGATACGCACTCAGTACCGACCGCCGTACGGCGGGAGGAGAGGGATAGTTTGGCAAGACAGTTGTTCACGGTCGGGCCGGTCTATGTCGAGGACGAAACGCTCCAGGCTCAGATCAAGCCCATGATTACGCACAGGTGCAAGGAATACAAGGCCCTTCACGGGTCAATCGTCGAGAAGATCAGGAAGTGTCTCGGTACCGACGACGACGTCTTCCTTGTGGGAGGTTCCGCCACCGTACTCATCGAGGGCGCGGTCAGGAACGCAGTGAACTCCAGGTCCCTCGGAATCTCCAACGGTTCCTTCGGAAAGAGACTCATCGAATGCGGTACCGCCAACGGAAAGGATGTGGAGCAGGTCCACGTCCCCTGGGGCACCGCCATGAAGCCCGAGCACATCGAGGGCATGGTCACCAAGGACATCGAGGCCGTACACTGGGTGAGCAACGAGTCGTCCACGGGGGTCCTCAGCGACAGCGTCGCCCTCGCGGAGGAGGTCAGGAGACAGAACCCCGACGCGTTGGTCATCGTGGACGCGGTCACATCCGCCATGGCGGCCGACCTCAGGGTGCCCGAGCTCCGTCCCGACGCGTTGGTGTTCGGAACGCAGAAGGCATTGGCCCTCCCGCCCGGACTGGCGATCGCCGTGGTGAGCGACAGGATCATCGAGAAGTCCAAGAACGTGTCCAACAAGGGATTCTACACGGATTTCGTCAAACTCAAGAAGAACGCGGATGACAACTACGCCCTCACCACCCCTCCCGTGTCCCTCATGTACGCGTTGGACTGGCAGCTCGACAGGATCCTCGCCGAGGGTATGCAGGCACGTTACAGGAGGCACGACGAGATGGCGAAGCTCGTCCAGGACTGGGCGGAGAAGAACTTCAACGGACTCTTCCCCGAGGAAGGCTACCGTTCGAAGACCATCGGTGTCATCAACCGCGGGGACCTCGACTTCGACGTGTTCCACAACGCACTCAAGGCGAAGGGATTCGAGATCTCCAACGGATACGGCGATGTCAAATCGTCCACTTTCAGAATCGGTCACATGGGAGACACGACTCCCGATATGATCAAGAAACTCCTTTCCGCAATGGATGAAGTATTGGAGGAGATGCAATGAAGATTTTGGTTTCCGACCCCCTCTCAGAAGAGGGACTCACCATCCTCAGGGATTCCGGTATCCCCGTGGATGTCAAGCCCGGACTCACCGAGGACGAGCTCTGCGCGATCATTGGAGAATACGACGGACTTGTGATCAGGTCCGGTACCAAGGTGACCAGGAAGGTCCTCGAGGCGGGTTCGAAGCTCCGCGTGGTCGGCCGTGCCGGTGTGGGTGTGGACAACGTCGACATCCCCGCGGCCACCGAGAAGGGTGTCCTCGTAATGAACACCCCCTCCGCCAACATCCTCTCGGCCGCAGAGCACACCTGTGCGATGATCCTCGCCGCCGCGAGGAAGATCCCCCAGGCCCACGAGTCCATGCACAAGGGCGAGTGGAAGAGGAGCAAGTTCAGCGGTATCGAGCTCAACGGGAAGACCCTCGGTATCATCGGTGTCGGCCGTGTCGGAGGGGAGGTCGCGAGGCGCCTCAAGCACTTCAACATGACCCTCATCGGTTACGACCCCTTCCTCCCGCCGGAGGTCGCCGAGGACATCGGCGTACGCCTCACCACCCTCGACGAGGTCATCGAGGTCGCGGACATCATGACCATCCACACGCCCCTCCTCCCCGAGACCAGGAACATGATCTCCATGCCCCAGTTCAAGAGGATGAAGCCTTCCGCGATCCTCGTCAACGTCGCACGCGGAGGCATCGTCAACGAGGACGACCTCTACACCGCACTCAAGGACGGCATCATCTCCGGAGCGGCCTTCGACGTATGGTGCGACGAGCCCCTCAACGACAACGAGAAGAAGCTCCTCGAGCTCGGCAACCTCGTCACCACTCCCCACCTCGGTGCAAGCACCGCGGAGGCACAGGAGAGGGTCGCCGTGGAGATCGCGCAGTCCGTCATCAAGTACCTGAGGGACAACGAGATCGTCAACGCCATCAACGCCCCCCGCGGGAAGATGGATCCGGTCACCGCACAGTTCCTGCCCCTCGCGGAGAAGCTCGGACTCGCAGCGGCACAGCTCAACGGCCAGAGGCCGATCGAGAACCTCGAGGTCTCCTTCAACGGGGAGATCTCCGACAAGAACACCAGGATGCTCAACCTGTCCATCCTGATCGGTATCATGAAGAACATGGTCGGTCAGAGCAACGCCAACATCGTCAACGTCGAGGCGCTCGCCAAGGCCAAGGGGATCAGCGTCAAGGAGACCAAGAACAAGGACGCACCCGTCTACGACAGCACCATCGGTGTCAGGATCGAGACCAAGGGCGACGTGTTCGACCTCGTCGGTACCATAGTGGCCCACGAGCCCCGTCTCGTCGGCATCAACGGATTCAGGTTCGAGATCCCCATGTCCGGAGGCATGCTCCTCGCCCGCTACAGGGACACGCCCGGTACCATCGGTAAGGTCGGCAAGGTCCTCGGCGACAACGGCGTGAACATCGCGATGATGTCCGTCGGAAGGGACGCGCCCATGGGCACCGCCGTCATGGCGCTCAGCGTGGACGATCCCATCTCCGATGCCGTTCTCAAGCTGGTCGACGAGGCCTCCGGATTCGAGGATTCTAAATACATCTACATCGAGTGAATCGTATGAAGGGAATCGTCACAGTCGAGGAACTCACGCAGGCGATCTGCAACAGTCCGAACAACAGGGGTATCGAAGAGGATGCCGCATACGATCTCGCGATCCACATCCTCAACTTCTTCGGTTACTCGGACAGGATCATCGACAACATCCTCGAGCCTGAGGACCGCGATACCTTCTACATGCTGGAGGACGCCTCCATCCTGACTACCGAGAGGGAGGAGACCACCCTCTACGACGGAAGGGAGTGGAGGATCCACTATTGGCTCTTCAGGCGTGAGAAGATCGCGGATCTCATCAGGGATGTCCGTCCCGAGAACAAGGTGTCCGACGACATCGGGTTCCCCATGGACGACGAGGACATCTGGCAGAGGCCCAGCAGGGACATGGCATCCTGAACGCCGGACGCATGATCGAAGGTCTGCCTTATGAACCGAGGCCGGGTCAGGACCGGCTGATACGCTTCATAGCCGATTCCCTGGAATCGGGCAGGCACTCGGTCGTGGAGTCCGGTACCGGCACCGGCAAGACCGTCAGCGCTTTGGCGGCCGCGGTACCGTTCGCCAAGCGCAGCGGCAAGCGCGTCGTCTTCCTTACGAGGACGAAGTCCCAGCAGAAGCAGGTGATGTCCGAGCTGCGGGCGATGTCGTCCGTCATCGACGTGTTCGGGGTCGCGGTCCAGGGACGTTCGGTGACCACATGTCCCAGGATGGCGTCCGATCCCGAGCTCAGGACCGGGTCCCCGGAGGAGATGTCCCGCCTGTGCTCCCACCTCAAATCCAAGAAGGACGGGAGCGGATGCCCCTTCTTCGATTCCATGCGCGATGCGGATGTGGACGTCCTCGTGGACGGCATCCGCGATCTGATGCCCGATCCGGAGACCTTCGCATCGCTGTGCGCCAAGGACGGTCTCTGTCCCTACGAGATGATGAAGGCCGCCATACCCTTCGCGGACGTCATCGCGGCACCGTACACCTTCATCGTGATGCCGAACATACGCAGGCATTTCCTCGGATGGATGAACGCGACGGAACAGGACATCATCATCGTGGTGGACGAGGCGCACAACCTCCCGGACTATCTGAGGGACGCTTTCACATCCGAATACACGGTGCGTGCGCTCTCGTACGCGGAGGGCGAGGCGAAGAGGGAGGGCGATCCGGAGGTGGCACGCGGGATCAGCGTCACCGACGTGATATCCGCGATGAGGTCGTGCTTCGTGGAGGCGAACATGGAGTATCTGCGCGACACCGACGGTCTGATCCCGTACGGTTTCGTGCAGGAGTTCCTCATGGAGGCGCTACACGTACCGTCGCCGGTCCTGGAGACGGTCTTTAGGAACATGTCCGAACTGGGGGAGATCATCAGGGAGCGTCTCAAATCCGAGCACCGTCTCCCCAGGTCCCACATAGGTTCCCTGGGGGATTTCCTGCAGTTCTGGGTCCGCTGCGACGACATATCCTACGTGAGTCTGATCAACGGCGGCGAGGAGCATTCCCTGGAGGCCTACTGTATGGACCCATACGAAGCGGCCGCGCCGTTCAGGGACTGCTACGCATCGGTCCACATGTCCGGTACGTTGGAACCTATCCCGGACTACGTGATGTCCCTCGGATTGGACAGGTGCAACCACGCGTCCTTCCCGTCGCCGTTCGATCCGGACAATCTTCTGACGCTGTACGTGGACGACGTCACCACCAGGCACAACGACCTGCAGCTGGACCCGGACAACATCGACCGCATCATGGACCATGTGGTGGACCTGGTGAACGGCATAGGCCGCAACACGGCGGTATTCTTCCCATCCTACGAGATGATGAACCGTTTCGTCATCAAGGGTCTCCCCGAGAGGCTGGAGGGGGAGGTGTACACGGAGATCAGGGGTATGAGCCAGGCGGAGCTGATGGACACCGTGGACGGTTTCCGTTCATCCGTCGGAGGGGTGCTGTTCGCCGTCACCGGCGGACGCATAAGCGAGGGTCTGGATTTCCCGAGCAGGGATCTGGAACTCGCGATAATCGTCGGTCTCCCGTATCCGAGGCCGAGCGCGAAGAAGGATGCTCTGATCAGGTACTGCCAATACCGTTTCGACGACGGCTGGGACTATGTGGTCAGGATGCCCATGGCGAGGAAGATGAGACAGGCCAGGGGACGTCTGATCAGGTCCGGGGACGACAGGGGTGCGGCCGTCGTGCTGGATTCCAGGGCCGTACAGATACCGGGATTCGGTGCCATACTGTCCCACGATCCGGTGAAGGACTGCAACTCATTCTTCGACGGGCTTGTCACGCCCACGGAGCTTGAGCTCAGACGCAGGATCGCGGCGGACAACCAGATACCTGACGATGACCCATAGGAGCACCAGCAGCAGCACGTTCCTGACCACCAGTATCAGGATCCCGGGCAGCGAGAAGGGTTCGCCCGCGTCCCTGAAGGCATAGTTCACGATCATGTTGGCCTGCGTCAGCACTATGGATTCCACGAACAGACGCACGCTCCTGCCGTACGTGCCCTCGCTCAGGAGGACGGCAGCGATCACCACGAACGGTATTATCCACACCAGATATTGTGACGATAGTACCTTGCCGACCAGCATGAACAGCATCACGACGAGGAAGCACGTCATGGAGAACATGGGGAACATGTCTTCATCTTTCCTTCTGTTGATGATGTACGCGTACGCCGCGTACGTGACAACTATCATGACTATCGTGACGTACAGTATCCCGCTCGCGACCGCATCGGGTACCGCTCCGGTGATGTTGTCGGAACCGTAGCTGAACACGTATCCGATGTCGACCATGCCGAAGTATCCGAACAGCATGAGGAACGACGATACGACGGCCTCGGTCTGCATCCCCCTGTCCATGTGGTACGTGAGGAACATGAACATCGTGCCGGGATCGGCGATCAGGAACGGCAGCATGGACAGGCATCCTATGGCGAGACAGATCCCGATACCCTTAACCGCACCGGAGTAGTCCTTCTTCGATATCAGGTGGATGAGCAGCACGGGTGCCAGGAGCGCGGGGTACAGCTTGGTGACGGTGCCCAGCGCTATCATGACCCAGGCGAGGTTCATCCTGTCCGTCTTCACGAAGTACAGGGCGACGATGCACATGACCATCGGAAGGACGTCGTACCTGTCCAGGATGAAATCCAGGAGGATGATGCACAGGACGATGTACAGGTTGCTGTACGAGGACGGCCTGTTGGTGTAGCATGCCGCCATCCTGTGCACGCATATGAGTCCGGCGAGGAGGAAGAGATAGACCTCCGCCCCGAAGGCTATCTGATAGGTGAAGGGAGAGAATGAGAACAGTCTGGGTATCAGTATGAGGAGCATCGCGAACGGCGGATACTCCGCATCGAAACCGCTGTACGGCATCTTCAGGTCCACCATGGCCTCCGCGTAACGGAAGTATAGCGTACCGACCTCGCTGGCTATGCCGCTCAGTTGGAACGCGGTGTAGAATATCGCCGCTGCTATGACGAAGATTATGGTGAACTTCCTGACCTGTCCCTTCAGACAGTCGTCCATGCCGTCGAACGGTCTCACGTCGGGTAATCTACCGTCCCGATTATAACCCTATGTCCGGCCCGGTCATTCCTTCTTGCGGAAGACCACGAACTTGCTCAGGACGTAGTTGAGGGCGATCTCCACTCCGGAGTTCACACCCCTGGCGAACAGACCGGGGACCCCGAGGAACACGAAGTCCAATCCGATGCCCATCAGCAACGGGAACAGGAATATCGCCACGAGTCCGGTGAATATCCTGGACGCCAGGAACTGTATCAGTTCCGCACCCAGCGTCATCGTGTTGGAGTCCATGCTCCTGAACACGAAGTACTTGTTGACGAAGAATGCGAAGACGACGGCGAGGAACCAGGACAACCCGTTGCTGACCGCGTAATCGACGCCGATGAGGGCCAGTACGGCGTACGAGGCCCAGCTGACAAGGACAGTGAGTGCGCCGAAGACGATGTAGCGGACTCCCTCATCGTGTTTCTTGACGAACCTTTCGATATCGTCCCTCATATGGTCTCTTTAAAGGGAAGTGGTATAAATGGTTATCATCGCACCCACGCACGCGTGTACCAATCCTATTATAGGCGCGAGGATATCGTGTCACGATAAAAGAGGCAGAACATGGAGATCACAGACATACTCATGATGGTCGTCATAGGATTCTGGGTATACATCCCGGCTATGCTTCCCAACTCCAACGCGGCATTGATCGGAGGAGGTACGCCGGTCGATTTCGGGAAGTCCTGGAGGGGACAGCGCATCCTCGGTGACGGAAAGACCTGGCGCGGTTTCATCGGCGGGGCACTGAGCGGTGTCCTGATCGGTATCCTGATGATCGGGATCTCGGTACTTTGCGGAAGCGAGGACCACTGGGGATTCGGACCTTCGTGGGCGGATAACATAGGGCTCCTGTTCTGCATGTCCTTCGGTTCACTCATCGGAGACATGATGGGGTCGTTCGTGAAGAGGAGGCTCGGGATCGGCAGGGGCGCGAAGGCACCGCTGCTGGATCAGTTCGATTACGTGGTGGGTTCATTCCTGCTGATGGCGATATTCTATCCGAATTGGGTGTACTCCACCTACTTCGAGGGATACCACATAATCGCGTTCATCATGCTCCTCCTGTTCGTCTATGCGTCCCACCGCATCGTGAACATAATCGGATACAAGATGGGTGTCAAGGACGAACCATGGTGATCGCATGTCCGTAATATCAGAAGCATTGGTAGACTGCGGAGCCCTCCAGTTCGGGGACTTCACGCTCGCATCCGGAGCCAAGAGCTCCTACTACATCGACATCAAGAAGGCCAGCACCAACCCGGACGTCCTCAGGCTGATCGCGCAGCTCATGGCGGAGAATCTCAGGAACACCTCTCTCAAGGTGGACCGCATCGCCGGCGTCGTGCTGGGTTCCGTTCCGCTCGCCGCCGCACTGGCACTCGAGACCGGCATCCCGTATGTTATGATCAGGAAGGAGAAGAAGGACCACGGTACCGGGAAGCTCATCGAGGGGGACCTCAATCCCGGGGACAGGGTCCTCGTCGTGGAGGATGTCATCACATCCGCCGGCTCGTCCATGAACGCGATCGAGGTCCTCAGGAAGGAGGGTGCGGTCGTGGAGAACGTGTACTCCGTCATCGACAGGGAGGCGGGCGGTTCCGACAATCTCAAGTCCATCGGCGTGACGCTCACGCCCCTGGTCAAGGCGTCCGAACTGCTCTGAGCCTGACATGATGCGTCCGGACGCGGATTGCCGTCTCTGCGGTCTCTGCGAGGGCAGGACCAACATCGTGTTGCCCGACGGGGATCCGAATGCGAGGGTCGTCATAGTCGGGGAGGCACCCGGCGAGAACGAGGACATACGGGGCAGGCCATTCGTGGGCAGGTCCGGGAGGATATTGGAGGATGCCATGGCATCCGCCGGGATGTCGCGTTCGGATGTTCTCATCACCAACACCGTCAAATGCAGACCGCCGGGCAACCGCGATCCCACCGCGGAGGAGATGGCCGCCTGCAGACCATTCCTGGAATCAGAACTGTGCGGCTGTGCGCTCGTCATAGGGCTGGGGAGGTCGGCCGTGAGGGACCTCACGGGTTACGATGGCAAGCTGTCGGACATAGCCAACCGTCTGGACACCATAACCGTGGCGGGCAGGACCGTCGACTTCCTGCCCACATACCATCCCGCCGCATGCATCTATAACAAGAGTGCCAGATCGGCGCTCTCGGAGGCGATGGAGATCGCGAGGCGGTACCTTTGACGTCGTTCGTGTTCGACATGGACGGCACCGTCTACATAGGGGAGCGCCCGATCCCGGGCGCGGTGGAGTTCATATCGGAGCTGAACAGGAGAGGCATCGACTACAGGTTCCTGACCAACAACTCCTCCCACGGGCGCAGGTTCTACAGCGACAGACTGACCAGGATGGGGTTCGACATAGACCCGTCGTCGATACTGACGTCCACCGCCGCCACCGCAGCGTTCGTGAAGGACAGGTATCCCGGATGCTCCGTCTATCCCGTGGGCGTACCGGACTTCGTGGAAGAGATCGGATCGGCCGGCATCCCCGTGGACGGGGACGACCCGGACATAGTGCTGCTGGCGTTCGACAGGACCATCACCTACGACAAGATCAACCGTGCGTACAAGCTCCTGAAAAAGGGGAAGACCTTCATCGCCACCCATCCCGACAACCTGTGTCCCGCGGAGGACGGGTATGACATCGACATCGGACCGTTCATCAGGATGTTCGAGCAGATGACTGGTGCCGAGGCGACCGTGGTCGGGAAGCCCAACCCCGCCATGTTGGAGATGGCCGCGAAGGACATGGGATGCGGGATGGAGGACATCGTCATGGTGGGCGACCGTCTATACACCGACATCAGGATGGCGTACGACTGCGGCGTACGTTCCGTGGCGGTGCTCTCCGGGGAGATGACGCGCGAGGACATCTCGGGATCGGACATAGTACCAACCTACATATGCGACAGCGTATCGGACATCCTGCGCATCCTGCCCGAACTGGGATGACGCGCACTGGGTCGTGCGGCCTGTCATAATCACGCGCGTTTTCCAAGTGGCTTTAAATAATAATATTTTGTTAAAGTAATGCTTGAGAGAGCATGGGATGCAAACCGGGCGTGAGCCTATTTCGTCCCCCAGAGGGGGATATCAGATGTATTTGAAGCAGGTCG
The DNA here is from genome assembly GCA_051887655.1 of Candidatus Methanomethylophilaceae archaeon. Classification (GTDB taxonomy): domain Archaea; phylum Thermoplasmatota; class Thermoplasmata; order Methanomassiliicoccales; family Methanomethylophilaceae; genus SIG5. The sequence continues at coordinate 6,237 of JBJEZZ010000063.1, read as the reverse complement.
AGTTGGAGAACTTCAAGTCGTTCGGGGGAAAGATGACGATCCCCCTTATGGAAGGGTATATGGCAGTCACGGGACCGAACGGTTCCGGCAAATCGAACATCACGGATGCGATCCTCTTCGTCCTGGGACCGAAGAGTTCCAAAGCGATAAGGGCGGGGAAGCTGACCGATCTCATCTTCGACGGGGGTAAGACCGGCAAGAAGGCATCATACACCAAGGTATCCCTGGTCTTCGACAACTCCGACGGCATACTGCCGTGGAACGATACGACCGTCAGGCTCACGCGTCTCGTGAAGATGTCCGCCAACGGCGAGGATTACACCTCCAGTTTCTTCATCAACGACCAGAAGTCCACACTGTCCGAGTTCGAGAGCCTGCTGTCCAAGGCACGCATCTCGGCCGACGGTTACAACATGGTACAGCAGGGTGACGTCACCAGGATTGTCCAGATGGGATCCGTGGAGAGGAGACGCGTACTCGACAGCATCTCGGGGATCTCCAGCTACGATGCGGACATCTCCCGTGCGCAGAACGAGAGGGCGGCGGCCAACACCAATCTCGAGCGCGTCACCTTCATCCTCGAGGAACTGTCCCGCAGGATAGAGGCACTCAGGAAGGACATGGACGCGGCGCAGAAGTACCTCTCCATACAGGAGCGCCTCAAGATGTCCAAGGCACAGCTCGTGCACAGGAACGCCGAGGACTGCCGCAACACCAGGGTCGCATCCGTCAGGAACATGGATTCCACCCGCATCGAGCTGGACGGGATCATCGCCACCATCGGGAGGATGAACGCGGACATAGAATCCTACAAGAGATCCATCGAAGATGTGGAGAAGGAGATCATCGAGCGTGCGGGTCCCGAATACGAGAAGATCGGCAAGGACATCCTCGAGATATCCATCGAGATCGCGAACCTCTCCGACCGCATATCGCGCATGGAGGAGGAGAACGAGGAGTACAGGTCCAACATCGACGCCGATACGGAGACCATCGCATCCTATGAGGAGGATATCGTCAAACTCACCGGAGAGATCGATTCCAACAAGGCGGTCATCGACGGCAGGACCGCGGAGATGGAGGCCGCCAACGCGGAGATCGCACGCATAGAGGACGAGCTCCGCAGCAAGGGCGGGAAGCTGAAGGAGCTGCAGGACGAGCTCGAGGTGTTGGAGCCGAAGATAGACGAATGGTCCAACAAGGAGTCCGAACTCAGATCCTCCGCGGCATCGCTGGAAGCGAGGAAGGAGGAGGTGTCGCGTGCTCTCGCGTCCTCCGAGGAGGCCTTTTCCACGATGGATTTCAACATCAAGGACACCGAATATTCCCTCAGGGAGACCAGGAAGGAGCTGAAGGACAACGGTGCGGATGCCATCCGCGCGAAGATCGCGGAGGAGAAGGCCAAGGAGAGGGAGCTCGAGACCAAGGAGGACGAGCTCGCATCCGCCGCATCCCGCATCAACGAGGAGTACAACCGCCTGAGGGCGGAGAAGAAGGCCACGGACGCCATCCGCGGTTCCGCCGCCGTGTCGCGCATCATGGAGCTCAGGGACACCGGCGCTCTGAAGGGTATCCACGGCACCATCATGGAGCTCGCCGCCGTGGACGACAAGTACGAGACCGCACTGTCCATCGCCGCCGGGAACAAGATGCAGGCCATCGTGGTCGACGACGATCAGGTGGCCGCCGATGCCATGGCGATAATCAAGAGGGAGAACCTGGGCCGTGCCACCTTCCTCCCGCTCAACAAGATGGTGGACGGGAAGCCCCGTGCCAAGGCCATAATGGTGGCCAAGGACACCGAGGGCTATGCGATGGATCTCATCGATTTCGACGACAGGTACCGCGCCGCGTTCTGGTACGTGTTCGCGGACACGCTCGTCTGCCGCACCCTGACCGACGCGAGGAGGATCATGGGAGGCATCAGACTCGTCACCATGGACGGGGAGCTCATCGAAGCGTCCGGGGCCATGGTCGGAGGGTCAGTCAAACAGACCGGACTGAAGTTCGGTGCCGCCACACAGGGCAGGATGGACGAGCTCGCGAAGAACTACCGTGCCGTCTCCGCATCCCTGGAATCCCTCAGGGCCGAGATCAAGGACGTCCGTTCCAACCTCAGGTCCCTGGAGGACAGGCTCCTCGATGCGGCCAAGATCAACAGCGACGTGCAGGGAAGGATCGGGAAACTGGAATCCCAGCTGAAGGTCATGCAGGACGAGAGGGCCCGTCTGGAGGAATCACAGAACAACAACAGGTCCCTCCTCTCGCAGATCGAGACCATCGAGACGAAGAACCTCGACGAGCTGAAGGAATGCACCGAGACCCTGGACGGCATGAGGGACACGAGGACCAAACTCAGGGAGAGCATCTCCAAGATCGCACCGGCGGAGCTCAGGGACGCACTCGACACGCTGCGCGGGAAGGTCTACGACCTGAACAAGGAGATCCTGGACATCTCCGGACGCAATTCCGACCTCGCATCCAAGCGCAACGGTCTCGACAACGGCAAGGCGATGCTCGCACGCAACATCTCCACCTACAAGGAGAGGATCGATTCCAACATCGGCAGGATCGAGAACAACAGGGCGAACATAGAGAAGAAGAACGTGGAGAAGGCCGCGATGGAGGACATCAAGGCCAGGATGGACGAGGGCATATCGGACCTCAACGCGAAGAAGGAGGAGCTCAAGGTATCACTCGCCACCACGGACACCGAGAGGAGACAGGTCCTGTCCGACAAGGATGCGAAGGAGACCCTCCTGATGACGTTGGAACAGACGGTGAAGGACCTCGACGGGGAGATCGAACAGCTGGAGGTGGAGATCGCACAGATCGGTTTCGAGGTAGAACTGCCGATCCCGTCCGAGAACGAGCTCAAACGCATCATCAGGGTGTGCGAGAACAACATCGAGGAGCTCGGGAACGTGAACCTCCGTGCGATAGAGGAATACGATTCCGCGAAGCAGAGATACGATTCGGTGGACGGCGAGTCCAAGGTCCTGAAGGAGCGCATCGCCGACCTGGATTCCCTGATGGAATCCCTCAACGAACAGAAGAAGACGCTCTTCATGAAGACGTACGACGGCATAGACGTCAACTTCAGGAGCATATATGCGGAACTCTCCGGAGGCGGAGAGGCGTTCATGAAACTGGAGGATGAGGAGGATCCCTTCGCCGGCGGTCTGCTCATCAACGCCAAACCCAGGAACGGGAAGCTGCTCAGACTGGAGGCCCTCTCCGGAGGGGAGAAGTCCCTCACGGCATTGGCCTTCATATTCGCGATACAGGAGTTCCAGCCGTCCCCGTTCTATGTCCTGGACGAGGTCGACATGTTCCTGGACTCGGTCAATGCCGAGATGGTGGCCAAACGCGTGAGGGAAAGCTCCGCCAAGGCACAGTTCATACAGGTATCGCTCAGGAAGGTCACATTGGCACTGGCCCAGCACCTCATTGGTGTGGCCAGGCTTCCGAGCGGATTGAGCAAGGTGATCATGCAGCCCGACCTCGCGGAGGTATCCAAGTACGAAGAGGAAGCGCAGAGGATACAGGAGAAGGGCATGGATGAGAATGGGGGTGAGTGAGAATGGATGGGAATATCACCAACACGGGCAGCGAGGCTATCTCCCAGCATCTGCTGTTCTACAAGTCCCTTGTGGACGACAACGAGGGATCCGCAAGGATCGACAGATACATGAGCATACTCGAGAACGACATTGACGGGGAGAAGCTCCAGGACCCGGTGGACGAGTCCATCAGGTCCGTGTTCAGTCTCGTCCTCGAACACGGCATGGATCCGTGGGAGATCGACATCCGTGTGTTCGCCGACCTCTACAGGGAGAAGGTCAGGAACAACATGTTCGATATGATCGTGGCCGGGAAACTGGTCCTGATGGCATGGAAGGTCCTCAGGATGCAGTCGGATGCCACCGTATCGATCGGAGAGACGCCGGTCTACGAGGATGACGGTTTCGGATACGAGGATGACGATCCCTTCACGGACGATTTCGTTCCCGTGCACATCCCGCAGGTCAACCTCAGGGAGGCGCAGTACAGGTTCCCGGTACGTCCGGTCACCATGGTGGAGCTCCTCGATGCGTTGGAGGAGGCCAGGGAGGCCGCGTCCATAGCGACCGCCAGGGAGAAGGCCCGTCAGGAGCTCAAGGCCAAGATGCCGAAGAACTTCGAGAACAAGGCCCACGAGGAGGACGACGAGAGGGACATCGCACGTATCTGGGACATGATCCAGAAGCTCGGCACCGGAGCTATCCCGCTCACCGATCTGTACGTCGACGACCCCATGGAGAACATCACCCGTTTCGTGGCGGTCCTCCATCTGGTGAGGGACGGGAAGATCAACATCTGGCAGAACGAGCTCCCGTACGGCGAGATCTACATCGAGATAAAGATGGACTGGGCGACGGTCTCGGTGGAGGCGGCCCCTACGGAGGACATCGGCACCCCCAGGGCGGTGATCTGATTTGAACGCCAGGGGAGCGGTCGAGGCCGCCCTGTTCTCCGCATCATCACCTCTTCGCGTGAGGGACATAGCGGACAGGACGGGACTGTCGGACGCCAAGGTCCGCGAGATGCTCAAGCTCCTCCAGGAGGAGTATGACGAAAGAGGATCGTCCATCAGGATCTCCAAGATCGGACCGGACTACGTGATGAGGCTCAGGGACGAGTATCTCGACTACAGCGAGAAGTTCACGGACGCGGAGCTCACCAAGGGTATGATGAAGACCCTCTCCGCCATAGCGTACAACCAGCCGATCCTTCAGTCCGAGCTGTTCAAGACCATAGGTTCCAGGATCTATGACGATGTGCCAGCATTGGTGGAGAAGGGTTTCGTCAACGCCAAGAAGGTCGGACAGACCAAGGAACTGACCATCACGAAGAAGTTCATGGAGTACTTCGGTGTGGAGGCCACGTCCAAGAAGGACATCCGCAAATGGCTCGACGAACAGTCCTGATGACGTGCCAGCCTGCACGGAATCGGGGTCCGTGCCGAAGGAAACCTATATACGGTGCAGATACTAATCGGAGGTCGATAACATGATCATGCCACTCACAGTACTCGAGAAATCTCTGAACAAGCGTATCTCTCTCCTCCTCAAGGACGGAAGGGTCCTTGAAGGCAAGCTCCTGGAATTCGATGAGTACATGAACATGTCCCTCGAGGAGACCACGGAGACCACCGCGACCCAGGAAGAGAGGCGCCTCGGAACCGTCATCCTCCGCGGGAACAACGTCGTGAGCATCGCGGTCCTCTGATACCGGACCGCATCATTTTGGACCGTGCCGACCGCACGGTCCTGATCGTTCCAATCGTCCGTTACAGTATGTATTTTGTCCGATTCGGCGGATGTGCTGTCGAACACTTTATGTTTAAAAAAAATATCCGTGCTCTGTTACGCGTTCGCACGCGCAGACGTACGGAGGGACACGTAGTATGGATAGTGTCGTTGTGATCACTGCCCTGTTGATGCTGGCTGCCGGTGTGGGAGTATTCCTGCTCGCATGCAGTATGCTGAGCTCAAACCTTGAATCGATAAGCAGCTCCAAACTCAGGGCGTTGTTCTCCAAGGCGTCCAAGAGCAAGACGCTGGGCGTCGGGATAGGTACCGTCTCCACGGCCGCCATCCAAAGCTCCGGAGCCACGACCGTCCTCGTCATCGGTTTCGTCAACGCCGGTATCATCTCCCTCCCTCTCGCCGCTTCCATCATCTACGGTGCGAACATCGGAACCACCATCACGGCCCAGATCGCCGCACTCAGTTCTTTCGGGGATTCGATCTCCACCACCCTCATCTTCAGCGCATTGACCGGTGTCGGTGCGTTCGTCACGCTCTTCGCCAAGAAGGACGTCACCAAGAAGGTCGGAGGTATCCTCGCAGGTTTCGGTCTGCTCTTCGTGGGTCTCTCGCTCATGTCCGATTCCATGGGCGGTTTCGCGGAGCTTCCCGAGGTCAGGGACCTCCTGGCGAGCATAGACAACATAATCGTGCTCCTGCTGCTGGGTATCATACTGACCGCGATAGTCCAGAGTTCGTCGGTGGTCACCGTCGTGGCCATCACGATGGTGGGATCCGGACTCATCACCCTGGATCAGGGTATCTACCTCACGCTCGGTTCCAACATCGGATCGTGCGTCGTGGCCATCATGGCAGGATTCACCAGCGGTCTTAATGCGAAGAGGACCGCGCTGATACACCTGTTCTTTAACGTGTTCGGTGTTAT